>CAZKID010000487.1:0-4032 GCA_964552405.1 uncultured Thermoanaerobaculia bacterium
GGCGGCGCCGGGGAGGTGGGGCGGGAGGGGAACCGGGGGGTATGGCGGAGTGCAGCAGAGGATCAAGACGCGGCGTTCGGGGCAGGGGTCGGAACAGGGCGAAGCGTGGCGGCTCGCGAATGCGCTGCAGTCACCGACGGTGCGCGGCTCATGGGGCGAGAACACGCTCAAGCGCTGCATCGAGCTCGCGGGCATGAGCGAGTTCTGCGACTTCGAGACGCAGGAGACGTTCTTCGGCGATGACGGACGGCGTCTGCGCCCCGATGTGATCGTGCACCTGCCGAATCATCGAGTGATCGCGATCGATGCGAAGGTGCCGCTGACCGAATACACCTCCGCGGCGAACGAGTCGGACGAAGCGAGGAAGCGCGAGTATCTCGCGCAGCATGTGAAGACGCTGCGCCGCCACATCGAGTCGCTCAGCCGCCGTGAGTATCAGGCTGCCGTCGGTGACACGCTCGACTTCACGGTGATGTTCCTCCCCGGCGAGCACTTCCTCTCCGCGGGACTCATCAGCGATCCGACGCTCTTCGATTTCGCCGCGGAGAAGAAAGTCGTGCTCGCGTCACCCACCGTGCTTCTGCCTCTTCTTCGCGCAGTGGCAACAGGCTGGAAGGCGGAGCGCACCGAGGAAAACGCGAAGAAGATGCACGACGCGGGGGTCGAGCTCTTCAATCGCTTCGTCCGCGTGATGGAGCTGATCGCGGAGACCGGTTCCTCTCTGCAGAAGACGGTAGAGAAGTACAACGCTGCGATCCGCTCGATCGACACACGCCTCTGGCCGAAAGGCGAAGAGCTGCAGCGGATGTCGGGCAACGGCAAGGAGCTCGGCGCACTCGATCAGATCGAGGCGATTCCGCTCGAGTCGTCGAAACTGCGGCTGACGATGCAGCAGACTGAGCCGGGCGATGTGGTGAAGATGGGATAGGCGTGTAGGACAGGCGCCCTCGCCTGTCAGGGTTGTGCCTATCGCGGCTGTGCTGGACAGGCGAGGGCGCCTGTCCTACACTGCCCGCCACCATGAACGCTCACCTCGAGGTAAACGAGTCGACGCCCCACTTCGACTCGCGTCTTTGGCTCCATCACGGTCGTCGATAACTACGACTCCTTCACCTACAACCTTGTCCAGCAGATCGAACGCATCGCGGGCGAACGCCTGCGCGTCGTGCGCAATGACGCGTTCGATCCCGAAACGCTGATCGCCGAGCGGCCGCGGGCGATCATCATCTCGCCCGGTCCCGGTACGCCGTCGCGCGCCGGCCGCGTCGTCGAGCTCATTCGCGCCAACACGTCCATCCCCCTCCTCGGCGTCTGCCTCGGTCATCAGGCGATCGGCGAAGCGTTCGGCGCGCGCGTCATCCGCGGCCCGGTGCCGGTGCACGGCAAGGTCACGAACCTCACGCATCAGGGCGCGCGTCTGTTCCGCGATTGTTCCTCGCCGATGCAGACCGCGCGCTATCACTCGCTGATCGTCGAGCGCGCGACTCTCCCCGCGGATCTTCTCGTCGATGCGGAGAGCGATGACGGCTCGATCATGGCGGTGTCGCACGCGACGCGCCCGATCTTCGGCATCCAGTTCCATCCGGAGTCCTACGGCACGGCCGGTGGCGATCAGTTGATCCGCAATTTTCTGGGGGGTGCGCGATGATCGCCGCATCGATCAAGCGTCTCGTCGATGGTCAACATCTTGACCGTGTTGAGATGCACGCGCTCTTCTCGCAGATGATGGACGGCGCGCTCAGCGACGCGCAGAAGGCGGCGCTGCTCGTGGCGCTTCGGATGAAAGGGGAGACGCCTGAAGAGATCACCGGCGCGGCCCTGGCAATGCGCGAGCGCGTGACGCCGCTGCACGTCGAGGACGATCACCTCATCGATACCTGCGGTACCGGCGGCGACGGCTGCGGGACATTCAACATCTCGACCGTCTCCGCGCTCGTCGCGGCAGGAGGCGGTGCAACCGTGGCGAAGCATGGCAACCGTGCGGTCTCCTCGGCCTGCGGCAGCGCCGACGTGCTCTCCGCGCTCGGCGTCCACATCGATCTCGATGCCGAGAAGATGGCCCAGGTTCTCCGCCGCACGAAGATCTCATTCCTCTTCGCGCCGAAGCTGCATCCGGCGATGAGCGCCGTCGTCGGTGTCCGCCGCGAGCTCGGCGTCCGGACGATCTTCAACGTCCTCGGGCCGCTCACGAATCCGGCATTCGCGCGGCGGCAGGTGCTCGGCGTTTATGCGCCGCATCTCGTGAGCGTGGTCGCTCGAGTGCTCGCCGCGCTCGGCGCGAAGCATGCGCTCGTGGTCCACAGTCACGATGGGCTCGATGAGATCTCGCCGGCGGCTGCGACCCACGCGTGCGAAGTGCGCGATGGCGAGCTGCGTGAGTTCGATCTGTCGCCCGAGGAATTGGGGATCGAGCGGCATGGGCTGGATGCGCTCGCGGGCGGTGACGCTGCGGAGAACGCGCGAATCGCACGGCGCATCCTCGAAGGGGAGACAGGCGCGAAACGCGAAGTGGTGATCGCAAACGCAGGCGCTGCACTGTACGTCTCGGGTTTGGCCGCGTCGCTGCGCGAAGGGGTCGAGCTCGCACGTCAGTCGATCGACAGCGGCAACGCCTTGCAAAAACTCGAGCAGTTGATCGCGGTGACGAAGGAGCTCGCATGAGAGGGAATCCAGTGGGGCACAGGCGCCCTCGCCTGTGCACGGGAGGATCCGTCGCATGAGTGACATCCTCGACAAGATCGTCGCGACCACGCGCGCGCGATTGCTGCCGAAAGAAACGCCGCATGCCTTCGCCGCGGCGCTCTCACGCCCAGGCGTGAATGTGATCGCCGAGATCAAGTCTGCCTCACCCTCCGCGGGAAGCATCGTCGAGAATCCCGAGGTCGAGTCGATCGCCGCCGAGTATCGGCGCGGCGGTGCGGCCGCGATCTCGGTCGTGACGGAGCCGGACTTCTTTCGTGGCTCGACCGCATGGCTTGCGCGCGCGAAGAGCGCCGGGCTTCCCGTGATCATGAAGGACTTCATCGTCGACGAGCGCCAGCTGCTGCATGGCATCGCGGCGGGGGCGAACGCAATCCTCCTGCTCGCATCTCTTCTCGATGGCCCGCAGATTCGCGCGTTCATCGCGCTGCTCGATCAATTCGGCTGCGATGCGCTCGTCGAAGTACACGACGAGGCGGAGCTCGAGCGTGCCGTGGACGGCGGGGCGCGCCTCATCGGCGTCAACAACCGCAACCTGCGCGACTTCCGTGTCGACCTCGCGACGTCAGAGCGACTCTCGCCTCTGATGCCGGCCGGCACGCTCCGCGTCGCGGAGAGCGGGATCAAGACTCGTCAAGATGTTGACCGTCTGCGTGCCGCGGGTTTCGACGGCTTTCTCGTCGGTGAATCGCTGCTGCGGCAACGCGATCGCTGCGCCGCGGTTCAGGAGCTCGCGCGATGATGGTCAAGATCTGCGGCCTGACACGCGCCGAAGACGCGCAGCTCGCAACGTCGCTGGGAGCTGACTTTCTCGGCTTCATCTTCGTGAAGTCGTCGCCTCGCTATCGCACGGCCGATGACATCGCGCGGATCTCCGACGCTCTCGGCCCGCATCGTCCCAGGCTCGTCGGTGTCTTCCGTGACGAGGATCCCGAGGTCGTGCGAGCGATCGCGCAGAAGGTGCCGCTCGATTTCGTCCAGCTGCACGGATCGGAATCGGATGACGACATCCGCGCGATCGGGCTGCCGGCGATCAAGACGATGCACATGGGTGACGCGCTCCCTGACACGACGCTGCACCCGACTGCCGAATGGCTGCTGTTCGATACGCCGGGAGGCGGCACGGGCCGGCGATTCGACTGGTCGCTGCTGGAGCAGTACGACCGCAGCAAGCGGTTTCTCCTCGCTGGCGGGATCCAAGCGGACAACCTCCCCACGGCGCACCCGGCTTCCTGTCGGGCGGTTGAACCGCCGAGTTCTGGGCGCTGCCGATGGCGGAGCGCAAGCGCCTCTACGAGGTCGCGGTCGCCGCCGTGGCCGGCCGCGGCACGG
>CAZKID010000488.1:0-4028 GCA_964552405.1 uncultured Thermoanaerobaculia bacterium
CCCCCGTGTGGACGGGTCCGGAACTGGTTTTCGGCGCAAACGGCGTGGCCTTCCATGTCACGGGGGCAGCTCTTCTGCTCGCGCTCGCGAAGGGGATGGTCGGTTTCGCAACCGGCTCCATCGCTGTCCTCTCGTCCGCACTCGATTCGGGCGGCGATGTGCTCGCGTCGTTCATGAACTTCATCTTCCTGACGATCGCCGCAAAGCCGCCCGACAAGGAGCATCAGTTCGGTCATGGCAAGGCGGAGCATCTTGCAGCGCTGTTACAGGGAGTGATCATTCTCACCGGTGGCGTGCTGCTCGCGATTCGCGCGATCGAGAGGATCCAGACGCCCTCACCCATCGATGCATCGTTCGCTGCGATCGGCACCATGATCGCTTCGATCATCGCGACGACGATCGTCACCACGTATCTGAAGAGAAATGCCGCGCGCTCCGAAAGCATCGCGCTCTCGAGCGATGCGTTGCACTACACGACCGACGTCGCGTCGAATCTCGCGACGATCGTCGCATTGATCCTCGTTCGCCGCACGGGCAATCCTCTGTTCGACTCCATCCTCGGAATCTCTGTCGCGTGCTGGATCGGTTGGAACTCGCTCTATCTCATCTGGAATGCTGCAGGAGATTTGATGGATCCCGCGTTGCCGGAAGAGGAGATCGACGCGATCGTCAGGGCGATCGAACGCGCCGATCCTGCGGTCATCAGTTATCGCGAATTGCGCACACGCCGCGCAGCGGGAGTGCGCTTCGTCGAGTTCGAGCTCTGTATCGAGCACGATGTGACGTTCGAAAAAGCGCACGATCTCACGGAGCTCGTGAAGTCACGCATTCGTGAAGCGTTGCCTCGCGTCGCGGTGACCGTGCACGCGGAACCCGTCCATGCGTCAGAACAGGCGAACGCCAGCGACGCGAGCCTCATGATCGAGTAACCAGCGCTTCGCTTTGAGGCCGCCGCCGAATCCGGTGAGTGAACCATCCGAGCCGATCACGCGGTGACACGGAATCACGATCGGAATCGGATTCGCGCCATTGGCAGCGCCGACAGCCCGCACCGCGTCAGGCTTTCCGATCGAGCGCGCGATGTCGCCGTATGTCGTCGTGCCGCCGAACGGAATCCCGCGCAGCGCTTCCCACACCGCGCGCTGGAACTCTGTGCCTCTCGGTGAGAGTGGAAGATCGAAAGCCGTGCGCTTTCCTGCGAAATAGGAGCGGAGCTGCACGCTGGCGTACTTCAACGCGTCGTCGTCCCGTACCCATTCGTCGTGCGGCTCCGCCGGTGGAAAGTGAATCTCGTGAATCGCATCGGCATCGCCGGCCACGAGCAGCGGACCGATCGGCGTTTCGACGAACGTGTAGTTCAAGCGCTTCTCCAGAGCAGAATTGCGGCATAGGCGCGCCACGGCCGCCACGCTTCAGCACGTACCAGCAGCTCGTTTGCCGAAATCCCGTTCATCGCCTTGCGCAACACGAGATCGCCTTCGGGAAATGCATCGGGATCTCCGCTGCGCATCGCGATGTAGCTGCGCGTCCAGGGACCGATACCCTTGACGTCGAGGGATCCATCCGCGACGCGTCGAATCGTTTCCGCGCGCGATGCGGGCATTCCTTCGATTGTTGCTTCGCGTAGCGTATCCGCGGAGGGAAACGCGAACATGAGTGCGGGATCGCCGGTCTCGACGCGCGTTCCATATCGAGAGGCCAGTCTCCCCATGAGGGTCGTCGCCGCTGCGACGCTCACCTGTTGCCCGACGATCGCGCGCACGGAGAGCTCGAACGCGTCCCATGCGCCCGGGACGCGTACGCCGGGCCAGCGGCGCAGGAGCGGACGGAGCACGCGATCGCCCGAGAGATCGTCGCCGATCGTGTCGGGATCGGCGAACACATCGAACATTCGCCGTACGCGATCGACGATCGGTTTGAGCGTGTGCGTGAACGCGCGCGGAACCGAGAGTTGCAAGGCATCGTGATCATCGCGCACACGAATGACGCCATGGACGCCGCCAATCGAAATCGTGCGGCGGTATTCGTCTCGACCGACAGCTTCAACGCCTGCGATTGCGCGCGGCTTGAAGAACGACAGCAACCCTGCGAAATCGAACGGTGGGCGATAGGGCAGCCGCACGACGATCATGTCGTCGGTTACAACCTTCTTGTTCCTCCGCATCTCGCGCGGCGCCATGCGATAGGTTCCGCGCATCGCTGTGTTGAAACGGCGGACGGAGTTGAAGCCGGCGGCAAACGCGATATCGGTGATCGGTAGTGAGGTGTCGGTGAGCAGCGTGCGGGCGAAGTGAATACGGCGCGATTGTGCGATCGCGATGGGTGATGCGCCGAGGTGCTCTTCGAACAGGCGGCGCATATGGCGCGCGGTGACGCCGAGGCGTTCTGCGAGCGCGTCGACATCGCCGCTGTCGAGCGCACCTTCTCCGATCAAACGCAATGCACGCGACACCGTGGTTGAAGTGCCGTTCCACGCCGACGTCCAGGGCGCGACCTCGGGCCGGCAACGAAGGCATGGCCGGAACCCGGCCGCCTCCGCGGCGGCTGCGGACGCGTAGATGCGAACGTGCTTGCGCAGGGGCCGCTTCGCAGGACAAATCGGCCGGCAATAGATGCGAGTCGAAGTGACGGCGATGAACAGCCGCCCGTCGAATCGCGGATCATGGCTGCGCAGCGCGTCGTACCAGCGGTCGAGTGTCACGCGCGACAGTATGGACGAGCAATAGCGAGACGACTAGCCGTTTTCGGACATGGAAGGTTTGGTCCCATGGGGCACAGGCGCCCTCGCCTGTGCGTCGCGCGCCGCGCGCGATCCTCACTCCACCGTCACGCTCTTGGCGAGATTCCTCGGCTGATCGACGTCTTTCCCGAGGCGCAGTGCGATGTAGTACGCCAGCAACTGCGTCGGCACGACCGAAAGAATCGGCTGCAGCGGCTCGATCGTGTGCGGAATCTCGATCACGTCATCCGCGAGCCGCGCGACGGCGTCGTCGCCTTCGTCGCAGATCACAATCAGCTTTCCATCGCGCGCTTTCACTTCCTGCAGGTTCGAAATGACCTTTTCGTACACGGGCGTTTTCGTGGCGATCGCGACGACCGGAAGGTTCTCGTCGATCAACGCGATCGGACCATGTTTCATCTCGCCAGCCGGATAGCCCTCGGCATGGATGTACGAGATCTCCTTCAGCTTCAGCGCACCTTCCAGCGCGATCGGGTAATGCACGCCGCGACCGAGGAAGAGGAAGTCGGTGGAGTTTGCGTACTTGTGCGCGAGCTTCTCGATGTGCTGTTCCTGATGTTTCAGGATGTGCTCGATGCGATGCGGAATCATTCCCAGCTCGTGCATCCCGCTCTTGCGTGCAGCCACCTCTTCGCCTCGCAGCTCGCGGATGTAGAGCGACAGAAGAAAGAACGCGGTGAGCTGCGTCGTGAACGCCTTCGTCGACGCCACGCCGATCTCCGGTCCGGCGTTCGTATAGATCACGCCGTCCGACATGCGCGTCGCTGCCGCGCCGATCACGTTGCAGATCGTAATGAGCTTCGCCCCCTGCCTCTTTGCCTCCTGCATACCGGCGATCGTGTCGGCCGTTTCGCCCGACTGCGTGACGCCGATGACGAGCGTCGACTCGTCGACGATCGGATTGCGATAGCGATACTCGGAGCCGTAATCGACTTCGATCGGAATGCGGGCCGCATCTTCGAGCAGAAACTTGCCGACGAGACCCGAATGCCACGACGTGCCGCACGCGATGACTTGAACCTTCTTGATCTTCGCCCAGTCGTTCGCTGTCAGCTGCAGATCGTTGAAAAAGATCTGCCCGGACTCTTCGAACATGCGTCCGTTGAACGTGTCGCGCACCGCGCGCGGCTGTTCGTGGATCTCCTTGAGCATGTAATGCCGGTAGCCTTCCTTCCCGGCCATCACGGCGTCCCACAGGATCTTCTTCGGCGGGCGTGTCACGTCGTTGTCGTTCTTGTCTAACACACGAACCCCTTGCTGATCGGCGATCGCATCCTCCCCCCCCTCG
>CAZKID010000489.1:0-4023 GCA_964552405.1 uncultured Thermoanaerobaculia bacterium
GCCCCACCAGAGCTGCCGCGAGATCGTCCAGTCGTGGATGTTCTCCATCCAGTTGTAGTACGTCGCTTCCCAGGTCTGCGGGACGATCTGGATCTTTCCTTCACGAACGGCGTCGATGGCCGGGCGCGCGAGCGGCTCGATCTTCACGAACCACTGGCGCGAGATCATCGGCTCGATGATCGTGTCGCACTTGCCGTGCACGCCGACCGCGTGCTGATAGTCCTTCACCTCACGCAGCGCGTTCTGCTCGTTCAGATGTTCGACGACGCGTTTGCGCGCTTCGAAGCGATCGAGACCTTTGAACTCGTCGCCGGCAGCAGCCGTCATCTTTCCGGTTTCGTCGATGACCTGCATCTGCGCGAGGTTGTTGCGCAGCCCTGCTTCGTAGTCGTTCTTGTCATGAGACGGGGTGACTTTCACGACGCCGGTGCCGAACTCAATGTCGACGAGGATCGAGTCCGCGACGATCGGAATGCGGCGATTTGCGACCGGAATGATCGCTTCCTTTCCGATGAGATCTTTGTAGCGCTCGTCGTCGGGATGCACGGCGACCGCGGTGTCGCCGAGCATCGTCTCGGGACGTGTCGTCGCGACCGTGACGTGGCGATCGGAATCGGCGATCGGATAGTCGATCTGATAGAGCTTGTCGTTGCGGTCGCGGTATTCGACTTCGACGTCGGAGATCGCGGTCTGGCAGAGCGGACACCAGTTCACCATCGCGAGATCGCGGTAGATCAGACCGTCGTTGTAGAGCGAGACGAACACGGTGCGCACGGCGTGCGACAGACCCTCGTCGAGCGTGAAGCGCGAGCGGGACCAATCGCAGGAGGCGCCGATGCGCTTGAGCTGATCGATGATCTCGCCGCCGTACTTCTCCTTCCACTCCCACACTTTCTCGACGAACTTCTCGCGGCCGAGGTCGAAACGGCTGATGCCTTGTTTCTGGAGGTCGCGGTCGACGACCATCTGCGTCGCGATTCCGGCGTGGTCCGTGCCGGGAAGCCACAGCGTGTTGAAGCCGCTCATCCGTTTCCAGCGGACGACGATGTCCTGCAGCGTGTTGACGAGCGCGTGGCCGATGTGCAGACGGCCAGTGACGTTGGGCGGAGGGATGACGATCGAGAAGCGCGGACGCTCGCGATCGGCAACCGGCGTGAAATAGCCTTCGCGCTCCCATGTTGCATAGAGGCGCTGTTCGATTTCAGCCGGTTCGTATCGTTTGGCGAGTTCTTCTTTCATGATGCGGGCGGTGGATTATAAGGGTGCGAGGGCGCTGGGGCGCTGGGGCGCTGAGGTGGACGCGTTGATTTTAGGGATTGAGACTTCTTGCGATGAAACCTCTGTCGCGCTGCTGGAGCGCGATGGGTCGGTGCGTGTCAATCTGATTGCGTCGCAGATCGAAAGGCATCGTCCGTTCGGCGGCGTCGTGCCGGAGATCGCGTCGCGCGAGCATCTGCAGCATCTCTTTCCGCTCGTGACGCGCGCGGTGGCAGATGCCGGCTCCACGTTGCAGGACATCGATTGTGTCGCGGTGACGGCGGGACCGGGATTGATCGGCGCGCTGCTGGTGGGAGTCGCGGGTGCGCAGGGACTTGCGTATGGACTCGGGCTTCCGCTGATTGCGATCAATCATCTCGAGGGCCACATCTTCTCGCCATATCTTCAGAAGGAAGGTCCGGCGATTCCGCGGCCGGAGCGATTCCTCTCGCTGGTGATCTCCGGCGGACATTCATCGATCTACGACGTGCGCGGACGCGACGTGGTCATGTTGAATCGCACGCGCGATGATGCGATCGGCGAGACATTCGACAAGGTCGCGAAGTTCGTCGGACTCCCGTATCCCGGCGGACCGCAGATCGAGAAGCATGCGTCGCAGGGACGCGCGGATGCGAAACGTTTTCCGTTTCCGATGCCGCAGTTCAAAGATGAGTCCGCCGATTTTTCGTACTCGGGAATCAAGGCTGGCGCGATTCGTCTCGCACGCGAGCACAACATCAATGTGGATGGCGATGCGCAGACGCTCGCCGATTTCTGTGCGACGTTCCAGGACGCGCTCATTGCGCAGTTGCTCGACCGGCTGAACAGCGTGTGGGCACGTGTAGGACAGGCGCCCTCGCCTGTCCCCATCACCGAGCTCGCGATTGCAGGAGGCGTTGCCGCGAACGGAACCTTGCGTGAACGGATGGCGGAATGGGGACGCGCAAAGAGTGTGATCGTGCGACTCCCTGAGAAGCGCTTTTGCACGGACAATGCGGCGATGATCGCCTTCGCCGGACTGCAGAAAGGCGAGCCCGGCGATCCGAGAAGAGTAGCCGCCCGCTCCCGAGTCTGAAAAATCCAGGAAACCGCGGAACCTCTTCCTCGCTGCTTCGTCCAAGAGAGTGAGCAAGACGAAAAAGACGAAAACACACCAAGATCTCCTACATCTCCTACCCTCTCCTCTCTCTCGCCGCCCCCGACTGCTCATCGGGGGCGCGATTTTTTGCGCCATAATGCGCCGCGATCATGCGAATCGTGGTTGCGGGTGGAACGGGCTTCATCGGCGAGCCCCTCGTCAGGCGTCTCTCGAATGGGAACGACGTTGCCGTGCTCACTCGTACTCCGGCGCATGTGCGTGCTGGCCGCGCATTGAAATGGGATCCGCCGGAACATGACGTGTGGGCGGATGTCGTCGCTGCTGCGGACGTGGTCATCAATCTCGCCGGTGAGAACATCGCCCAACGTTGGTCGGCCGAGCGCAAGGCGCGGATCGTTTCGAGCCGTCTCGACTCCACCAACGCGCTGATCGATGCGATGCGCAGTGCGCCGCCGCGCGCGCGCACCTTCATTAATGCGAGCGCAGTCGGCTACTACGGCTCGCGCGGCGATGAGATGCTCGATGAATCGTCGGCGCAAGGCAGCGGATTTCTTGCCGATGTGGTGATGCGGTGGGAAGCGGTTGCGCAGCAGGCGGAATCGATTGCGCGACTCGTCATTCTTCGCTTTGGCGTCGTGCTCGATCGCGATGGTGGTGCGCTTCGTAAGATGCTTCCTCCCTTTCTTCTTGGGGCTGGCGGCAGAGTAGGAAACGGCAATCAGTGGCTCTCCTGGATTCATCGCGATGATGTGGTGGGATTGATCGAATGGATCGTCGCGAATGAATCTGCCCGCGGTATCTACAACGCCGTCACGCCTGAGCCGGTGCGCAACCGGGAGTTCACGCGTGCGCTGTCACGTGCGGTTCGCCGGCCAGCGATTCTGCCGGTGCCCGCATTCGCGCTACGACTGGTTTTCGGAGAGATGGCGGACGAGACGTTGCTCGCCAGTCAAAGAGTGGTTTCGTCGCGAGCGAGCGACGAGGGTTTTTCGTTTGAGCATCGAGAGGTGGAGGAAGCACTCCGGCACTCTTTGACCCATGACTGATTTCAGGGAAGGGTCAAGGATTGCCATGGGCTTGGCGAAGGAGTATTGTTCGTCGCCAGCAAAATCCCATGACATCAAGAATTCGCCCATGGAGGGCGAAGAAGCGAACTCGATAACGGCTCAACCGTTATCAAAAAATTTTAGGAGAGGTCTCGATGGGTTCTATTAAACGGTTTGCATTAGTTCTCGCAGCGCTGATGCTGATCAGCGTCGCAGCGGGTGCGCAAACCACATCTGCATTGACGGGTACAGTGACGCTCGGTGGGAATCCGCTTCCCGGCGCGACGATCACGATTAGTTCCCCGGCATTGCAGGGTGTGCGCACGACGAACAGCGACGTGAACGGCAACTACCACTTTGTGTCGTTGCCCCCAGGTACCTACAACGGCAAGATCGAAAGTGAGGCGCGCGCCGAGATCCTGAAGGCGATCGAGCTCTGTGAGTTTGCGTGTTCGCTGCCGCAGATCGCGACCGGCGAGGTGCTCGAGGTGAGCCGCGGCGTCGAATGCCGTGTGGAGCGGTTTCCCGTCGGCGTCGTCGCGGCGATCACGCCGTTCAACTTTCCGTCGATGGTGCCGCACTGGTCGCTGCCGAACGCGCGGGTGCTCGGCAACTGCTTCA
>CAZKID010000490.1:0-4014 GCA_964552405.1 uncultured Thermoanaerobaculia bacterium
CACCCCCTGCCGTCTTCGCCGGCCGTCCCCCTTAAAGGGGACAAACTTTTCTCCCCCTTGCCAAAGGGGAAGAGCCGCGAAGCGGCAGGGGGTCAGTTTCGCTAAATCCTACATCAATTCAGCCATGATCTCCCGCAGATCGTCTTCGCTGGGCTGCGTGCGTTCCTGAGGAAGCGTCGCGAGCGCGTCGTTCGTGACATTCAGGAGCGACATGAAATCCGGCTTCATTTCATTGATATAAATCAGGCCTGTCAGGAATTCGTTGGATTCCTGGCACTTGCGGAGCGTATCCAGAGCTTCCGACTTATTGGTCGGATCGTACCCCTTGTCCGTTTTTCGCAGGCGAATGTGGGAACCGTCATGAAGTTCGACGTCCTTGGCTTCGCCTTCGGCGTAGTCCACGGTGATCTGCTCAAAGAAGGGAACGAAAGAAATCTCGTGCAGGAGTTCCTCGTGATCCTTCGCGTACTTGTAGCTCTTCGTCGATCCTTCGTGATTGTTGAAGGTCACGCAGGGGCTGATCACGTCGAACATGGCAGTACCGCGATGTCCCAGCGCAGCTTTGAGCAGGGCGACCATTTGCTTCGGGTCTCCGGCAAACGAGCGCGCGACGAAATTGCAACCGAGTTCGATCGCCATTGCGCAGACATCGATCGCGGGCAGATCGTTCATGACGCCGCTCTTCGCCTTGGATCCCAAGTCGGCCGTCGCGGAGAACTGACCTTTAGTCAAACCGTACACGCCGTTGTTCTCGATGATGTAGAGACAAGGAATGTTGCGCCGGACCAGATGCATGAACTGTCCGAGTCCGATCGACGCCGTATCCCCGTCGCCCGAGACACCGATCGAGATCAGATTGTGATTCGCGAGCATGGCGCCCGTCGCCACGGCCGGCATGCGTCCATGGACCGCGTTGAAACCATGCGAGCGAGAGAGAAAGTACGCCGGCGTCTTCGATGAACAGCCGATGCCGGAGAACTTCGCGACGCGCTCCGGCTTCACATTCATCTCGTAAAACGCGCGGATGATCTGATTGGAGATCGCGTCGTGGCCGCAGCCGGCGCAGAGCGTCGACTTGCCGCCGCTGTAGTCGGCGGCCTTCAGACCGAGACGGTTTTCTTTCGGAACTTCACCAGCAGTCTTCAGTGTGCTCTCAGCCATTGATTAGTCCTCCGCCACGCGCACGGTCGCCGTGGCCACGGATTTCGCGCGAGTCATCGGCGCATCGGCGCGGATCAGCAGCAGCGGTTCCGGGTACTCCGCCGTTGCTTCCATCTTGACCAACGCATCGGTAATCGTTCGCGCATCGCACGGCAGTCCGGAGTAATGAAGAATCTTGCGAATCTTTCGCTGATCCTCGCCGGCTGCCAGACGCAGGATGTCCGCCATCTGACCGTCGCGATTCTGCTCGACGACGTAGATGCGATCGTGATCCGCAATGAACTTCAGCACGTCGTCCGTCAGCGGGAGCGCGCGCAGCCGCAGGTAGCTGGTCTCGATTCCCTTCTCCGTGCGCAGCTGATGGCGCGACTCCTCGAGCGCGAAGTCCGTCGTACCGTAGGCGATGAATCCGACCTTCGCGCCCTCGCGCACGTCGATCGCCGGCTTCGGCACATACTGCTTCGCGGTCTCGAATTTCTTCGCGATGCGATCGAGATTGCCCTTGTAGTCCTCGGGCCGCTCGCTGTAGCGCGCGAAGGCGTCATGGCCCGAGCCGCGCGTGAAATACGCGGCATCGGGATGATCGGTGCCCGGCAGTGTGCGATACGGGATGCCGTCGCCGTCGACGTCGTTGTACCGGCCCCACTTGCCGCCGAGTTGATCGAGTTGTTCTTTCGTCAGCACTTTGCCGCGCCGGATCGTCGTGGTCGGATAGTCGAACGGATCCGACATCCAATTGTTCATGCCGAGATCGAGGTCAGAGAGAACGAAGACGGGAGTCTGGAAAATCTCCGCGAGGTCGAGCGCTTCGCTCGCGAAGTCGAAACACTCCTTCACGCTCGACGGGATCAGCACGATGTGCTGCGTGTCGCCGTGCGAGAGGTACGCGACCTGATTCACATCGCCCTGCGCCGTGCGCGTGGGGAGGCCCGTCGACGGACCGACGCGCTGGATGTCCCAGATCACGCCCGGCAGCTCAGCGTAGTAGCCAAGGCCGATGAACTCCGCCATGAGGGAGATGCCGGGGCCTGCGGTCGACGTCATCGAGCGCGCGCCGGCCCAGCCGGCGCCGAGGACCATGCCGACGGCCGCGAGCTCGTCTTCGGCTTGCACGATCGCGAAATTTGCGCGGCCGTCTTTCTCGATACGGAAGCGGCGGCAGTAATCGATGAGCGACTCACAGAGCGAGGACGACGGCGTGATCGGATACCAGGTCACGACGGTGACGCCGCCGAACATCGCGCCGATGGCCGCCGCCGCGTTGCCGTCGATGATGATCTTGCCCGCGGTCTTGTTCATCCGCTCGATGCGCCAGCGGTTCTGCCGCGGCAGATTCGCCTTGGCGTATTCGATGCCCTTGTCGATTGCGGCGACGTTGGGATCGATCGCCTTCTGCTTCCCTTTGAACTGCTTCGTGATCGCGGCAAGGATCTCGTCGCGCTCGATGCCGATCAGATCGGCAATGATGCCGACGTAGATCATGTTCGTCAGCAGCTTGCGCAGACGCGAGTCGGTGCTCAGTTCCGCCGCGAGCTTCGCGAAGGGCACTTCGAAGAAGTGGATGTCATTGCGCCACGACTTGCAGCCGAGCGGCGCATCGTAAATGCAGAGAGCTCCGGGAAGAAGACCATCGACATCGTCGCGCGCCGTCTGCGGATTCATGCAGACCATCAGATCGACTTCCTTCTTGCGCGCGATCCAGCCGTCCTTGTTTGCGCGGATCGTGAACCAGGTCGGGAGGCCGGCGATGTTGGACGGGAACATGTTCTTCCCGCTGACCGGCACGCCCATCTGGAAGATGGAACGCATCAGGACATTGTTCGACGACTGGGATCCGGAGCCGTTCACGGTCGCCACGTGAATGGTCAAGTCATTGACGATCGGCTCCGCGGCGGCCCCGGGCTCGTCGAGCACGGCAGTCGCGGTCAGGGTATCGGTCACGGCGCTCTCCTTTTTTGGTGGGGATCTGGTCCGTGAATTTTACGCTCATTCGTTGCAGGCAGCAGACAGCGGACAGCAGGCAGCGGGTTCTCGATGAGGCTGCTGACTAATGACCCGCGATACGCCGGCGGACAGGCGGAGTCACCCCGGGCGGCGCGATGACGTAGAGACGCGGCAGACGTTCGTCCGGCGTTTCGCGCGAGACGATGATGAGTGGCGTGGCGTTCTGAGACATCGCCACGATTCCGTTGCGTTCATACCTGGAGACTGTGCCGCCTTCAATCGTCAGCAAATTCCCATGGAGGTCGAAGAACCGATACGTGCCGCCGCCTGGGTACATCCCCGTAACGGGAACGGCGGCGCTGACGTTGAGACGCTGGTAGATATCGAGGTCCGGCGTGAGCTTCACGAAGCGTGTTGCATTTTCATTTTGCTCGAATGAGGACCACGCCAATCCCCACTCCGATTCCCCAGCCATCGCGAACGGATACAACTCGTCACCGCTATCCTCGGCAGCCGGTGCGGCGATCTGGTGGACCGTTCCGATCGGATTGAGATCGCGCGACAAGCGGACGGCATACACCGCGTGATGATGCGGATAGAAAATGGAGAAGAGATCGACGTTCCAGGCGACCAGATACTCCGCTCCGTTCCACGCGATCGACGGCCACTGATCGATCGCCGACTCAGGCACCCTCGGCAGTTCCCGCGGAACGACATCGATGTTCGATCCATCGCGCGCGATGCGGCGCAGATTGATTCTGTGTGTGTCGCCGTTTTCCCACCACGCGAGATACTCGAACCCATTCCACTGGATATCCGCCGCACAGTTGGAACAGATTTCAAACGGCGGATGCTGCGTTCCGTCGGGTTCGACGATATTGATTCGATGTACTTCGATCTCGTCGAACT
>CAZKID010000491.1:0-4009 GCA_964552405.1 uncultured Thermoanaerobaculia bacterium
AACGGAGAGGTGGCAGAGTGGTTGAACGCGGCGGTCTCGAAAACCGTTATACCTTCACGGGTATCGGGGGTTCGAATCCCCCCCTCTCCGCCAGTTTCGCTTTTCGCCTGATCTTCCCCCGCGCTCGCAAACGGAGAGATGGCCGAGTGGCTTAAGGCGCACGCTTGGAAAGCGTGTGTACGTTAACAGCGTACCGTGGGTTCGAATCCCACTCTCTCCGCCAGCCGGCGCGATCTCTCCGATTCTTTTCTTCCTCACTGCGCCGGGACGTATGTTGCGTCCTGAGTATTTCGATCGATCACTGATCCATACGCGGTGACTTTTCCATCTCCATCGATGACGCGCACGCTGATGCGCGCGTTGTAGACGTTGCCGATGCCGAGACTGCTGAGCACCGGCAGTTGCACGAACTCGAACGCGCCGAGCGGAACATCGACAATCGGGACGACCTTCGAATCAGGAAGAACGACGGACAACTCTGCGGTGGCCGGCTTCCCATTCACCTCGGCGATGCCTACGTTCGTGCGATAACGCGGTGACTCCTCGAGCTGGAGAATTTGCAACGATCGAGCGCTCGAGCTGCCGATGGCGTCGGCCGGCGTGACGGCCGGAATGAACTGACCGACAGTTCCTCCAGGCGTCTGGTTGTAGGTTCTCGCGCTTACGACGAGCGGAGAATCCGTTGGAGTCGTCACGTGCAAGACGCCGCCTTCGTTATCGAGACCAAACGCGGAGTGCAGCACACTGTCGAAAGCCTTCGTTTCGCCGGGATTGATCGTGATGTTCTGCGACACGCTGTGTGACGAATCCGATGATGGATAGAACGTTAGAGTGGCTGACTGCGGCGCATGACCGTTGTTGAGCACTCGCACGTCGCTGCGCCACGACGCGATGCCGGTGTTGAGATCCGCAATGCCAGCGAGCACGAATCGCGAGGCACCGGTGCCTCCGACCGGAACGCCCGTGACGAAGAAGGGATCCTGCGTCTTGTTGTCGACCACGGACGCATAGGCCGTCACGCGTCCGTCGCCGCCCGTCACTTCCACTTCAACGTGGCCATTCGTCAGCGAGATGTTGTTTTGCGCAAGGAAGGACGTGAGCTGTTTCTGCTCTCCTGCGCGCAGCGAGATCGGCACACCGAGAACTTTCGAACCGCTGCCGTCGAACACGCTCAAGACGACATTGGCCGGCTTGTTCGCACCCTCGACGAGTCCGAGGTTCGTGCGGAAGAGGTCGGACTGCGCAATCTGCTGGAGCGTCAGCAGAGATGAAAAGGACGAACCGCTCCTGGCGATGAAGCTGGAGAATGGCGTTGCGGGGATGAACTGTCCGAGCGTCGAGTTGCCGAGCGCGTTGAAGGTCTTGCTCGACACTACGGTCGCGATGTTGTTCGGCAACGGCTTTCCGTTTGCGTCGAGTGCCTGAATCGAAAGCGCGCCACTCGCGGAATCGCCCAGAGGACCGACACCGAACCATGTGCGAACGAAATCATCGAGCGCCGCGCTCGCTCCCGCATCGATCGAGATGAACGTTTGCTTGATCGAGCTCGAGCCGTTGTTGAACGACAACTGATATTTCTGCGGCTGTGCCGCGAGATTTGCGATGCGGATGTCGCTTCGCCAGGATGAACTGCCACTCGCGAGGAAGCCGACCGAGGGAATCAGCAACGCACTTTGCGATGCGCCGGAAGGCAACGCCGGAGTCACGGGCGTTACGACGTTGACCGATACCGGAACGGATGTCGTGGTCGTGGAGCCGTCGCTTCCATAGCGTCCTGAGACCCCGCTCGTGCCGTAAACGACGAGGACTGTTCCGGTCCACGTCCCGTTCGTGAGATGACTCGCATCCAGAGAGATCGTGATCAGCGTGCCCTCCGGTCCGATCACACCACTGACCGGTGTCACCGAGATCCAGGGCTTATCGGCAGTCGCGACAAATGAAGTGGTTACGCCAGGGAGTCCTGGGATGAAGATCTTGAAGGTGACCTGCTGCGTCGTGCCGACAGGCACGTTGACCGTCGGCGAAGGCGTCTCAGGTGCGGGCACGGGAACCACGACGATCGCGACCGGTGTCGAGAACGGACCGAGAGCGCCGCAGGCGGTGACCGCCCGAACGCGATAGACGAAGCGAGTGGGTGCTGTCGCCTGTTTCGCGAACGTCTTCTTCAGTGCTCCGGTCGTTGAAGTCGTGAACGTCGAGAAGCTGGAGTCTGATGCCTCTTGCACCTCGTAATTCACCGCATCTGCGATGGACGTCCACTCGAGCGTGAACGTCTGGCCCGTAGTCATCTCGCCCGGGATGCCCGCGATGGGAGCCTCCGTGGGTGTTGAGCAAACAGAGAAATGGCCCGTCGAAGATGCGCGGCTGTTGCAGCCTACGTCCCCATTTGCGTCAACGGTCCAGGTGTAGTTGCCGTTCGGCAATGAGAGCGTCCTGCTCGTGTCGGAGACCGTCATCGAGATCGGTGGCACTCCGCCGTGGACGGTCAAGGTGTAGTTGATTGCATTGGGAACGTTCGACCACGAGAGCGAGACCGGCGAGGGGACCGTGCTTCCATCGAGCGGGGTGAGCAGTTGCGGTCCTTGCGACGGACACGCGATGCTGACCGTGACCGAGCTCGTATTGTTCGCTGGTTGCGGGTCGCTCGCACCGCTGCTCACGGTCGCTGTGTTCGTGATCGTTCCGCCCTGAGCCTGCACGAAGTAGCTCGACAGAATGATCGCCGTCTGATGGGGACCCAGCGATGCGATCGTGCAAGGGAACGTGCCTGTACATGCGCCCTCGTTCGAGACGAACGCAAGACCTGCGGGCGTCGGATCCGCCAGCATGACGTTGGTTGCTGTGAACGCGCTGTTGTTGGTGACGAGAATCTGGAACGAGATCGTGTCGAATGCGCTGGCGGTGGTTGGACCGCTCTTGACCGCGATCAGATCGATCGTCGAAGCCGTCGCAACAGGCGTCGTTGCCGTCGAGGAGTTGTTCGCAGTGTTCCCATCATTCGTCGAGCTGCTTGCCGATGCGGTGTTCGTGATCGTGCTGCCGGTGTAGCCCGCAGGTACGGCGAAGGTCGATGTGATCGTCACGGTCTGGTTTGCTGCGAGAGTCCCCAGACTGCACGGGAACGGCGTCGAACACGCTCCGCTGTTCGACACGAATGTGATTCCCGACGGAGCATCCGAGACGAAGACATTCGCCGCGCTCAGCGGACCATTGTTGGTGACCGTGATCGTGTAGGTGACGTTCTGTCCCGGCACGAACGACGCTGGTCCCGTCTTGCTGATCTGCACGTCCGCACTCGCGGTAATGGGAGTCGTGACTGAGGCCGAGTCGTTCGATGAATTCGGATCGAAGGCTGCCGATGTCACCGAAGCGGTGTTCGTGATCGACGTCGATGCGAAGTTGGAGGGAATGTTGTAGGCCGCGTTGATCGTCGCCGACTGACCGGCGGCCAGTGCTCCGACATTACATGGGAAGTTGGTCGTGCAGGCGCCGCTGTTGGAGACGAAGGTGAGGCCGGCCGGTGGTGTGTCATTGACTGTGACATTTCCAGCGGTGGATGGTCCGAGATTGGTCACCTTGATGATGTAGGTAACGAGTTGTCCCGGTGATGCGGACGGCGGACCGCTCTTCGAGATCGAGAGGTCCGCTTGCTGAACGATGTTGGTGGTTGCGGACGACGAGTTGTTCGTGCTGTTGGGATCGTTGACGGAAGAGCTGGCCGACGCCGTGTTCGTAATCGATGCGCCGCTGTAATTCGATGCGACCGTGTAGGTCGAAGTGATGGTGGCGACTTGTGCAGCCGGCAGAGTGCCGAGTGCACATGGGAACTGGGTGGTGCATGCGCCACTGTTCGAAACGAACGAGAGACCCGCGGGCGTCACGTCGCTGACGACCGTGCTGGCCGCCGGCGACGGACCGTTATTCGTCCCCGTGATCGTGTACGTAACGGTTTTTCCTGGATTCGCCGAAGCCGTTCCGGTCTTTGGGTTGGAAAGAATAGGCCGCGCCC
>CAZKID010000492.1:0-3992 GCA_964552405.1 uncultured Thermoanaerobaculia bacterium
TGCGGATCCGCCAAGTGGGCAGTTCTCCGTGCACGCCGAGCGGCGGCTGTTAGAGAAAGAGGGGAGGGGGGTGGCGGGGAATGGACCGCGTGTGGTCGGCGCGCCGTTGATCAGAAAGGAACCATCGCCTCGCGCGAGAATCGTCGTCTCCTCCGCCGTAACGACGGCGGCGATGATCGTGAAGAGAAAGGCTTCCGGGCGCACGGTTGCGGCGATCGCCGCCTTCAGTCTTGCATCGATCTCGCGAGTCGCCGCTTTCCAATCCGAATGACAGACAGCGAGGGCGCGCGCGATGATCGGTGCGCCGACCTTCGCCCCGATCTCACTGTCGGGCGCGCTGCCGCAGCCATCGCAGACGACGGCGACGAGTGCTTCATCCGTCGTCTCGATGTGAAACGCGTCATGACCATTTCTCGCTGCCCGAAGGTGATCACGTCCGACGACGCTCCCTGCCGCAAATTCGAACTCGCGCATACATAGTGTAATATCGACACGAAGCGCGAAGTTGTCAAGGCGCTACCTGCGGAATCGACGGCGCAGCGCACTCTGCGCGGCCCAGTAGCCGCACATGCCATGCACTCCGCCACCCGGAGGCGTCGAGCTCGACGCGAGAAACAGCCGCGGATTCGGTGTGCTCCAGGGATCGATCCGCGGAAACGGTCTCGTGACGAACTGCAGCAGTGTGTTCGCGCCGCCCGCGATGTCGCCACCGACGAGGTTCGGGTTGTGCTCCTCGAGCTGGGCCGTGTTCATCGTGTGCCGCGCGAGGACTCGATCGCGAAAGCCGGGCGCGAAACGCTCGATTTGCCGCTCGATGAGCTCCGTTGCGTCGAGTGTCGAACCATGCGGGACATGACAGTACGCCCAGCCCGTTTGTTTTCCCTCCGGGGCGCGAGTCGGATCAAAGAGACTTTGCTGAGCGCAGAGCACGAACGGCGCGTCCGTCATGCGGCCATGAAAGACCTCATGCTCATACTGCGCGATCTCCTCCAGCGTCCCGCCGGCGTGCACCGTCGCGCTGCGCAGACACTCGGGCGCCTTCCATGGAATCGGCCCGTCGAGTGCCCAATCGATTTTGAAGACGCCCGGCCCATAGCGATAGCGCCGCAGTTGGCGAAGGTAACGCGTGGGGAGTGCTTCTTCAGCGATCGATGCGAGTTGACGCGGGGTTACATCGAAAAGGACTGCATGCGAATCAGGCACTTCGCGCAGCGAGCGAATCAATCGCCCGGTCTCGATGACGACACCGAGCGTGCGCGCATGAGCGGCCATCGCGTCGGTGATCGCCGCCGCGCCGCCTCTTGCCACGGGCCAGCCTGTCGTGTGCGCTGCAAGGAGCAGTGCGAGACCGATCGAAGAGGAGCCGGCCCGATCGAAGGGGAGGAATGAGTGCGCGGCGATGCCCGCAAACAGCGCGCGTCCGCCCGGTGTCCGGAAACGCTTCGCGACACGCAGAGCTGGCTGAAGTGCGAGCATCCCGAAACGCCCCAGGGCAACCGGATGACGTGGCAGCGGCCAGATGAGCGGCGCGAGAATACCGTCGAAGACGTCCGCCGAGCGGCTAACCAGCGGCTGCATCAGGCGGCGATACGCCTCTGCATCCGCCGCGAGGCCTTCCGCGGTTGCATCGACGGAACGCTGGAGGAGTGCGACAGAACCATCGTCCAGGGGATGTGCGAGCGCAGCCGGCGCATGCGTCCATGCCAGTCCGTAGCTTGCCAACGGCAGTTCCACCATGAGCGGAGAGACGAGCGCCATCGGATGAATGGCGGAACAGAGGTCGTGTCGAAATCCAGGCAGCGTGATTTCCGCCGAGCGTGCGCCGCCGCCGATCGTCTCCTTCGCCTCCAGCACGAGGACGCTCAGTCCGCGCCGTGCGAGGACGATCGCCGCTGCCAGACCATTTGGCCCCGACCCGATCACCACCGCGTCGTACCGCATGGGTTGGACGATTCAGTTCGGATGCCACTCGGGATTCACGCGATCGAGCGCTTCTGAAGCCGCTCATGGAGCCGCTCCAGGTAGAGATGTACGAGCGCGTCGAGCGCGGTCCAGTTCGTGTAGTCGTAATCGCGAGTCGTGTCGGTTCCCCGCCCGGCAACGCGCGCCGTGAATTTCATCATCAGCCGCAGAAGCGGCCCGTATTGCGTGAAGGGAATCGAGCCTGCACAGGAATACGAAAAATCCGGACCCCACTTCGTGGCCTGGAGAAAACGGCGGATATAGCGCTCGGACTCGTCGAGACCGTCGAGTGAGGCGGCGGCACCGCTGATCGAGACGAAGGCTGTCTGCAGCTTCGCAAGCTGTGGCGCCGTACTCCGCACCACGCGCTGCATCAGGCGCGAGTGTGTTCCGAAATGAACGGAGCTGACGACGATCACTCCATCATATGAAGCATCGATTCCGTCGCGCCAGATCGTGCGTGCATCGCAAGGTTCAGCATCGACGCCGTTTGCGAGCAGCACCGCCGCGATGTGTTCGGCGATGGCCCGCGCCTTGCCGTGCCATGTGGCAAAGATGACGAGAACTTGCGGTTTTGTGTCCATGATGACTTCACGCTGCGGCGAGCGGCCGGAATCTCGCCGCATGCTCGATCGCGTTCACGATGAGTGGCGCAATGGAGACGACCTTCATTCGCGGCCACATCACCTGCGGGGCGACGCTGTCCGTGACGACGATCTGGCGGATCAACGGCAATTCGAGCTTCTTGCGCGCCTCCCGCAGAAGAACGCCGTGAACCGCGGCCAGCGTGAAATCGAGGCGTGCACCGGCGCCGATCAGCGTCTCGATCGCGCGCACCATCGTCGTCCCGGAGGCGATGATGTCGTCGACGAGGAGGATCGGGCGATCCGCGACATCCTTCAGCTCGAGCTCGTGATGCAGCTCGATGACGGGCAGTCCGAGAATCTCGCCGAAGCAGCACGCCATGCGGAACGCCTTCGCGTGCGGTGAAACGATCACGCTGTCATCCGCAATCTTGTGCCGGATCGCGCCGGCCAAAGCCTCCTCCAGCAGATGTGGATCGAGTGTGATGATCTGTTCGATGCCGCAGCTGCGAAGGATTCGCGCGACCGCATTTCCCTGCTCCGAGCGCAGGTAGCCGAAGTGCGGAATCACGGCGATGACGCGCAATGCACCTGCACGCCTGGCCGCATTCGCGAGCGAGAGCAGCTCCATGAGGTGCTCGTTGACCGGAGCCGGCGTGGGCTGAATGATGAACACGTCTCTCCCGTGCACATCCGCGTACGAGTCGTTGATGAGCTTCACGTGCATCAGACGGGCGATCGATGCTGCGAGTCCCCGATTGGCCGAACCGCTGAGGAGAGCGAAGTCGTTCATGACCTACCTCGGCCGCTACTACACGCCTCTCGTGCTGCGGCGCCAAGGTTGTCGGTCACACGCGTCGTGTGTCGGTCACTTCCCGAAGAGACGCTTCCAGAACGGCTTCTTCTCCGGTGGTGTTGACAGGACCGGCCGGGGCAGATCCTCCTCCTCGACGTTCTCATCGAACCGCGTGAGGAGGCGCCGGTTCTCGAGTGCGGCTTCTCGAATCTCGGGCGGAGTATTCGGCAACGCGAGCAATGCGGCGATCAGTGCGTATTCGATCGGCCACGCACCGGCGTCGGGTCGGCGTTTGTAGAGCGACAGCAGCCACGACTCGGCCTCGTCCTCCGCTGCGGATTGGTCGAGCACTGCGCAGGCCAGTGCGATCACGCCCGCTTCCGTCGTCCAGTCGAGCGGACCATGAATGAGTGAATGCAGACCGCTGCGGCGCAGCGACTGTGGCCACGGCGTCTCGCGATCAAGTCCGGCGATGAGAAACGCAGCCGCATATTGCACGCGCTGAATCCAGAGCCACGAGCGCGGCTTCGCCTCCTCGAGCTCGAGCGGAGGATGCACCATCACCGCGAGCAGATCTCGCAGCGTTTCTTCATCGCGCGATGTCAGCCGTACGGCTGCTGCTGCAGCAAACCAACCGCGAGCTTTGTAGT
>CAZKID010000493.1:0-1525 GCA_964552405.1 uncultured Thermoanaerobaculia bacterium
AACCAGACGTGCCACTACCCCGCGAACGACAAAGCGATCGGCGAATACGAGGGCCAGCCCCCCTGGGCCGGCCCACCCGGCACCAGGAAGCTGAAGAGAATGACGACGCCGCCGAGAAAATAACAGACGTAGCTCCCCATGTTCACCCGCGGGAAACACATGTCAGGGGCACCAATCATCAGCGGCACCACGAAATTGCCGAATGCCGCAAATGCGAGCGGCACCACCGTGACGATGAGGACTCCCTCTTGCGCGAGCGCGATCCAGAGGGCAGAAGATAGCGAGGCAGCGATCGATGCGATCACCCACGTGCGCGCATTCGCAAGACGCTCCGCGAAGGGCCGAATCGCCAGCGCGCAGAAAAACGTGCAGATGACGAGGCCTGTGAGAAAGTGAAAACTGGCGCCGGCATCGAGTCCGGCGCTCGTCATGTACCCAGGGAGTTGTCCAGGTTTTGCTGGACATAACCAGAGCGGAAGGAGTGCGATACCTGCCGAGATCCCGAAGATTGCCGCGGACGTTGTGAGGATGAGTCTCCGCTCACCGCCGTCGCCGCTGCTTCTCCATCGCCATTGCATGCGCCTGATCCAGCAGCGCAGCGATCATCTTCCACTCGAATCCCGTGTTCAGCCGTATGCCGATCCATCCGCTGCTGCCGACATAGGGCGGCTTGTAGATGTGCTCGGGATACGCCTCGATGAGCGCGGCCTGTGCTCCCTCTGGTACGGGACAAAGGACCGCGACGTTGCCGTCGTTGTGATGATTGTCGGACAGCGTCGCGAACACGCGCTTCCTGGCGAACCAGGTTGGCTCGCCGTGCGAAAGCTTCTCAGAAGTCTCGGAAAACGCGAGACAGATCCTGCGAATGCGATCGATCAGTCCCGGCGAGGCTCGCTTCATGAGCACGCTATCCTACGCTGGTGCGTCATGACGAAGTGATGGATCTGATCGCGAAGGGGGAGCGCGAGCGCGCATTCGAGATCCTTTGTGATACGGATCGCGAGCAGCGATTCGCCATCGCCACCGCGATCATTCAAGCATTCGAGGATGATGATGATCTCGTGTGCGACGCCGCACGCGTGATCAACGATACGGTCAGCGAAGAACCGTTCGACCTTCCGCCGCTGCCTCTTCTCGTTGCGGCCGCTGCGTTACGCCGCGCGCTCGACAAGGATCCTTCCGACCCTGAGCGCTGGCTCCTCCTCGCCCTCATCTGCAAATGGCGCGGAAGCTGGGCCGAAGGGCTGGAGGCGAGCCAGAAGGCGCTCGAGCTTGGATTGCAATCCAAAGAGCTGCTCTGGAATGCGGGGATCTGCGCGACCGGTGCGGGTGACTCCTTTGCCGCAGCCGAAGCGTGGCTCGCGCTCGGCTTCAGCGCGAGGACGGAAGGTGGGGAGGTTCATGTTTCCTAACGCGCCGACGATGCGCGGCCCGGGCCAGTTCACCTTGAACGCCACCAGCAATGTCCCGGAACCGTGGTCACCCCGACGCGCAAACCCCCCCACCCCACAGACTATCGCGCCAC
>CAZKID010000493.1:1535-3989 GCA_964552405.1 uncultured Thermoanaerobaculia bacterium
GCTCGGGGCCCACTTACTGGCCAATGGAAGGCCACATTCCAGGTCACGGAAACGTGGTGAGCAGGAGGCGCAAGGGGCGCAGCGCCGTCGACTATGGCGACATCGTCCTGTGGGATGGAGCTTCGCGTCACCGGCCCTTTCCGTTGCTGGCGCGGCTCGAGCACGCGCCGTTGGATCGCTGGCGATTCCTTGCGCGTCAGCCACACGCCGGCGCGGTCTCGTCGCTGGCGCCGGAGCTCGGTGACGACATCGTGATCGATTGTCATGCGCAGGAAGTGTTTCTTCTGGACGGCGAGTCGCCGCGGTTTGCGTATGGGAAATTCGTGGTGCCGATCGGTATCGATCTGCGCGCGTTCGCCAATCATCTCGACGCGTTGACGGCGAGGGACGGCATCACGTTGTCGTTGCCTGGCCTGGGGCGGGCGCTGCAGAACCGGGAGCGCATCCGTGACGACGAGCGGCGCTGGACACTCTTGAGTAACGAACGGCACGAGCTGCTCGAGGCAAGCAGTGAGGTGCGTGAAGAGGAGCTCGAGACGGTCGTCGTGTCAGAACGGCGCGTCGATCGCGTGCTCCGCGAAGAGCTTCGTTACGCCAGGGCGAGCGGTGGGTATCTCGGAGGGCTGGCGGCGATCGGCGTCGCCATCCTGCTCGTGATTCTGCTGGAGGGAAGCACACTCTCCGTCGTGCTCTCGATCATCGCGTTTCCGGCGGGCATCATCATCGGTGGAAGATTGGGGCGGCGTCGCGCCTCGCGCTACGTCTGTTCGCGATCCGACTGCAGGAGTGAACTGCCTCCCGGCCTCGAGCGGTGCCCGAAGTGCCGCGGACGAGTGATGGAGACCGTGGATCAGAGTGCAGCGGAGTTGCGGCTTGAGCGCGAGTCCGCGGTACAGCACGAGTTCGAGGACATCTGCTTCGAATGCGACGATCCCGAAACATGTCCGCATCAGTAACCCGTTACACTTCACGGCCGTGCTGCTCGCACTCTTTCTGATCGATCTCGCCGCGGGGCTCGTCGTCTTTCTTCCGCTCGTCGGCCGCCGCAACGCGGGGGTGAAGTTCTATCGCATGGTGCTCGTGATCGGCGGCGCGCTCGTTGCCGGTGCCGTGATCGCGCATCTCTTCGCGCACCGCCGCGACCTCGCGATGTGGGATGCATCGCTGCTGATTCTCACTGCGTGGACGCTGCTGGCGATGCGCTATCCCAAGCGCCTCATCTTTCGCTCCGGCGCTCTTCTTCTCGGTATCGGCTACGTCGTGATCGGAGTGCGCGCCTTCGATGCGGCGACGAAGCCGCCGCACATCGCGTGGGCCATTGCAGGTGCGATCACATCGATCGCGTTGCTCGGTACGGTGAATCTCGCGATGACGCTCGGTCACTGGTACCTCGTCGTGCGCGGCATGGCGATCGATCCTCTGAAGCGGCTGACGATCGCCACGCTGGTCGCGGCGGGACTGGGCATCGCGGTGGTCGTGGCCGCAGCGTTCTTCGTCGATCGCCGCGCGCTGTTCGACATCTTCTTCTGGATGCGCGCAGGGTGGGGCCTCTTCGGTCCGCTCGCGCTCTACCCGATGGTGTGGGGCACGGTGCGCATCCGCTCGACGATGGCCGCAACCGGGATTCTGTACGTGGATGTCGTCGCGGTGGTGATCGGCGAGGTGCTGGGCGGCTGGCTCGCGTCGCTGACGCACTTTCCGATTTAGCGTCAGCGGGCTAACTTCCCGATCAAGCGTTGCTTCACATCCGGCCACTCATCGTCGAGGATGGAGTAGTACACCGTATCCCTCCAGCGCCCGGTCGACGTCAGCCGGTGCTTGCGGAAGATCCCTTCTTCCTTTGCGCCGAGGCGGAGGATCGCATTGCGCGATTGTTGATTGAGCGCGTCGGTCTTCAGCTCGACGCGGACGCAGCCCATCGACTCGAATGCATGCGTGAGCAGTAGCAGCTTCGTCTCCGTGTTCGCAGCACTGCGCTGAAACGAAGGCGTGACCCACGTCCAGCCGATCTCGACGCGGCGATCCGCCTTCGAGATGTTCGCGTAACGCGTGCTGCCGATCACGCGCGAGCTCTTCTGATCGATGATGACGAATGGCATCGCGCTACCGCGAGAGGCTTCCTCGAGGGCGGTCATCACATACATGCGCATGTCGTCGCGCGTCGTGACCGGTGTCGGAATCCAGGTCCAGAGCTCGGGGTACAGGCCCGCTTCTGCAAGTGCATCAACGTGCTCGAGCGTCATCGGCTCGAGCCGGACATGCGTTCCGTTCATCGAGCCATTGTATTGAGCTTGTGAAGAAGTCATCCCGAGCGAAGTCGAGGGACCAGGGGGAAGGGCGGTACGAAGATCATGTCGCGCGCCTCCCGCACCCCATCTCGACTTCGCTTCCAAGAAACTTGCCGACTAGTCCCTTCTCCCCCGCACGGGGGAGAAGGTGCCGAAGGCGGATGAG
>CAZKID010000494.1:0-3989 GCA_964552405.1 uncultured Thermoanaerobaculia bacterium
GGCCGCCTACGGTGGATCGGCAGGGACGAAACGAAATGATCGAATCGCCCCGATGGTAACCACCGCGATCCGCGTCGGAATCGCCATTGCTCGTCGTAAGGAGAATCCGATCCGACACGGGATCGTAAGCAACCGGCGCGCGTCCCCAGATGCCCGATTGCACGTGTGTGCAATCGTTCGATTCGTCGCCGTTGGCAACGAAGAGCATCTCCTTGTCGCTGCACGCGGCATTGAACACCTTACGGCTGTCGTCATCGAGATCGATCACGACGAGATGTCCCTGATAGTCGCCGTCATCTCCCGGCTCAGGATAGCCAGCCGTAGTCACATAGAGATAGTTGTGATGATCTTTCGTCGTGACGATCGAGAGTGATGACGAAACCTTCTCGACCTCGCCCTTCCGCGTGACGAGCTGCGGCCAGCCTTCGCCGCCGATCTCGCTTCCGTCGCTGATGCGATAACGATGGACATAGCCGTCGAGACCGTAGCTATAGACGAGGCGGCGATCGGGTGAGATCGCCGGCGATGATGTCGTCCAGCGCGGCCCCTTGGGCGGCGTGGTTTGCCAAATCGTCTGCCCGGTGAACGCGTCGAGGGCGACGGTGCCCCCATACATCGTAGTCATGATCAAAAAATCATGGATTCCGTTCACGGTCGGGATGCTGCTGACGTACACCGGAGAGCCGTCGCATGTATCCGGAATCGTCACGCTCCAGTGCTGAGTCACCAAACCGAGCGAACGGGGCAGGAGCGTATCCGCCTCAGTGACGACATCCGGCTTGTCGTCGAGCTGTAGCCAGTCTGCTCCTTGCGAGGCCGGACGAAACCTGGTCCTCATTCTACGGAGCGAAATCCCCATCGAAGAGACCGCGATGCAACAGATGAAGAGGATCGTTACCGTGCGTTTCATCATCCGTACTGTTACGACACGTTAGGTCAATTCGCTTAGGATGTGACGATGCGAACTACTGTCTGTTTACTGCTGTTCACAGTTTCGTTTCCGCTGCTCGCATTCGAGCGCCAGCCCAATTCCGATTATCGCGACCGGCGTATGCATTTGGCCGCCAGGCTCGACAAGGGCTCTGTTGCGCTCGTGTTCGCCAACAGCGAAGCAGAAGGACAGAACGCTACCGGCGGCTATCGTCAGAACGACGATTTCTACTATCTGAGCGGTTGGAACGAGCCTGGTGCCGCCGTGCTGATTGCGCCAGCGGCGGAATCGCGGCCCTACGTCGAGATCCTGTTCCTTCCTGCGCACAACAAGACCCAGGAGCGCTGGACAGGTCCCAAGCTCGGTGCCGAAAGTGCGGAAGCCACGACGGCGACAGGCTTCGATCGCGTCGAAGTCCTGGACAAAATGCGTGACGAGGTCGCCGCACTCCTGCCGAATCCTTCCGCGACGATTTACATCGACACGGCGCGCCAGTCGCCTGCCACCATTCCAATCGAATGGCTCAAGAGAGCGAACGCATTTCCCAATTACACCTCGTGGCGCGATTCGAGTGCCATCGTCGGTGATCTGCGGGTCACTAAGGACCCTCGCGAGATCGCACTCATCACAAAAGCCAGTGAAGCGAGCGCAGAGGCGCATAAGGCAGCGATGCGCAGCGCAAAGCCGGGAATGACGGAGAACGAGCTCTCCGCCATCATGAAATATGAGTTCGAACGGCGCGGCTGCGAGATCGAGGCATACGCGCCGATCGTCGGCTCAGGGTTCAACTCCACTGTGCTGCACTATTCGCAGAACAGCGGGACGATGAGCGCCGGCGATCTCGTCGTCCTCGACGTCGGCGGTGAGTATTCGCGTTACGCGTCTGATGTGACGCGCACGCTTCCCGCCGGCGGCCACTTCACGCCCCGCCAGCGTGAGATCTACGACATCGTCCTCGGCGCACAGAAGGCGGCTGTGGATGCATTCAAGGCAGGCGTCTCCACAATGAATCGCACGAGCCCGAATTCGCTCTATAAGGTCGCATACGACTACATCGATACTCACGGCAAAGATCTGCACGGCCAGACACTCGGCCAATACTTCATTCATGGTCTCAGTCACTATGTAGGACTCGCAGTCCATGACAGCGGCAATCGCGACGCGCCCTTGAGCGCCGGCGCCGTCTTCACGATCGAGCCGGGCATCTACATACCTGAGGAAAAACTCGGAGTCCGGATCGAAGACACGTACGTCGTAGGCAACGACGGAACACTCGTTTGTCTCTCCTGCGCCGCACCGAAAACGGCGAAAGACGTGGAAGCGCTGATGGCGGTGCGTCGATGACACCTGCCGCAATCAAACCGGAGATCTCGTTCGCGACGTTTGCCGCGATCGACATCCGTGTGGGGACCATCGTCGAGGTTGGCGAGGTGCCGTCGTCACAGAAGCTCGCGCAATTGCGCGTCGACTTCGGCGATCACACCCGCACGATCCTCGCCGGCATTCGCAGGGAGAGGGGAGAGGCAATCGGCGAGATCGTCGGCAAACAGGCGCTGTTCGTCGTGAATCTGCCGCCGCGCACGATGGCAGGGATGCTGTCGGAGGGAATGCTGTTCGATATCGGATTCGCGGATGGAGTCCCCCCGGCGCTGGCGATCCCTGAGCGTGCGGTGCCGAATGGGACCAGGGCAGGGTGAAGCCGATATCAAAGCGAAATGCAGAATGCAGAATGCAGAATGCAGAATTTAGGCGCTCCCGGCGTTTCTCCGTCATCCCGAGCGAAGTCGAGGGACCCGGGTGGGCGTGTGGTACGAAACTCACGTCGCGCGCCTCCCGGCCACCCGGGTCCCTCGACTTCGCTCGGGATGACCGCCCTACCGCGTCACCGTCACGGGTCCCTCGAATCGCACGTAAATCGCCTGCAGGGTCATGGGAGGAGCGAAGCACCCCTGCGATTCGCCTTCGACGCGCGCGATGAGCGTCACCGGTACGGAAGCCTCGGTCGCCAGCACTGGCTGCAGTTTGTCCCAATGCGATGAGCCACGCATCCAGAATGGGGGACCATCGACGCCGGCGAACGCCATTCCACCCTTGCAGGCACAGGTAAAACCCAGTTGCGCCCCTGGATAGGAATATCCATGAAGAACGCCGTGCGCGATGACGATCGCGCCGCGGTGCATTCGCCAGTTAGGCCGTGGCGAGGTGGCGGACTCGATCATCATGTCGCAGATTGTGAGCGTCGTGGGGCGTGCGATCTCCCGCATTCCGAACGCGATCCCTGCGAGGGCCGCGAGCAGCAGACAGTTGATCAGCCAGCGGGTCTTCTTCATGTCAATCGTCCCGCTTCCCCGCCTCCAGCGCCATCGCGGCGAGTGAAGGAATCGCGAAGATCGCAGCCCATACCGAGATGGCGTGAACCATATAGCGGTTGCGGACGTCTTCGTAGGAACAGAAGCAGCACGTGTCGCGGCTGAACCAGAGATCCATTCCGGTGTATTGGTTCGTGAGCCGGGCGTAGAGGGCGACGGGCAGGTTCAGCGCTCTTGGAACCGCAGTCGGGACATACCGGTACGCCGCGGGGCTCGTCGCAGTCCACCACGACAGCCACGCGAAAGAGGTGGCCACCAGTAACACCACGACCAGGAGCGAGAGGACTCGCATGCAGATTAGACACGGGGCAGCATCAGAAGAAAACGGGTCTCAGGGAATCCGTTCGACTTTTCCCGTTCCGATGTCGTAATACGCCTTCACGATCAACACGTCTTTGAGGTGAGGATTCTTTGCGAGCTCCTGGGCGGTGTACTCGATGTTCATGAGGATCGCTTCGCGCAGATCGCGCGGCGGCGTCTTGAAGGACTTGCGGATCCGCTGAATCAGCTCATACAGCGCCGGCGTCGGCTCGCCAGGCTTCGGTGCAGTCATCGAGGCCTTCACCGCGCCGCAATCGCTGTTTCCCATCACCATGATCATCTTCGTCCAGCCAAGTTCGGCCGCGTATTCCAGACTCCCAATTTTGAACGTGTCCTAGACCTTTCCCGCCGGGTTGGTCACGAACAGC
>CAZKID010000495.1:0-3984 GCA_964552405.1 uncultured Thermoanaerobaculia bacterium
GCGAGACCGCCGGCCATGTCGCCGTAGAGCGTGCAGTAGCCGACCGCGAGCTCCGACTTGTTGCCGGTCGACACCACCATCGCGCCGGTGCGGTTCGACCAGGCCATCAGGATGTTGCCGCGGATGCGCGCCTGCACGTTCTCGTTCGCGATGTCGAACTTCTTTTCGCCGAACAGTTCATCGATCGCCGATTCGTACGGCGCGTACAGCTCTTCGATCGGCGTGACGTGGAACGCGATGCCGAGGTTTTGCGCGAGATCGCGCGCGTCGTCGATCGAGCCTTGCGACGAAAACTTCGACGGCATCGCAATGCCGGTGACGTGCTCCGCGCCGAGGGCCTCCACGGCAATTGCGGCGGTGACGGCGGAGTCGATGCCGCCGGACAGGCCGATCACGACATCCTTAAAACCGCATTTCCGGATGTAATCACGTAAGCCGAGGATGAGACCGCGGGCGATCTCCTCGTCGTCGGGGATGGCATAGATCGATTCGCACGGCGCGCCGTGCACCTCGACCAGCGCGTGGTCCTCCTCGAAATTCTTCCCGCAGAAGATCGTGCGTCCCTGCGCATCGATCACGATCGACGAGCCGTCGAACAGCAGCTCGTCGTTGCCGCCGACCTGGTTCACGTAAACGAGCGGCGTGCGGTAACGCGTCGCGATCTGCGAGAAGAGGTCGTAGCGCGCCTTGCGCTTGCCGGCGTTGAACGGCGAGGCGGAGATGTTGAGGAAGAGTTGCGCGTCCTGCCGCGCCAGTTGATCGACCGGGTTTTCGCAGTACAGTTTCGAGCCGAGGAGTTCGTCGTCGAACCAGAAGTCCTCGCAGATCGAGATGCCGACGCGCATGCCCGCGAGCTCGATCACGCGCACCGACGTCGCCGGCTCGAAGTAGCGCAGCTCGTCGAAGACGTCGTACGTCGGCAGCAGCATCTTGTGTTGTTCGAAGATGACCGCGCCGTTCTGCGCGACGATCGCGCTGTTGTGCAATGGCTTGCCGCACCAGGACGCGTTGCGCGTGATGCAGCCGAAGATCAGCGGAATGTTGCCGGTCATCTTCGCCAGCGCGTCGCGGGTGTCGAGTGCGGCGGTGACGAACGCGTCGCGATCGAGGAGGTCGCGCGGCGGATAGCCGGTGACCGCGAGCTCGGGGACCATGACGAGATCGGCGCCCGCTCGCACGCCATCTTCATAGGCGCGGCGGATGAGCGATGCGTTCGCGGCGAGCGCGCCGACGGTGGGATTGATCTGAGCGAGAAGAATTTTCATTCGCAGTTCATCCTGACCCCCTGAGCGTGGCGAAGGGGAAGGATCAACGACGGTGCCGCGGTGATCACGACGCGGGCGGTCGCTCGTGGCGTTACCCTCGCGGCGCCGTCGTTGATGCTTCGCTGCGCTCAGCATAAGCGGGGCACTAACTTTCTCATGTCTTGCACGTCTCAGTTGCAAATCATCATGAGAGTCCTCGCAGCGCTGCTACTCTTTATCACCACGACGGCGATCGCCGAAACGCGCACGATCCGCGCGACCCGCGCCACGACTCCGCCCACCATCGACGGCGATCTCTCCGACCCGGTCTGGCAATCCGCTCCGGAGATCACCGGGTTCACGCAGCACGACCCCGATGACGGCAAGCCGGAGACCGAGTCGACGATCGTGAAGGTCGCGTACGACGACAGCGCGATCTACATCGCGGCTCTCCTCAAGGATTCGAAACCGGTCACCACACTTCTCGGGCGCCGCGACAACAACATGGAGTCCGACTGGTTCCGCATCGAGCTCGATTCGCAGCACGATCGGCTCTCCGGCGCGGAGTTCTGGGTGAATCCATCGAACGTGCAGCTCGACGGCATCCTCTACAACGACATCTACAACGACTGGAGCTGGGACGGCGTCTGGCAATCGGCAACGAAGATCATCCCGAACGTCGGATGGGTGGCCGAAGTGAGGATTCCGCTGTCGCAGTTGCGGTTTGCGGATGGGAAGCAGCAGACGTGGGGCGTCAACTTCGTTCGCCGGATCTCGCGCAGAAAAGAGATCGACCGCCTCGTGAACACGCCGAAGAGCGAGAGCGGCTTCGTGTCGCGCTTCGCCGATCTCACCGGACTCGACGGCATTCATCCGTCGCGTGCCTTCGAGCTCGTGCCGTATGGCGTCGCACGTTCCGACATCCGTTCGCGTTTCGATCGCGCGGATCCCTTCGCCGAACAGCAGAAGGCGAAGATGGAGGGTGGGCTCGATCTCAAGTACGGAGTGTCATCGAGCCTGACACTCACCGGCACGATCAATCCCGATTTCGGCCAGGTCGAAGTCGATCCTGCGGTCGTGAATCTCTCGACATTCGAAACGTTCTTTCCGGAGAAGCGGCCGTTCTTCACCGAAGGGATGCAATGGTTCAAGTTCGGACAAGGCCCTTCGAACAGCCGCTGGAATTTCAACTTCTTCGGGCCGAGCGTTTTCTACTCGCGCCGCATCGGACGCGCGCCGCAGGGCAGCGGGAATCTTGCCGCCGACTATCTCGCCGCTCCCGGCGACACCACGATCCTCGGCGCCGGCAAGTTGAGCGGAAAGATCGGCAACGGCTGGGCGATCGGCGTGCTCGATGCCGTGACGAATCGCGAGAGTGCGCGCTTCGTCAGCGAGGGGAAGTTCCAGTCGCAACAGGTCGAGCCGCTGACGAACTATCTCGTCGCGCGCACGACGAAGGAATTCAACGGCGGCAACTCACGCGTCGGATTCATGTTCACATCGGTGAATCGCGATCTGCCTTCCGAGCTCTCGTATCTGCGATCGAGCGCGTATGTCGCCGGTGTCGATGGTTACAAGCTCTTTCACAAGAAGGATTGGCTGCTCGAGTGGCTCGTGACGGAGTCGATGGTGAAGGGCTCGGCGGAGGCGATCGACGCGACGCAGCGATCGTCTGCGCACTACCTGCAACGGCCGGACAACACGTCGCTGAAGTATGACCCGACGCGCACCTCGCTGACAGGAACCGGCGCGCGCATCATGCTCAACAAGCAGACCGGCAAGTGGCGCGCGAATCTGCAGGCACAGAGCTGGTCGCCAGGCTACGAGTCGAATGACACCGGCTTCATGCCGCGCGCCGACATGCTCGCGCTGCACGCTGTTGGCTACTACATCAACGAAGATGTACGGAAGCACGTGCACGACACCGAGATCTGGGTCGGGCGCTACATGAACTGGAATCACAGCGGCGACAAGATCGCCGATGGTCTCTTCGGCAACTGGTACGTCGAGGCCAACAATTACTGGTATGCGTTCGGCAACTTCGGCTGGGACGCGGATACGTGGGACGACCGCGCGACGCGCGGAGGACCGCTGGTGCGGCGTTACGGCGCGCAGGGCGGCAGCGTGGGCCTCGGCAGCGACAGCCGGAAAAAAGTCGCGTTCGAAACCTCTGCGGAGAAATACACGCAGAAAGATGGCAGCTTCAATGAGAGCGCACGATTCGTCGTCAGCTATCGTCCGAGCTCGTCGCTGCGCCTGAGCCTCGGGCCGAATGTGCAGCGCTCGCACGATGCGACGCAGTACGTGACGACATCAGGCACGCACTACATTTTTTCCAAGCTCGAGCAGCACACCGTGGATATCTCGACACGCGTCGAATGGACGGCGAGCTCGCGTCTCTCGTTCCAGCTCTTCATGCAGCCATTCATCGGCACGGGCGACTATCACGGCTTCAACGAGCTGGCGCGGCCGCGGTCCGGCGATTACACGCCGTACGCGAGCGCAGTCGACAATCCCGACTTCGACTTTCACAGCGTGCGCGGAAGTGCAGTCGTGCGTTGGGAGTTCCGTCCCGGCTCGGCGCTGTATGTCGTGTGGAACGAGAATCGCGCGGATACGCAGGGGAATGGCGACTTCCGATTCCGGCGCGATCTGCGCACGATTGCGAGCGCGCAATCGAAGGATGTGTTCTTGGTGAAGGTGTCGTACTGGCTGCCGAGGTAGGAGCAGACAGCAGGCA
>CAZKID010000496.1:0-3963 GCA_964552405.1 uncultured Thermoanaerobaculia bacterium
TTGCGCCAGGCCCCTCCGTCCCCTTCTTGGATCGCAATAACCCGAGCAACGTCAGTCTCGGCCAGGCGCGCAACGCGAAGAAGGTGGAAGAGGAAGAGAAGCGGAAGCCGCGGCGGAGGGAGTGATTCATCCCGACTGAGCGAAGCGAATGGAGGGATCAGGGACGGCACCGGCAGGCGAGTGCCTCGTTGCTCTGATCCTGGCGCTCGCATCGCGGTGCCTGCGATGATCCCTCCGCTCGCTGCGCTCGGTCGGGATGGCGCTACCCCCGATAAATACGCGCCAGCTCCGCCGGATCCGCCCCCAATCGATACGACGCGATGATCCGCCAATTCAGCGCCGCGGTCTTCCACAATCCCTTCTCCAGAAAGCGGCGCCCCGACGTGATCACGTGGAGCGGCAGCACCGTCGTCGATCCCTGGCGCTTCATTCGAAGCGCGAGCTCATAGTCCTCCATGATCGGGATGTCGCGAAACCCGCCGTCGTCGAGAAATCTCTCACGCAGCACGAACTGCGATTGATCGCCCCAGGGTGATTTCGTCAGCGCCGTGCGGGTGTTGATCATCATGGCCGCGATGCGGAGCTTCGGCTCGGGCTCGGCGAAACGCAGACGGAATCCGCCGAAGCGGTGACTGCGCAGTGCCTCGCTCATCGCGCGCGCGGCGCCGAGGGGGAGCAGGGTGTCGGCGTGAACGAAGACGAGGGCGTCGCTCGCTGCGGCTTCCGCGCCGCGATTGAGCTGTCGTGCACGGATTCTTTCTCCGGTGATCACACGCGCGCCACACGACTCGGCGATCGATGCCGTCTGATCGCTGCTGCCGCCGTCGGAGACGATCACTTCGTCGATGCCTGCGGCGCGTGCGGCGCCGATCGAAGCGACGATCCACGTTTCCTCGTTGAGCGTGGGGATGATCGCGGCGACCTTCATCGCCGCGATGGTAACGTAAGGCACGGCAATGAACTGCTACGTGCTGACGGGTGGACGATCGCGGCGGATGGGACAATCCAAGCCGGCGATGTTTCTGAAGCGCGTGGCGGCCGCCGCGCGTGACGTATTCGACGCGGTGATCGCGGTGCAACGCGCTGATGGCGCGCAGTTGCCGATCGAGACGATCTTCGAGCCGCCGCACGAGGACGAGGCGCCGGTCTTCGGCGTCGCGCGCGCCCTCCAACATTCCGCTGCACCCTGCTTCATCCTCGGCGTCGACTACCCGCTGATCACCAGCGAGGTCTTGCGCTTCCTGCGCGATGCGTTTCGTGAAGAAATGCTGGTGCCGGTCTGGCGCGGAGTCCCGCAGCTGCTCTGCGCGGTCTACGCGCCGGCGATGCTTCCGCGCATCGAGGCCCGAATCGCGGAACGGCGTTTCGATCTTCGTGGCTTGCTCGCGGAGGCCCATGTGACGATGATCGGCGAGGCGGAATTGCGCGCGCGGTTTGCAGGCGAGCCGCTGATGAACGTGAATACGGCAGAAGAGTTAGAAGAAGCGAGGCGGATCGATGAACGAATTCTCCCATCTCGATGAAACCGGCGGAATCTCGATGGTGCACGTCGGCGCAAAGCGTACGTCGTCGCGCGAGGCTGTCGCGGTCGCGACCGTGCGTATGCAGCCGGCCACGCTGAAGAAGCTCGTCGATCGCGCGCTGCCGAAGGGCGACGTGCTCACGACCGCCAAAGTGGCCGGCGTGCTGGCCGCGAAACAGACACCGTTTCTCATTCCACTCGCGCATCCCATCGCGCTCGATTCCGTCGACATTACCTTCGATCTCGACCCCAAGGGCGGCACGATCGAGATCCGTGCGATCGTCCGCTGCGAAGCCAAGACCGGCGTCGAAATGGAAGCAATGACCGGCTGCGCCGTTGCCGCTCTAACCATCTACGACATGTGCAAGAGCGCGGAAAAGGGGATGGTGATCGAAGGGCTGCAGTTGGTAAGCAAGACGGGAGGGAAGAGCGCGACCCGGGAGCGGTGAGTGGAAAGAATAGAGCAAGAAACGATTGAAAATTGAAAATTGAAAATGGGGAGGCCAGCTCTGGTGACGCCAGCCCCAAACGAGTCGCGCGCTCTAATTTATGAGCCGGTTGAAGATCCTGGTGCTCACCTTGCGTTGTCTACCCTCTATAGCGACGTGGTACGCGCACAGTCGATGCTTCCTTTCAAAGGCGGATCACCAAACTCGAATCGGGCCGAACGCCTCGATTCTTCAACATTGAAGCCTTGCCGGTGCCGGAAGCGGGTTCAATGTTCGAAAAGACAGCGCGCAGAATCCTTCACGCCGGGTCCTTGAGGAAGCCGCCGTCGCATTCACTCGCCTACGAACGCACCAGGAGGACTACAGCCTCCGCGCGTTACGAAGGCAAACACCGGAGACGCCGACGACGAAGGGGGCACGCAGAGCGGGTCGCCTTTTGCGACGACTCTCCAGTAATAGGTCGTCAAAGGGTCGAGGTTCGAAAGCCCATATTGCGGAGTGACGACATCGGAAGCGACCATCGTCTGTGGTGGATTCGTGCGACCGAGGTAGATGTCATAGTGCAAGGCGCTCGTTACGGCACTCCACGCCAATCTGGGATCGAGCGAAACGCTGGCCGAGCCATCCGCCGGTTGCTGTAATGCTGGGGAGCTCACAGGAGCGCAGGCCGGTACGATGCGGACGCGATTCGCGCCAGCGTCGGCAATCAGCAGATCTCCGGCAGCATTGACCGCTATGGCCGTGGGACCCGCCAAGCCGGCCGCCGTCGCTCGTCCGCCGTCTCCCGAAAATTCAGAAGAGCCATTCCCAGCCACTGTGGTGATTACACCGCTCACCGCGTCGACTTTACGGATGCGATGGAACGAGTCCGTAATAAACAGATTTCCATTGACGTCGACCGCGACACCTTGAGGAGCGGCGATTGCGGCCGCGGTCGCCGGGCCACCGTCTCCGGCGCTGCCGCCGCCGGCAACGGTTGAGATGATTCCGTTTCCCAGGGAGACCCTCCGCACGCGGTTGTTCGAGGTGTCTGCGATAAACAGATTTCCCCTGCGGTCTATTGCGACACCTTGCGGTCCATTGAGCATCGCTGCCGTCGCAGGCCCTCCGTCTCCGGAATAAGCGCCGGGGGCCGCTACACCGGGTGCGTTTGCGACGGATCCACTGCCAGCCATAGTCGTGATGATTCCACTTCCAAACTCCACACGACGAATCCGATTGTTATACGTGTCCGAGAAATAGAGATTGCCCGCTGTGTCGATAACCAGCCTGTGGGGTTGGTTTAGAGTTGCCGCAGAAGCGGGTCCGCCGTCGCCCGAAAAGGGGCCGTTAGCGGCTGCACCACCTCCAGCGATTGTGTTGATTACGCCAGTCTCTCGATCGACTCTTCGTATGCGGTTGTTCACTGTATCTGCGGCGTAGAGGTTGCCGGCGAGGTCGAACGCAACTCCTAACGCGCCCAGCATGGCGGCGGACGCCTGTCCGCCGTCTCCCGAAAAGCCGGTACCAAAAGGGAAGGCCGGGCCGCGTCCCGCTACCGTGGAGATGATCTGTTTGTCTGCCGACACACTGCGTATCCTGCGATTGTCGAAATCCGCTATGGAAAGGTTCCCGGCAGCGTCAAGAGCGAGATCGAAAGGAAGAAAGAGGTGTGCAGCCGTTGCCGGTCCTCCGTCGCCCAGAAACCCCTGCGTCTCATTGCCGGCGACGGTCGTGATCACGCCGTTCGCCGACACCTTGCGAATTCGATTATCGAAGGTATCGGCAATATACAGGTTGCTGGCGGCGTCGATCGCAATGTCATATGGAAGCATGAGAGATGTCGAGGTTGCGGGAAGAGCATCCCCCGGGGAGGTGCCTCCACCGGCGATTGTAGTAATCAATCCCGTTGCGTAATCCACCCTTCGTATGCGGGCATTGTGCTCATCCGCAATATAGAGATTGCCGGCATGGTCGACAGCGACATTCGTCGGCCGATTGAGCGTTGCGGCC
>CAZKID010000497.1:0-3948 GCA_964552405.1 uncultured Thermoanaerobaculia bacterium
GCCGGGATTCGGGTGGGGAGCGAGTGTCGCCGGGTTGCCGTTGATCGTGTCGGCGATGCACACGATTGGGCCGTATGGATCGGGGTTTCCGTAGCCGTTGCCGGGACAGGCGGCGCGTGCGACCACGACTACACTCGCCTCTTTCGCTTCGGAGCTCTTCATGGGAGATCGAGCCGGTTGGTCGCGAGACATCGAGCACGAATCGAGGGCGATGATCGATCCGATGGCCAGGAGAACACTGAGACCCAGGGTCAAACGACTTTGAGCCATTCCACACTCCTCCTTACGATGTTTTTCGAGGGTTGGGTTTCGACGATGGGAATCGAGGATCGTGACGAATCGAGATGAATTCTGGATCTTGCTGAAGCATCGTGGCTGAGAAGCCTGCTGAAACCGCGCGAGCGAGGGAGTCGATCGCGGCGTCGTGCTCTCCGTGCAACTGTGCGATGAGAGCTGCGTGGTAGAGGACGTCTGGGTTACGCGGATCGATCATCGTCGCACGAGCCATTTCTGTGCGCACGGCATCCGGTTCCTGGCCGCGCAGTGTGAGCAGGCTGGCCAGACGCGCGTGGGCAAAGGCATCTTTCGGGTTCGCATCGATTTGCTGTCGCACCAGGACGATTGCGTGGTCGTAGGCGGCGGCGGCGTCGGATGATTTCTGCAGCCAACGGTAGGCGTCGCCAAGGTTGCCCCAAAAATAGAAATTGTCCGGAGTCAGTCTTGTGGCTCGTTCAAACGAAGCCGCCGCTTCTCGGTACTGGCCAAGAAGAAATTGACAGGTTCCAAGATTCGAATAGCCATCACCAGTCGCTCCAATCGCGATTCCATGGCGATACGTCTCGATCGCTTCCGTGTACTTGCCAAGAGCCTGGAGTGCTGCTCCCCGATTCGAGTAGCCACGCGCGCTGTCGGGAAGCAGTTCCGTGACCTTCGCGAATAGCTGAGCAGCCTTTTCGTAGCGTCCCGCGCGATAGCAGAAACTGCCATAGCGATTGAATGAGCTGGCGATGTCGGGACGAAGGACAATCGCCTGTTCATACAGCCTCTCCGCATCGGCGCCTCGTCCGAGCGCATCATTCGCGGCGGCGAGCCCGGCGATCGCCTCGTACATTGCGGGCTGCATTCCAATGGCTTTGTCGAATTCTGCGAGTGCATCGGCATTCCTGCCCATTCGCAGCCAGACCTCGCCGAGAACCACGTGTGCTTGTGGCAGGTCGTGATCGAGTTGAACCGCGCGTTCGGCGAAAATGTCGGCCTGGCTCAGGTGGTCTTTGTGCTGCGTGAGGAGGTACTTTGACAAATAGGCGCGGCCGAGCGTCGCGTTGATGGGGCCGGAGTCGCGTGCGTTCGAGAGCAACGATTCGAGTCGTGAGATCGCGCCATCGATTGCCTTGTCATCTTTCGGCCGTTGCAACAGGCCGACTGCTTCGATGTAAACCTGCTGATCGGCCGCATTGAGATCGATGGAGCGAGGTCCTGGCTTCTTATTGGCCGCGATCCTGAGATTCAGCATGACCGAATTCGCGACGAGATCTTCGAGCGCGAAGATGTTGCTTGCGGAGCCGGTGACGGTGTCGCCGCTGAGCTGCTTTCCGCTTAGCGGCTCGATGAGTTCGTAGCTTACGCGAACCTGATCGCTGGAACGTTGAATGCTTCCTCGGAGGAGCACGTCCGCTCCCCGTTTCTGTGCGATCTCGGCGAGCGTTGCGCCGGCGGGTAATGGAGATCCGTCGAATGGCGCCGCGACATGGAGGCTTCCGCTTTGCGCAATGCGAGCGCTGATGGTGTCTGAAATACCGTCGATGAAGGCCTGTCCGTTAGCTGTGTTGCTGACGTCGCGGAATGGCAGCACTGCAATCGATTTCACCTGAGGAATTCGGTGTGCTCCATGGTACGCAAGGTAGGCGGCTGCGAGTGCGATGAGCACGAGCGCCGCTCCTGACGCCACCGCTGTCAATCTCCGGCGGGAGTCCGGTTTCGTCTTGCGCGGTTCGCGGGAGACCGAATGGCCGCTGTGCGAGCCGTGGGTGAGGCTATTGCGAATGTCGCGGAGATCGCTGGCCAGGTCGCGCGTCGACGCATAGCGTTCTTCGCGATCCTTGGCCAGGCAGCGATCGAGGATATGTTGCAGTTCTGCTGGCAAGGTTGGATCGAGCTCGCCTGCAGGAGGCGGATCCTCGCGAATGATCGCGGTCATCGTTTCTGCCATCGTTGCGCGGTCGAATGGCCGATGACCCGTGACCATCTCGTACAGAATGATTCCGAACGAGAATTGATCCGATCGGTAGTCCGTCGGTTTTCCGCTCGCTTGTTCGGGCGACATGTAGCCGACAGTTCCAAACACGGCTCCTGGTGTGGTCTGCGGCAGAGTTGCTTCAGTCTGAGCGATCACACGTGTCAGTTTGGCGAGGCCGAAGTCGAGGATCTTTACGAATCCTCGCGGAGAGATCATCAAATTCTCCGGCTTCAAATCACGATGCACGATCCCGCGCTCGTGCGCCGCTGCCAAACCGTCCGCGATCTTTGATGCGATCCGCATGCATTGCTTCAGCGGCAAGCGCTCGCGATCGATAACCTCCCTGAGGTCGTGCCCTTCCACGAGCTCCATCGCGATGTATGCCGTCGACTCGAATTGGCCGATCTCGTAAATCGTGATTACGCTGGGATGGTTCAGTGCCGACGCTGCGCGTGCCTCCTGTTCGAAGCGCCGCAGAAGCTCGGCGTTCGTGGCCAGTTCGGCGGGAAGAATCTTCAGTGCGATGTCGCGATCGAGCTTGCGGTCGCGGGCGCGATACACCTCGCCCATGCCTCCGGCACCAATGGGTGCGATGACCTCGTAAGGTCCGACCACACTACCGCTGCTGAAACGCAAGTTGGACGTGGATGAGTGTACAGCCGATCTGCGATCCGGTGGAGGCATTGGACAGGCGAGGGCGCCTGTCCTCCACGGTTACTGCTGATTCGGCGACGACGGCGAGGATGGGTCGATGACCACAGCGCTCGAACCGAGTGTCTGAGCGATTGGAGCTGCTCCGTTCTGGGTGCAGTCCATGATCAGCATCAGCGAGTGACGCGCCCATGGCTCCTCGCAGTTGTTCGTCGCTTTTACGCGGTAGATCTGCGGGCTCTTGGCGACGATCCTCTTCCCATCGAGCACGACGAAGAAGTATTCGATCTCGTCATTGCTGTCGAACTTCGGCAGAGTCACCGTGGAGAGCTTGCCGAGGTTCGTGCCTTCGACGGAGCACCAGTCCGTGGTGTTCGTGCGGCGAAAGTACGCGCGAAGCGTTCCCTTGTCTTCGACCTCGACCTGGAGCACAGGCATCTCGCCGCCGCGCAGGCAGGTGATTGGCGTGTGATCAATACGGCCTGGCTGTGCATACACGAACGTGCTGGCAGCGAGGAGGGAAGTGGCGAGGACGAGGCGAAGCTTCATTGGGGACCCCTTGTGATCATTCTACTGCGTTCCGAGGATTTTTGCCTTATAGAGCGAGGTTTCGCGCGTGACGGGCAGAGCAGGAAGCGCTCGCGTCATCAGATCGCGAGCGCTGTTCACATCGCCGAGCTCGTACTTGTTCACCGCTTCATAGAACTGATGCAGTTCCTCTCCGGAGCGGAAGGGCATCAGCTTCTGATAGGACGCCGAGGATTCGCGCCATGCCGATGTCTGATTGAGTCCTTTGGCGACATCGAGCGACGTCGTGCACGGAAGCCCTTCGGTTTGTGCGAGACGCGTGTAGATCTGACGCGCGGCGAGGATCTTTCCTTCGTTGAGCATGCGCTGCGCTTCGCTGATCTGTTGCGATGCATCGCCGGCTGCAGCGGAGGCCGAGGGTTGATGCCGTGCTGCGGTGACGAGAGGGCTCGCGGGTTGCGGTGCGGCGATCGGCGCCGGTGGATTCTTACCGATTGGTGCTGGACTCGCGACGGCGATCGGTGCGGGACTCG
>CAZKID010000498.1:0-1697 GCA_964552405.1 uncultured Thermoanaerobaculia bacterium
AAGCACACCAACGAGCGCTTTCACTACCTGATGTCGCAGGGGCAGACCGGGCTGTCGACCGCGTTCCATCTGCCGACCCTCTACGGCTACGACTCCGATCATCCGTTCAGCGCGGGCGAGGTCGGCAAGTGCGGCGTCGCCGTCGACACGCTCGCCGACATGGAGACCATCTTCGAGGGCATCGACCTGGAGAAGGTGACGGTCTCCATGACCATCAACTCCACCGCGCCCATTCTGCTGGCGATGTACCTCGCCGTGGCCGAGAAGCAGGGCGCCGACTGGAAGAAGATCAGCGGCACGCTGCAGAACGACATCCTCAAGGAGTACATCGCGCAGAAGGAGTACATCTTCCCGCCGCGTCCTTCGATGCGGCTGATCACGGACATCTTCAAGTTCTGCGCGGAGAGCGTGCCGAAATACAACACGATCTCGATCAGCGGCTATCACATCCGCGAAGCGGGATCGACCGCACTGCAGGAGCTCGCGTTCACGCTGCGCGACGGCATGGAGTACGTCGAGTACGGCATTCGCGCCGGACTCGACGTCGACGACTTCGCGCCGCGCCTCTCGTTCTTCTTCAACTCGCACAACGATCTCTTCGAAGAGGTCGCGAAGTTCCGCGCGGCGCGCCGCGTCTGGGCCAAGGTGATGCGCGACCGCTATCACGCGAAGGATCCGCGCTCGTGGATGCTCCGCTTCCACACGCAGACCGCGGGCTGTTCACTCACCGCGCAGCAGCCGTACAACAACATCGTCCGCGTCGCGATCCAGGGGCTCGCGGCCGTGCTCGGCGGCACGCAGTCGCTGCACACGAACTCGCTCGACGAGACGCTCGCGCTGCCGACGGAGCAGGCGGCGCGCATCGCGCTGCGCACGCAGCAGATCATCGCGCACGAGTCGGGCGTCATCAACACGGTCGATCCGCTCGGCGGCTCGTACTATGTCGAAGAGCTGACGAACCGGATGGAGCAGGGCTGCTTCGAATACATCGAGAAGATCGATCAGTTCGGCGGCATGGTCGAAGCGATCGAAGCCGGCTTCCCGCAGCGCGAGATCTGGGATGCGTCGTATCAGTTCCAGCGCTCGATCGACAGCGGCGAGAAGCTCGTCGTCGGCGTCAACTCGTTCCAGATGGAGCAGGAAGATCCGTACGACATTCTCTACATCGACGAATCGGCGACGGGCATCCAGCTCGAGCGGCTGAACCGCATCCGCGCGACTCGCGATCAGCAGAAGGTGCACGACGCGCTGCAGGCACTGCGCAATGCGGCGGCCGATCCGAACGCCAACACGATGCCGGTGATCATCGACGCCGTGAAGGTGTATGCGACGGTGGGGGAGATCAGCGACGCGCTTCGTGACGTATTCGGCACATACCAGGAGCCTGCACTCTTCTAATCTTCTCCCCCCAGAACATGAAAAAATTCCCTCCCATAATACCCCTCCCCACCGTCCCCCACCGCCAGGACCTGTATCCGCCCGCCTGACCGTGCTTAGGGAGGCAGCAGCCACGTGAACCAGGCAGTCCGGTGAACCGGTTCGCCACCTTCCCCCGGCGGATCGCCCAGCTCGTGATCCTGCTCTTCGGCATCAGCCTGGTGACGTTCTTCCTGCTCCGGCTGATCCCCGGCGACCCCGCACTGGCCATCCTGGGCAGCAGCTACACCAAGGAACGTGCGGTCGCGATCGACGCCACC
>CAZKID010000498.1:1707-3948 GCA_964552405.1 uncultured Thermoanaerobaculia bacterium
ATTAAGCGGCCAGCTTCTTGACGTATTCGGCAAATACCAGGAGCCTGCACTCTTCTAGTCTTCTCTTTCCAGATCATGAAAAAGTTCCTTCTCATAATCTCCCTCGCCGCAGTCGCCCACGCACAAACCGTCGATGAGCTAATGCAGAAAAATTTTGCTGCTCGCGGCGGGGCGAAGCTCAAGGCGTTGAAGGCGGTCGCGCTCACCGGCGTCATGTCGATGGGACCGATGCAGGCGAAGCTGAAGATCGAGAAGTCGCGGCCCGATCGCTTCCGGATGGATGTTGCGCTCGACGGTGGCGTCAGCCTGACGCAGGCCTACGACGGCACGACAGGCTGGTCGATTCAGCCGGGCCAGCATGATGCTGCGAAGATGTCGGACGAGGATCTGGCCGCGATCCGCGAGCAGGTTGACTTCGATGGTCCACTCATTGACTACAAGAAGAAAGGCAACAAGCTCGAGCTCCTCGGCAGGGCGGATGTCGACGGCAAGCCGGCCTGGAAGCTGAAGCTGACGACGAAGGATGGTCAGGACACGATCGTCTACCTCGACGCGGCAAGCTTTCTCGAGGTTCGTGACGAGCAGACGGTCAAGATCGAGGGACAGGACGTGCCGACCCAGACCTCGATCAGCGGCTATCGCGAGGTGGAAGGTGTGCGCTTTGCGACTCGCGTGGAGGCGCGCCCCATCGCCGCAACTCCTGATCCGGCGGCGTCGCAAGTGTTTACGATCGACAAGATCGAAGTGAATCCGCAACTGCCGGCGGATACGTTCTCCATGCCGAAGTAGTGGAGGAGAGCGGGCGCGATCACGGCCCCGGTCCGATCGGATCCTTTTGGCCGCTGATTGCCGGCGCCGGCGAACAGCCGTTCGCCAGCCATGCGGCATCGCCGGCCCACGAGTACCGTCCTTCCGCCGACATCGAGAGCACAACCCAGTTCTGACTATGTCGCGCCGTGCTGTATGCGCTCGAGCCTTTGTTGCTCAGGTTCAAATACATCCAGCCCCCGACATCGCCTGAAGTGGAGAGCGGCGGAAAAATCCCGGACGACGTCGCGACACTCGAGGCGGCGGGCAGGACGACGGTGGTCGTCTGGACGAGGACTCGGATGGATGAGGCAGAAATGGTCGGATTCTCGTGCTCGTCGAATCGGACGATGTCCGGAACGATCATCGCCGTGGTTGTCAGTCCGTTCTTCTGGTAGGAACTGCACGCGACGTTTTCGCCACCCGTCACACCTTCGCGCCAGATGCGGAACTCTGTATTGAACGCGCCGGTGCCGCCCTGAATGAATCGCGCTGCGAAGGCGGAAGGCAGCGGTTGGCGGCGGTCCATTTTCGGATTCGTGCGAGGCGTATAGCGGTCGTAGAACGTATACGGCAGCTCGACCAGCGCACTCGCGCCAGCCGTACCTCCCTCGGGAATCGCGCGAATGTGCACGAGCGGACTGCCGGATGCGGAATTGCCGGTCGTGGGATTCGGATTGATCCACGCGTAATCGCCGGTCAATACATTGTCGAAAAGGAGCTCGTCGTAATACGCGGAATCGGTCGGCAGCGTGGTCCCGCATGTATTGACGAGATCGATTGTCGCGAAGCCGATCGCATTCGCGTGAACGAAGCCAATCCGACTCGAGCCGCATTCGGTCAGGACTCCGACGGTCAACGCTCTGCGGACTTCATCCATGAGCGTGCGCGAAATCGGATCGGCGCCAGTCTGGCAGTCGGCGGGGCTGAACCCCGACGGCGGTGCGAGCACTCCGCGGGCCAGCACGTCATACAGATTGATCGACTGGACGTCGTAGGGCGTGAGAAAGAGATTGAAATTCAGCACCGGTCTCGCGAGGTCAGTCCACAGCGTCACCCGCGCGACTCGTGAATCGCGAGAGGTATTGATGACGGAGAACGTCGTCGTGCGGGCCTTGGATTGTGGCGAGAAGAAGTCGACTTCGAAATAGGGCAGTAGCAGCGTCGCCGCCGGCGCCACGCTGATGTCACAACTGTCGTCATTGTTCGTCGTCGTTGGCGAACGAAACATGAACGTCTCCGCATCCGCACCGACGGCCAGTAGCAGGAAGACGATCAGCGCTTTCACGCTAATCAATACGGCTGCGCCGGAAGTTTCGTCGCGGCTCTAGTCTCGTCATCCCGAGCGGGCGACGTCGCTGCGCCGCGACTGAGTAAGGGAAACTCGCGGTGCTCGGGCCATCAGTTCCTTCTCCCCTCCGCGAGGGGAGAAGG
>CAZKID010000499.1:0-2189 GCA_964552405.1 uncultured Thermoanaerobaculia bacterium
GAGATTCGCGCTGCCGTAGACGTGGAGATCGGGTCCTTCCTGCTGCTTGAGCTTCTCGATCTTCTCCGCGATGTCTCCGCCGAGGAACACGGAGGGTCCCCATTCGTGTGAGGTCAGGGTGTTCGACGCGACGTACTTGGTTGCGGTGTTGACGGCCGGCCAGAAGTCGCCATGTTGCGGCCAGTACGGAGCCCAGATTTCAAAGGTCTTGCGCCCGAGCAGCAGATCGAACGGCACGCTCATCTGCTTCTGCATGATGGCTCCGGCGACGTCATCATCGTAAGGAACCTGCCATCCGCCATAGGCGAAGCCGCCACTGCGATCTTCGTCCGGCGCACCACCGGCCTGGATGACGCCATCGAGAGTCATGAACTCGAGCACGATGAGTTTTCGCATGAGGGGAAGTATCGGCGGGTTTCAAGCCGGGAATTCGACTCGCGCTGAAAAAGTTACGGCGCCTTGACTGCGGGAGTTGGCTTCGGTACTCTCCGCGTCCCTGCCAATCCGGCGCATTCGTCTAGGGGTCCAGGACGCCGCCCTCTCACGGCGGTAACACGGGTTCGAATCCCGTATGCGCTACCAACAAAATCAACAATTTACGATGAGATGTAGTTCAGTCGCTGTCAAAGCGGCTGTCAAAACACTGGGTTGTCGGGCCTGGTGACGGAGAACACTGCGCGAGGTTTGCACATCGTCGTTCACTGATCTTGCAGTCATTGGCTGACGTATGATTGCTGAACCTTTCAAAACTCGGCGGTGCAACGATGTTCGATAAAGAGCTGAACTTCTTCATCAAGAATCAGAATGATCTCGTCTCCAAGTACAGCGGGAAGACTCTGCTTCTTCGCGAGGAGAATGTCGCGGGAGTGTTCGACTCGCCTCTCGAGGCATACCTTGCTGGGCAGCAGAAATATGCACCGGGTACCTTCATGATTCAGCCATGCGAGCCAGGACCGGCTGCGTACACGGTGACGTTGTCTTCTCATGAGGTGATCGGCTGATTCAACAGCAGCAAGTCCATGCATTCACTCGGTACTTCAGCGGACTCGCCAATCAGCTGATCACTGATGTTGCTGTTGCAGTGGCCTTCGATCCCAAGACGACAACGAACCAGCCAGCACATTTTCAGACGAAAGCACTTTGGGACACCGGCGCGTCGAACAGTGTCATCGCGAAATCGTTGGTCGCGAAGCTGGGATTGCTCCCGGTCGGGCAAACAACTGTTCACACTGGTGGAACGAATTCAGTCAGCGTTCTTCCTACATACATCGTCAATCTTCTCTTGCCGAACAATGTCGGATTTGCTGGTGTCATGGTCACCGAGTTTGATCCGCAGCACAATGGATTCGAGGTGCTGATCGGCATGGACATCATCAACAAAGGTGATCTCGCGATCACGCACGTGGGAGGAAAGAGTTGCATGTCATTCCGCCTCCCCACGTGTCAGCAGATCGACTTCGTTGCTATGGGGAAGGCACAACAGGCGAAGGTGCCGATTAAGAAGGATCCGAAAATCGGGCGAAACGATCCATGCCCTTGTGGCTCAATGAAGACTGATGGCACTGGTCCTATGAAGTATAAGAACTGCCACGGCTGATTACTCCCACCTCTCCACCATCTCCTGCATGTGCTCGATCGCGCTGTCGAAGTAGTGCGCCATGACGGTGCCGAGATCGACGTCTCCCATCATCCGCACAATCAGAATCGGATCCCCACCACTCGCAGCCAGGCGTGACGCGCCGGTGTGTCGCCACGTGTAGAACTCGGCGCGCTTCCCGGTCATCTCCTGGGATCCTTCCTTCCTCAACATCTCGTTCGTGATCTCGACGAGTCGCAACCACTGCCGGCGAACGTTCTTGTATGGCTGATGCGTCTTCGGATTCGGATGCACCCATCGACCATTCCGCGGCAGGCCGGCGAGATACATCACGAGCTCCGGATGAAGCGGCGCTTCGACCTCGACGCCGCGGCTCACGTTCTTGTGTTTGTCGAGATTGAATCGTCCGCTCTTCTTCTTCGGATTGGTCGAGACCTGTGACCACTCGAGACCGAAGTTGTTGTCCGGCCGCATCAGCGTTCGGTAGGCGATGAGGCAGAAGCCGCGCAGAGGAACCGGCGTCGGCGCAACGCGACCCGACTTGGGATTCCACGCTTCGATCTCTTTCTGCTGTTCCTTCTCCCACGCGTCG
>CAZKID010000499.1:2199-3897 GCA_964552405.1 uncultured Thermoanaerobaculia bacterium
CCTTTTGGGTCTTTTTTTCTGGTCCTTTTCCCCCCGGGTGTTTCGCTGGGGCGCTTGGGGCCTCGGGCGGCCGGGCTGTGAACGTCACGGGCTTCTTTAGGGGTTTCGAGTTCGGCCGTCGGATCCCCTTCAGATCGTGAGAGGGGATCAATCCTTCGCGCACAGCGCTGTTGAGGATCGCGACCAGGATGCGTTTATGCCGGCCGAGCGTCTCGGCAGAGAGATGCTTGTTCTCGTCTGCCTGCACATACTCGCGATACGCGGCCTTCGTGATCGCATCCGCCGGCGAGTCACGTTCGAAGTGGCGCTCGAGCGCCGCGATCACATACTCGTTGCGATCGAGGCGCTTGCCCTCGGCGCGCTGGTGCGCGCGATAGGCATCAGTCAAATCCCCGAATGTCTTGTGCTCGCGCTTCGCGAGCCGAAGCGCATCGACGGCCGCGCGGAGCTCGCGCTCGAGGTCGCGCTTCACATCCCGCGCATGTACAGACGTCTGCACACGGCTGTCGGGGAAGGGTGAAGCTCTGAAGATCCGAACGCTATGCTCCTTCTCACGTTCGTTCGCCGGCAGCTTCGAACAGCGATCGCAGACACAGAACGCTGGATGAATGATTGTCGGCTGGATCTTGTACGGTGGCTTCGCACCAGAGACGAAGTCAGGATCCTTTACGTGGGGCATGTGGGCTCATGCTTCCGGTAGAACAGGTTTCCCTCAGCTCGGATCTCGTTGCACACAGGTTGGTCGCAGAAATAGAGATGCTATGACGTGGGGCGCTTGCAATGGCCACACGTGCCGTTCTCCTGGCCGCGGAAGAAGATCACGTCGCAGATGGGCATTGCCTATCGCCTGCTGATCTCAAGCAGCGGTTGAGAGAAGCGTGGTGAAGCTCATAGTCACAAGCCTTCCAGGATCCGAACGATCCGTCGACGATTTTTCCCCCCCCACGAATTAATGGCTTACGGCCCGCGCAGTACAATGGTCGGCTGTAGATGGCCCAAACGTCACAGCGTTAAGACCAGTCTGCGAAGCCGCATTGGAGCTGATGTAGATCGCATGAGTTCCTGTGTATGTGGGGTAGTAGGTGACCGAAGCCACATTAGAGGTTGACGATCCAGCCCAAACGCCATGATCTTGGGAAGTGTCTCCCACGCTGATGAATGGACTGAAGCCGTTCGCGTTTAGTGTCAGGATCAACGGCACATCTTTTTGAGCCGAGAGCGTGTAATAAACCTGGTAGTAGCTGCCGGATTTGCAGGCTGTGCCAGTCGACGCGTTGAGGGTTCCTCCAACGAGATCATTCACGGACACATTCTGTGAAGCCGTGCAGTTGCCGCTGGACGATCCGCAGTGCACAACGATCGAATATTGCGAGGTGTTGAACGTCGCAACGTAACCGAAGCCGATGTAATAGGTGTCAGTCGTTGGAAAGGTATAAGTCAAAGACACTGGGGCGTAACCGTTGTTCTGCGCAACGACCACGCCGTCAGACCGGCGTTGAACAGTCACGAGCATTTGGTATGCGGTCGTCCCACTCGCTGTAATCGTGACCGTCTGATTCTGCGTTGCCGAGAACGAGTAGAGATCCAGATAGTAGTTGCCACTTAGGCACGAAGGATTTGTGGTGACGCTGTTTTCACAGGTGAGAAATGGAGCGGAGGAGCAACTGAACGGAGCTGTTCGGAGCGCTTCATCAATTG
>CAZKID010000500.1:0-3872 GCA_964552405.1 uncultured Thermoanaerobaculia bacterium
GCGAACGTCTGCCGGGTGGTCAGGCGCCACCCGCCCGGGGCTTTGGTGGTTTCGATTCCGAGGTGTGGCACGCGGACCGCTACGTCATGTAGGTTCATGATCCCGACGGCACCAAAGAACAGGGCGAGTCCGGTGACGAAGAGACCCGCACCGGCGATGCCGGCCTTCACCGGACCGATCGAGTTGCGCAGACCTTCCTGCTCGTTGATCGAGAAGTCGTCATTCTGCTCGGGCTTCAGCCCGCGAACGCGGCGCATCGCGCCGGTGAGCTCGTCGCGCGCGGCGTTGAGCTGATTCTTGTCGTGCACCTTCACGCGGATCGAGCTGTCGAGCCGCCCGCTGAAGACTTTCGAGAACGCATTCAGCGGAACCACCGCATACGTATCGAAACTGAAGAGACCGAGGAAGGTCCCCTGCTTCGCGTAGACGCCGATCACGCGGAAGGGGTTCTCGTCGATCAACACTGTGTTGCCGAGCGCGGAGCCATTGGGAAAGAGCACTTCCGCGACGTCGTAGCCGAGGACGACGACCGGTGCGCCGCCCCGCGATTCGGTGCCGGTGAAGAAGCGTCCCTCTTTCATCGCCGCGGTCGATGTCTGCAGAAAATCGTCGGTCGTCCCTTGCGTGAAGACGGCATGGACTTCGTTATCGCCGAACTTCACGGTGCGAATCGTGTTGAGGGTCGGGACGGCGACGGCGAGCTGCGACTTCGGCGTCGACTGGATGATGCGGTTCAACTCGTCGGCGTAACGCGCCTCCATGCGGCGGCGGTTGCGATAGTTCCACCAGTCATCGACATGGTGCCACGGCCACTTCTCGACATAGAGAATGTCGTCGCCGATCACGGAGAGCGAACGCTCGAACCCGATCTCGATCCCGGAGATCGCCGACCCCATGAGCGTGACCGCAACGATGCCGATGATCACGCCCAACGCAGTGAGAAGACTGCGCATCTTATGCGCTCGAATGATCGAGAACGCAATGCGAAAGGATTCGGAGAGCTCGTAGAACATATGGAACAGTGACGAGTTGCGAGTACCGAGTTTGCGAGTGCGCTAACTCGACACTCGTCACTCGACACTCGTCACTCGCCACTCATCACTCGTCACTCATCACTCACTTACTCGCCTTTTCCATCTCCACCTTCGACCCATCCTTCAGTCTTCTCGAGATCGCGGTGTACGACCCGGAGACGACTTCATCACCTGGATTGATGCCGCTCTTGATCTCGATGTACGTGCTGTCGGCGATTCCGGTCTCGACGTTCTGCATGCGGACCTTGCCGCCGTCCTTGATGAACACGACGCGGTGCAACTTCTCGCGGACCTCGCGGGCCTTCTGCTTCTCGAGCGTTTCGTTGGTCACGTCGGCGCGGTTGTCGCCACCTTCGCTCGCTTTCTGCGCCTCGGTCTGCTTTTCCTTTTCCTCGGGCGAGAGCTTGCTGTCCTCGGCGCGCGCGGTCACGCTCTGAATCGGGACCACCACGGCATTCTCGACCGTCGCGGTCTCGACGTCGGCCGTCGTGCTCATGCCGGGACGCAGCTGCACCGAATGGTCAGGGATGCTGATCTTCACTTCGAAGTTCGTGACTTCTTCCTGCGAGCCGGCGTTCCTGGTCGTGGCGGTGCTGGCGATCTCGCGCACGATGCCTTTGATCTTGCGATCGGGATAGGCGTCGACGCTGATGCGCGCCTCGTCGCCGATCTTCACGCTCACGACATCGTTCTCGTTGACGTTGACGCGGGCTTCCATGTTGTCGAGGTTCGCGATGCGCATGACTTCCGTGCCGGCAAACTGCACGGTACCCACGACGCGCTCGCCGACGCGGCTCGTGAGCGAGCTGACCGTACCGCTCTGCGGCGCGTAAATCACGGTCTTCGAAAGCGCGTCGTTGATCTGCCGCAACGCCCCTTCGGCGCGCTGAATGTCGAAGAGCGAGGAATCGAGCGCCGCCTTCGCGATCTCGTAATTCGTCTGCGCGGTGTTGCGGTCGGCTTCCGGCAGGAGCTTCGCGTTGAAGAGCTGCTGCGCGCGCTTGTAGTCCTGCTCCGCCTTCGAGAGCTCGGCGCGATTGCGGACGCTTGCGGCGCGCGCCGAATTCAGCGCGGCCTGCTGCGCTTCCACTTGCGCCTGATAGCTGTCCGGCCTGATCTTGAGAAGCAGATCGCCCTTCTTGACCTGCTGTCCTTCCTTCACCGGAATCGCAACGATCTCGCCCGATACCTCCGGCGCGATCTTCACCTCGACCTCGGGCTGAATCTTGCCGGTGGCGGTCACGAGCTGCGTGACCGTCTTGCGGAAGGCCTTGTCGGTCGTGACCGGAATCGGCTTCTCGCGCTTCTTGGCGATGACAGAAGCCGCGATGCCTCCGGCGATCAGAACGACGATGCCGATGATGACGTAAAGCTTCTTGTTCGAGCGTGCAGGCTGCATTGGCTGCACATTATGAACGGATGCGGCCCGGGAAGGTTTCAGATGAGCCGGTACAGCTCGCGATGCCCGCCTGTCACGAGATCCATGTAGCCCGAAAGCACTTCCTTGACCTCGGGCCGCGAGCCGAATTCCGTGAGGTGCTTCTCGAAATCCGCCAGCGACGCACACTCGGCCTCGAGCACGACCGTCCAGTAATCGGCGACGGCATCGACCATGACGCGCGCGTTCACGAAATGATCGTCGCGTTCCATCGCCGGCAGCAGCCGCTTGAAGCGCTCGGCGAGCTCACGCGCCTTGCCAGGCTTGCACTGAAAGACATCGCGAATGACGAACATGGTCATCTCCCGAGGCTCCGCAACTCCTGGATGTGGATCGCTTTGATCACGGTCCCTGCGGCTCCACTATCGGTGTAGGTGGCCGTCGCCATTCCGAGCGCCTGTCTCGCCTGATCCAACGCGGTTCGCAAGCCAGCGAGATGGCTCGCGCGAATGATCGGGCTGCTGTTGTACGTCGGGTCGAAGTCGAATGACGGGAGCGAGGCCTGTACTCGAAGTACGTTGATGATGAGCCGCAATTCGTCGAAATCGGCGCGTTTGACCTTGCTGCTCCCCGCGATCAGCGGGTCGTTCGTGAACAAGAGCGCAGTATCGACGTTCGATGTGAACGGAGATCCGGACCACATCAGCGTCAGCTTGTAGTCGTACAGTGCTCCGCGAGAAGGAACGGTCGTGTCGTATTCGCTCGCCGGAGTCCAACCACTCACCACGGTCCAGCTGTTCGCACCCGCCAGGCTGCGATAGAGAACGAGCGAGGTCGCGTCATTCGGATAGACGGCGCGAATGGAGACACCGTTCTGCAGTCCACGTGCGTCGATCGCCACCAGTTGATTCGGCAACACGGTCAGCGCCAACGGAATGGAAGTGCCGTTGTAGTTGCTGTCGCCGTAGTAGATGGCTGTGAGATCGGTCGTGCCGCGAGGCAGCGTGACGGAGAGCGTCGCGATGCCATTCGCCACGGCGCCAGTGGCAAGTGGCGTCGTTCCTCTCAACAATTGCACAGATCCCGTCGGATCGGCGGCGCCATTCGGCCCTGTCAGCGTGAATTGCAACACGTGCGTGGTACCGAGCCTCACGGTCAATGCGCCGCTGCTGTTCACCATCGCCGGAGTGGCCTTGGCCGTGCTGACCGGCTGCGGCGCCGACGTACTGGGCGGCTGGTTGAAATCACCAAGGTAGGTCGCGGTGAGCGTGTGTGAGCCTGCTGTCAGGTAAAGAGCCAGAGGGCCGCCGTTGTAATGCTCCGTGACGGCACCATCGATGTCGAGATCGTAGTAGCCATACAGCGGCTGGTTGAATTGATCCCTGACCTGGACGTTGATCGTATATGGGGACCCGTATGTCGAGGAACCGCCTGGGAGGATGATCGTCGTGCTCGTCGTG
>CAZKID010000501.1:0-3868 GCA_964552405.1 uncultured Thermoanaerobaculia bacterium
CGAACTTCGATCAGAGTTGGCAGGTCTGGCTTCCGGAGGGTCGTCACGCCGCGCCGCTCGTCCGTTACCTGCGCTCACACCTCGACGACGATGCGAAGCTGCTCGTGGCCTGCACGCAGTTCACGACGACGCGCGATTTTCTGCTCGTGCGCCACAGTCTGACGCCGGGTGCCGACTACAGCGAGCTGCATGAAGCGATCGAGCGTCTCGGTGTCATCGTGCCGCTCCCGTTCGACTCGACCTTCGTGATTCAGTCGAGTGATCGAACGGATGTGCAGTCGCTCGGACAGGCGCTCTCTGAGCTCTGTCCCGACGAATCGCTGATGATCAACGGTGTCAGTCACGACTGGGCATTCAGCGACGCCGGCTACAGCCGGATGTTCGTCGCGACGACCGCCGAGGAAGAGCTGCGCTTCAAGACGTTCTAGAGTGGGGGACAGGCGCCCTCGCCTGTGCTCCGAGCCGACAGGCGAGGGCGCCTGTCGTACACACTCAGTGCACGTCGCCCATCAGCTTCTTGATCAGCGGTATCAACGCGAGTAGCACGAGCGCTGAGATGCCCGCGCTCACGAACGCGATCCAGAAGACCTGTGAGAACGCCATGTCCTGCAGGAATCCCGCGACATAACCGGCGAGCTTGTTTCCAACGGCGAGAGCGAGGAAGAAGAAGCCCATCATGATGCTGACGAGATGCGGTGGCGATAGCTTCGTCACCATGCTCATGCCGGTGGGATACAGGCAGATCTCGCCGAACGTCTGCAGCAGATAAAGGATGACGAGCCACATCGGACTGACCCGCTGCCCGGTGTGCTCGAAAATGTGCGCGCCCTGGAGAATCAACAGATACGAGAGGCTCAGGAACACGAGGCCGAGCATGAACTTGGCGGGACTCGACGGCTCGTACTTGCCCATCTTCAGCCACAGCCAGGCAAACATCGGAGCGAAGGCCCACACGCAGAATGGCGCAACGGACTGGAGCCACGTAAACGGATATTTCCAGCCGAAGACCGTCAGGCTCGTGGCGCGGTCCGCAAACAGGTTGAGCGTCGTACCGGCCTGCTCATAGCCTGCCCAGAAAACGACGCAGAAGATGAAGAGGATCCCGATGACGGAGATCTTGAGCCAGTCTTCGTGTGTCAGCGGAGGTGCCGCCGTCTTCGGATGTTCCTCTGCTTCACGTGCGGCAGGCTCGACGGGTGAGAGATATTTCTTCCCCATCGAGTATTGGATGAGACCAAGAACCATTCCTACGCCTGCGCACGCGAAGCCGTAATGCCAGTTGCTGTACTTGAAGACGAGCCAGCCGACGATGATCGGGCCGAAGAATGCGCCGACGTTGATCCCGCTGTAAAACAGGGAGAATCCCGAGTCGCGCCGCGGGTCATCTTTCCGATAGAGAGTACCGACGAGCGTGCTCGCATTCGGTTTCAGCAGGCCTGTTCCGAGTGCGATGAGGACGAGTCCCGCATAAAAGAACGAGAGCTGCGGGAAGGCCATGCTGAAGTGGCCGAGGGCGATGATGACGCCGCCGACGAAGACGGTGCGATAGTGGCCGAGCCATTGGTCGGCGACGATGCCGCCAATGAGCGCGGTCGCATAAACGGAGAAGACGTACCAGCCGTAGATCGAGCTCGCGTGCTTGACATCGAAGCCGAGGCCGGGCAATTGCGTCGCGCCGACCATGAACGGAAGCAGCAGCGCGCGCATCCCGTAGTAGCTGAAGCGCTCCCACATCTCGGTGAAGAAGAGCGTGGCGAGGCCACGCGGATGACCGAACCACTGTTTCTCGGCGGCCGTAATGTCTGCAGTCATGCGCGGCATTGTCTATGATCGAGCTTGCTGATGCCAATCGACGATGCAACGCAGCGGCAAACTCCGGAAGAAACGCCGACGCTTCTCGTCGCTTCCGAGCCGTCGACGCGGGCCCGGAATCTCTTCACTCCCGGCACTCTGATCCTCAATCGGTATCGCATCATCAATCACCTCGGCAGCGGCGGCATGGGCGATGTCTATCGCGCCGATGACCTCAAGCTCGCGCAGACGGTCGCGCTCAAATTCATTCCGCGGCATCTCGTCGCCGAGCCGGGTGTGCTGGCGATGCTCCTCAGCGAGGTGCGCATCGGACGCGAGGTCTCGCATCCCAACGTCTGCCGGTTGTATGACGTGGTCGAGTTCGAAGGACATCATTTCATCGCGATGCAGTTCGTCGACGGCGAAGATCTCGCTTCGCTCCTTCGCCGCATCGGACGGTTGCCCGTCGAGAAGGCGATCGACATCGCGCGAGACATCGCAGCCGGCCTCGCAGCCGCGCATGAACTCGGCGTCATCCATCGCGATCTGAAACCGGCGAACATCATGATCGATGGCCGCGGCCGCGCGCACATCACGGACTTCGGACTCGCGATCGTGAGTGGCGACTCGCAGCGGCGTGGTCTGGCCGGAACACCGATCTACATGGCGCCTGAACAGCTCTCCGCGGATGAAGTCACGACGGCGACGGACGTCTACGCGGTTGGACTGATTCTCTGGGAAATGTTGAGCGGCAAGCGGCTCTACGAGCCTGGCACCATCACGCAAATCGCCGAGGCGCACAACTCCGCAAAGTCATCGCTCGCAGCAGCGGTTCGGGATGTTCCGCTGAAGATCGATTCGCTGGTGATGCAGTGTCTCGATGAGGATCCGCTTCGCCGCCCGCGCTCTGCGCGTGAGTTGCTCGCGTCACTTCCCGGCGGAGATCCGCTTGCCGCGGCCATGGCGGCGGGAGACACACCATCGCCGGAGCTCGTCGCTGCTGCGTCGATGAAAGGTACGGTGTCTCTCTCGGTTGCGCTGATGGGACTCGCGCTGTTCGTCGCGATGATGATCGCAGTCGCGCTGCTCACGCCACATGCGACGCTCGTTTCGCGCGAACGCTTTCGAAAACCGCCCGAGGCGCTGATCGATCGTGCTGACGAGATCGTGAAGGCGAGTGGCATCGCGGCGGATCCTGCCGACCGCGCTGCGGCGTTCTTCGATCTTCGCCGAAAGCAGACAGAGGCCCTTGATCGCGATCGTGTGAGCTTTCTCTACCGGCGTGCCGCGACACCGCTGACCACGCGCACCTTCAATATGCAGGTCACCGAAGACAATCCGCCGTTCAACGCCCCGGGCATGGCGAATGTCGTCATGAGTGGCGATGGCCGGTTGCTCTCCTTCGTCGCTGTGCCGCGCGTCGATGCGAAGCCGGCGCCGCATGCGATCGACGCGATGTTCCTCGCCGCAGGCTATGACCGCGCAGAATTCAGACCAGTGACTCCTCGTTTTCCGCCGCCCGTCGGTGCGGACGAACGACTGGCGTGGGATGGCAAAGTTCACGTCGAGGCGGCGTTGTATCGAGGCGCGCCTGTCTGGTTCGCGATCGACCCTCGCGCCTCGGTCCCGCAACAAATGGGACTGTTCGGCACCGGAGGGGTGATCTGGAACCTGCTCTACGCAGTGTTGGTTTCGCTCTCGTGCATCTTCGCGTGGATCAATGTGCGCCGTGGCAGCGGGGACCGGCGAGGCGCGATCCGCGTTGCCGTCGCACTCGCAATCGCGCGGATCATCGAAGGCGTCATCAGTATGCACTTAGCGGGTGCGTCCTTCTCCGAAGCCGCGACGTCGATCGGCGGGCTGGGGCTTTTCGCTGCAGTCGGCCTTCACGGCGCTCGACCTCGCGCTGCGGCGGCTGACGGGGAAGACGGCGAGCATCGGCGTGGAGTTGCGCAAGGCCAGCCCGTGACGCCGCGCCGCTACGGCGGCGCCAGCAGCGCTTCGATGGACTGTCCGTGCATCGTGCGCACGAACGACGTGTTCGCGCCGTTCTCGAGCAGGCGGCGCACGAGGTAGG
>CAZKID010000502.1:0-1871 GCA_964552405.1 uncultured Thermoanaerobaculia bacterium
TAGACCGTCAGTTCGTGAATGACTTCACGGGTCTCCCCATCCCTCACCATCGGCTTGAAGCGCCAGTTGCGGATAGCTCTCACGGCGGCGTCCCTGAATACATCCCGGCCAGGCGGGACCAGGACGATCACGTCGCGAACACGCCCGTCTTTCCCGATCACGTATCGCACGACTAATGAGTCTTCCCAACTGCGCAACCGCGCATCCTCGGGATATCGCGGGTAGACCTGCGAGACAGGAAACATCGGAAGCGGCTTGTCACGTTCGATGACGACCGGCGCGTCCTTCGGCAGTCCGCCGATCACACCGCCTGTCTGTCCGCCGAGCTCACCGCCTTTGACACCAGTCGGTGAACCGCCGACAACACCGCCTTCGACGCCACCTTCGATCCCACCGGCAACTTCCGCGACCAGTGTTTCCTGTTTCGGCAGATCATTCATCACCACGGGAATGGTGTCGGGGATGATCGTCGGTGCGACCTCAGGCATTTTCACCGGCACGACAGGAGCCTGCTGAACCTGAGCGACTGCCTTCGGCGGGGCAGGCGGAGGCGGTGGCGGTGGCGGATCAAAATTAAAGAGCTGATAAGCGCGCACAACACGGGGTGACTGTGCTGGAAACCTCACGTTCCAGACAGTGATGATCACCGCAGCTACGATCACGATTCCGTGCGCTGCCAAAGACACAGGCAGCGACTCGTAGAATGTGAGCTTGCTACGGCGTTCGAAAGTTTCGGGTGCAACGGTTTCGAACATGGACCACCGGGCCGGCGATATGGATTAAAGACTCTCCATCTTACTCGAATCGAATGTTGACTAGCGAAAATCGTTTGCAAGCGGGCCGTGAGATTTTCATCGATACACGGCGAGCGGTGCTCCCCGGAATCCTCGCGATCGCAACCGCTCTCGTTGTCGTATGGCAGAACGCTCGGCTGACCATTCTATGGGACCTCTCGTATGTGCTCGAGAACGCTTCGCGCATCGCCGCGGGCGACGTCCCCTACCGGGATTTTCCTTTTCCTTATGCGCCCTTGACGTTTCTGATGCAGGCATTGATCATCCGGCTATCGGGTCACGCTCTCTGGCACCACGTGGCGTGGACGGCGATTGCAGGTGGTCTCGCGACGGCGCTGACGTACGAGCTCGTCAACAAGATCACCGGCTCCACGACCTTCGCATTCGTTCTTTCATTGCCGCTGATCCCTCTCGGCATCTACAGCATCTTCCCTCATCCTTTTTATGATCCCGACTGCTGCCTCGCCATCCTCGGAATCACCATCTTTCTGCTTCGCGATGACGATTCGTTTGCGCTCGGTGCGTGCGCTGTCGTTCCTCTTTTCATCAAGCAGAACATCGGGCTTCCGTTCCTCGCTGCCTTCGTCGTGATTGCCGTGTTGCGGCGGCGTTGGCGTACATGTGGCGGGATTGCGATTGCATCGGCTGCGGCGCTGGGACTCGTCGCGATGTTTTTCGGCATCGACAACTACCTTCACTGGACCATCCGGTTTGCCGCATCGCGACGCCTTCCTCCCGTCTCGCGTCAGCTCGAGCCCTATCTCGATCCGATTCTCTGGCTGTGGATCGCGTGCGTGCTCGTTGGGTTGGTCGTCATTCACCGATTCTCGCGTCCTGCCGGCATCGCGATTCTCTCGCTGCCATGGCTGTGGATCGGATGGAGATTCTTCGCGGCCGATGATCCTCTCGAGCCTCAGATCAATTTATTGCGGGTGTGGCCGCTGATCGTGGTTCTGGCGTTGCCGCTGATGCGACGCCCGGTCGTGTTCGTTCTCATGGCCGCGATTCAGGGCGCGCTCCTGTCGCAAAGCATCTGGGGATCGACGTATGGGATCTGGCCTCTCCTCATCATTCTCG
>CAZKID010000502.1:1881-3845 GCA_964552405.1 uncultured Thermoanaerobaculia bacterium
CCGCCACGGCTAGGGCTGCTGCCGCCGCCGCGGCCGCCAAGGCCGCCGCCGCCGCCGGCGCGGCGCCCGCAGCCCCCAAACCGCCTGATAAGCCCCCGGCCCCGTGAACCCCTACGACGTCATATTCTGGTTCTTTGCGGTAGTCACGGTCATCTCGGGCGCGATCGTGGCCTTGTCTCGGAATATCATCTATTCCGCTTTCGCGCTTCTGTTTCCGTTCTTCGGCGTGGCGGGAATTTACCTGCTCCTTGATGCCGATTTCATTGCCGTCGCCCAGCTCCTGATTTACGTCGGCGGTATTCTCGTGTTGCTCCTCTTCGGCGTCATGCTGACGAATAAGGTCATCGATGTCGGGATGAAGACCGGGACCTTGCAGACGTTTCCGGCGTCGATCATCGTTGCCGTCACGCTGCTTGGCGCAACGCATTACATCCTCCTCGAAGAACGCCTGAAATACGCGAAGGTTTACGAAGAATGGCGGCCCGGCCTTGCGACGCTGGTTGCCTGGACCAACCACAACATTCCGCGCGACGATGCGATCCTTTCGATTCCCGGTGAGGATCTCTTCTATTTCACGACAGGCCGCCGGCCACGGGTTCCCGTCGTGATGTTCGATCGCACCATTAATCCCTTCGATGCAGAGACAATCGCCCACGTTCCGGTGAAGTGGCTCATCGTCAAGCAGAGATTGCAGCTCAACGGCGAGCCGATGGAGAACGAAGCGGAGGTTCTCCGTTTGATGTCGCCTCGTCTCGCGCTCGCTGCTCGATTGCCGAACTACGACATCTATCGCGTTCGTTGACCTCTTTGTGAGTTGGGTCACAAGAAGACGCGATGCATCGGAACTACGCTGCCGCCAAGATGGCGCGCTATATCCAGCGGCTCGCTCTTCTCGGAAGAGAGCGATGGATCGGTTGGGAAATCGACGGCATTGGCACCGAGGTGCCGGGGCTCGTTCTCGCGGACGAGATGTCCGAGGAAGAGTTGCGTGCTCGCGGCATCAAGGAGTTCAGTCCAATGCCGTTCGAGAGCTTCATCCACCTCGGCGCCACATTTGCGAGCTCGGAATCGCTGCTCGATCAGGATCTCGAGTTCCGCCTCGATGCTCTGCAGGTCAGTATGGAGCGTGGACAGGCGCGAGGAGTGACGGCGATTCCGCGCACCGTGCTCGATGTCATGTTCGGCGAGGCGATCGAGCATCCGCGCGTGCAGGAACGTTTTCACCAGTGGGAGAGAACCGGCGCCGTGCAGATTCTCCGCGGCGATGCGTGCTACCTGCGGATCACCGGCCGGATTGCTTAGACCTTCCTCCGCAATCCGAGCTTCTCGTACATCGCCACATCGTCGGGCTCGACGAGCGTGAATGTCGTAACGCCGCGCTCGCCGGCTTCGCTCACCTTCAACAGTCCGAGCGCAGAGAGATCGTCGTCAATGCCGGCAATCTCGTAGCCGGCCCACACCGCAAGTCCTCGCTCCTCGGTCGGGCCGAGCGAGGCGGAGACGCGGGCAACGTTCTTGATGTAGCGTGACATGCGAACCGTATGAAGCCAGAAGATCTGCTCCGACGCGTCCTTCCACCGATGCTCGCGACACTGACGACCGCGGCGCCAGCGGACGAATCGGGCTGGGCGTACGAACTGAAATATGACGGATTCAGGGCGCTCGTCGCAATCTCCGATGACCGGATGGCGATGTGGAGCCGCAACGAGCTCGATCTTGCGCCGAAGTTTCCGCGCGTCGCGCAGGCGCTGACCAGGTTGAAGTTGAGCGACGTCGTGCTCGACGGCGAGATCGTCGCACTCGATGAGAAGGGCACGCCGCGCTTTCAATTGCTCCAGCAGGGAAATCGCGAAGCGATTTTCTTCTTCGATGTGCTCTGGTACCAGGGAACGGATCTTCGCTTCAGGCCTTACGACGAACGGCGCGCGCTGCTCGTGAAGCTTCTGCGGCGCGCGCCGGCGGGG
>CAZKID010000503.1:0-3825 GCA_964552405.1 uncultured Thermoanaerobaculia bacterium
AAGCAGCAGGAGGACGCCGTGCTCCGCGAGAAAGTGAATCGTCGGATCGTGCGGGTGGACGGGACCAAGACCGGAGACGCCGATGACCGCACCGCCCATCAGCTCGCCAAGCACCGCCGGCTGACCGAGGCGCTCGGCGATTTCACCGAAGAGCTTCGCGGCGATGAGGATCGCGATGATCGCGATGAGGAAATGCGCGGTGGTCACGCCGTGAAGGGTAACCCCTCATCCGCGCTTCGCGCACCTTCTCCCCTCGCGGAGGGGAGAAGGCCTACGGTCACCACAAATCTTCGATGGGTCCGTACGCGCCGTCTTTCGCGAACGGCACGTACTCGAATCCGCGATTCAGCGGATCGTCGTGCCGCACCGTGGTGTAATCGATCCCCAGCGCCGAATAGATCGTCGACGTCACATCTTCGGGCCGCACGTCGCGATTGCCGCTCCAGCCGTAGTCGGTCACCGCATCGCCCGCTGCATTCGTCTTGCCGAGGACGCGGCCGCCGCGAACGCCGCCACCGGCGAACACATACGAATTGCGGAGGAAGTGATCACGGCCCGCCTGATTGTTCAAGGCACCCACCGTGCGCCCGAACTCCGCGATCACGACGATGAGGGTCTCATCGAGCAGCGTCTTGCCTGCATCCTGTCCCGGCATCGACTTCAGATCCGTGAGCAGCGCGCCAAACGCGGGATCGAATGCGGTCATCTGCGTGTACAGCGACGACCCGGTCTTCGCGTAGATGTTGCTGTGATGATCCCAGCCGCCGAACGTCGCCTGCACGAATCGCGTGCCTCGGCGCCCGTTCACGAGATTGCGCGCGACGAGCAGCGAATCGCCGAACGTCGAGCTGCCGTACCTCGTGTGCTCGTCCGTCGTGAAGCTGAAGAGATTGTTGATGCCCGGCGCGTCCATCAGCGCCTTCGCCTGATCGTAGAAGTCGTTCATGTCGAGCGACGTCTTCCCTAACGATCCGTTGCTGCGGTTCTGATCGAGGGTGTGCATCAGCGACCAGCGATCGGTGAAGCGCGTGGCGCCGTCGGGATGCGAGATCGTCGGCAACCCGGTCTGAGCGGTCTGCACTCCGAACGGCGCGTACTTCGCCGCGAGATAACCGGAGGCCGGAATCGTTCCCGAGTTCAATGCGATGAAGCCGGGAAGGACATCTGACGTCGTCCGCTTTGCCTGCGATTCGAGGGCGACCACCGCGCCGATGTGCGGCGCGATCGCACCCGTTGCACCGGTCGGGCTGCGGGCGATCTGCGCCCATGTCTGTCCGAGCGAGTGGACCGCGGCCCATGCGAGACCGCTGCGAACGATCGCGAGCTGGTCGAGATGATTGGCCGTGTTCGGCATCAGTCCCTGCGGGAAACGGAGGTTGCCGCCGAGGTAGGAGGTCGGTGCGAAATCGGTGGGAGTCCAGGCGCCTTCCTTCAGGTCCCACGTGTCGATCTGACTCGGGGCACCGGGAAGGAAGATGAAGATGCAGCTCTTCGCGGTGGAGCGCAGCGCGACGTTCGGCGCGATGGTGCGCGCGAAGAGCAGCTTCGGGTCGGCGATGTCGGCGAACCATGAGGCGACCAGGCCCGTACCGGCGATCTGCATGAAACGGCGGCGTGAGAAACCTTCGCCGAGCGCGAGGCCCGTGCCGCGCTGACAATCGGGGCAATCGTGTTTGTTCTTCATGGCTGCCTCAGTCGAACAGGAACTCGAGACTGTTGAGGAGTGCGAACTGCAGGTCTTCGGTCTTCTGCTGCACGTTGCCGCTCTGCAGATAGGTGATCGCGGTCTGACGCTCCGCTGCACTCGGTTTTCGCGAGAGCGTCGCGAGATAGAGCTGATCGGCAATCGTCCCCGGATCGGTCGTCGACGCGAGGACCTTGCTCACCGTCGAATTCGCGGTCGTTCGTTTCACGCGCGTCGTGACGATCGTGTCGTTCATCAGCGACAGCGCCTGAGAGATGGACGTGTCATTCGTACGCATCGTGGTATCGCGGTCGCCGCGTCCGAATTCATCCAGCAGCCGTCCAAACTGATTGCGGCTGGATTCGGTCGTGTCGGGCAGTGCCATCGATCTCGTCACGGTGCCGAGCCCGTTCACGGTGAATGAAGGCGGCACATTCGTCGCCTTGCCGATCGCGTCGAGCAGCATTTCGGCGGTCAGCCGGTGCGGATAGTGGCGGGCGTAATAGTTCGTCCACGCTTCGCTCCAGCCGCCGGGTGAATAACGCGAGGACAACTGATAACTGCTAGAATTCTGGATCGTGCGCAGCAGCGCGCCGAGGGCGTACTTGTTCGTGATGAACGACTGCTTCAGATCGTCGAGCAGCTTCGAATTCGCAGGCTGCGAGTCGAGCTTGTTGAGATCCATGTTGTTCACCGGCTCGACGATGCCGGTGCCGAACATCTCTTTCCAGACGTAGTTCACAGCGGCGCGCGCGAACTGCTCGTGACTCGTGATCATGCGTCCGTAAGCATCGCGCAACGGCTCGCCCTGGCGCGGCGTCTCGCCCGTGAGAATGAAGGCCGGAGTCGCGACGCCGGTCGGCGTCACGCATTTGCCCGTCGTTGCGTCGACCGTGCAGCGCGCCGTCTTGTTTCCCGAAGTCGTGTTCAGGCTGTACTGGCCGTTGACGATGCTGTCATCGACCATGAACTTCTTGATGTTCGCGTTGTTGGGGTCACCCGCCTGCGGCTGCGCGCGCGTGTGCGTGAAGAACGCGGCCATCGACCAGAGGTCCGCCCGCTTCTTCGACGCGAGATAGCTGTTTACCTGCTCGAGATGGCCGAAGCCGTTGTGACACGAGAGGCAGAGCAGCGGCATGGCGAGGAACTTCTCACCCGAGCTCGTGGCGAGATTGTCGTACGTGTCCTGAATCGGGCCATTCGGCTGAAGCTGGCGAACGACGAAGTTCGCGGTGCCGACCGCGAAGCTGTCGCCTTTCCCCGAGATCACGTCGCGCGCCATCTGGTCGTAAGGCTCGCCATTCTTGATCGCGTCATGAATCCAGGAGTAATAGACGTTGCGGCCGACGTAGTACTCGCGCGAGTTGTCGGAGACCTGCACGTTCTGCACGAGATCGCCAAACCACATCGTCCAGCGATCGACGAAGGCATCGGAGGCCAGCAACTCGTCGATCTTCTTCGCACGCTTGTTCGAGGTCGTGTCGGCGACGAACGCGGTGACGGTCGCCGAGTCGGGGATCTGACCCGTGAGATCGAGCGTGACGCGGCGAAGGAACTCTTCATCCGACGACTGCGTCGTCGGCGTGATGCCGTCCGCGGTCATGCGCGCCTGGACGTCCGTGTCGACGAAATTGATGATGGGGATTTTCGGGAGGGTGCCGTTATTGGGCGGCGAGGTCGCCCGACGACGGCCGCTTGGCGCAACCGCTTCCGCCGTGATCGACGACGTTCGGGGTGAAACCATCGCGATGCCGAGAGGACAGGTCTCCTTCGGCTGTGCATTCATGAACAAGAGCGGCGCGACGAGGGCTATCAGGCGGCGCATATTGCGTCCTCCGGTGGGTTTGACTGTTCAGTGTGCGCCCGCGTTTACATGAGCGTGTGACGCGGGTCACGTTGGGGAGCAAACAGCGGGAAGATAGCAGACAGCAGACAGCAGACAGCAGACAGCAGACAGCAGGCGCTCACAGGGGACGTTTGTGAGCGGGTGCCCGGCAGCAGGGATGCCTTCTCCTGCTGTCTGCTGCCTGCTGCCTGCTGTCTGCTCCCTGCTGGCTGCTCCCTGCTTCAGACTACCTGATGCCACGGCACGGCCAAAATATTGCGGCTAAGCCACTGGGTCTCTGCGCCATCGTACAGGA
>CAZKID010000504.1:0-3823 GCA_964552405.1 uncultured Thermoanaerobaculia bacterium
CCCGAAAGTTACTCGCAACCCTCGGCCACGAGATTGACCCCCGCCACTGAGTAGGTGCCGCCCAGATACGCGTACGGATCGAGCTCGTCGTCGGGTTCGATCTCGATTTCACTTACAACCAGCAGCTCGGTAGTGACGAGACGAATCCGGCCAACAGTCGAATGCTCTTCGTCATAGAGGAGATGTTTGCCCTCTTTCAGAAACTTCATGACATCGGCAGGAATCAACGCGTCCATGGCGGACCACCATAACGCGGCCCTCTCCCCCAGCACCCCTCGCCCCAGCACCCCAGCACCCCAAGAAACACCCTTGACAAACAAAACGAACGAACTTAACTTAACAGCGTTAAGTCAAGGACGCACGTTATGGGACCGATCGAACGTCGACAGAGAGAACGCGAAGAAGTCCGCAACCGCATCCTCGATGCTGCCCGCGACCTCTTCGTCGCCGAGGGCTTCGAGGCCGTCACGATGCGCCGCATCGCGGATCGCATCGAGTACTCCCCTACGGCCATCTACTTCCACTTCAAAGACAAAGAATCGCTGCTCAAAGAGCTCTGCACGGCCGACTTCCAGGCGCTCGCCGTGCAGTTCATGAAGATTGCGCGCATCGCTGACCCCGTCGAACGCGTGCGCCGCGCCGGTCTCGCCTATTGCGACTTCGCCATTGACCATCCGAATCACTACCGCCTGATGTTCATGACGCCGCATCCGCCGATCGAACCGGATGACACCGACATCGAGCGCGGCAATCCGGAGCAGGACGCTTACGCGTTCCTCTGTTCCGCCATCAGGGATGCGATCGAGTCCGGTCGTTTTCGTGACGAGCACAGCGATGTCGAGCTCGTGTCGCAGACCGTCTGGGCCGGCGTGCATGGCGTCATCGCGCTCAACATCGCGAAGCAGACCGATCCCTGGGTCGACTGGCGCCCTCTGAAGAAGCGCATCAAGTCGATGATCGATGTGCTGATTGATGGTCTTTCAAAACCGAAGCGGAGCCGGTGATGGTCGATCTCGCAACGAAGTCGCTGCTGCACGACAAGCTTCGCTTTCTGATCACGGTCAGCGGTGTTGCCTTCGCCGTCACCCTCGTCTTCGTCCAGGTCGGACTCTTCCTCGGCCTCATGGACAACGCGTCGCTGACGATCGAGCACCTCAACGCCGATCTCTGGATCACGTCGCACGACACGAAGAACATCGACTTCGCGCACACCTTCCCCGAGACGCACGTCAAGCGTGTACGCGCGATTCCCGGCGTCGCCTCGGCCGACAACCTCATCGTCTGGTTCATGAACATCAGTCTTCCCACCGGCTCCGTCGAAGGAACCGAGGTCTATGCGCTGGAAGACTTCGCGAAGTGGAACTTTCCGTGGAACGTCGTCGGGGGAAATCTCGAAGACCTGCGCCGCGGTAACTACATGTTTCTCGACGCCTCGGCGGAGCACCGTTACGGCGGACCATTTTCGATCGGCGATTACCGCGAAGTCATCGGCCGCCGCTTGAAGATCATCGGCCGCTCCACCGAAGCGAAGTCGTTCACGACGACGCCGCTCACGTTCATGAACTTCACGCTCGCGCAGAGCCTCGTGCCGAGCGAATTGCGCGGCAACACGACCTACATCCTCGTGAAGCTCGCGCCCGGCGCAAATGTCGGGCAGGTGAAGGCGGAGATCAAGCGCCGCCTGCCGTACAACGATGTCTACACGGGCAGCGAGTGGGCGGCGCGCTCGCGCAACTACTGGGTCGAGTCCACCGGCCTCGGTCTCAACATGTACCTCACCGTTTTTCTCGGCTGTCTCGTCGGCATCGTGGTCGTCGCGCAGACGCTCTACACCTCGACGATGGAGCACATCAAAGAGTTCGGCACGGTGAAGGCGATCGGCGGCGGAAACGGTGACATCTACTCGATTCTCGCCAAGCAGGCGACGATCGCCGCCGTCCTCGGTTTCGGACTCGGCGCATTGATGGCCTACGCACTGCGGCCGCTCATCTACAAGATCGATCTCAAGCTCGTGATCCCGACGCCGCTCTTCGCCTACGTGTTCGCAGGCTCGGTGCTCCTCTGTCTCGCTGCGTCGATGATCTCGTTCCGCAAAGTTGCGGCGATCGATCCGGCTCTCGTATTCAGGAACTAACCATGATTCTCGAAGCGAAAAACATTCAGAAGAGTTTCACCGAGGGGAAGGAATCGATCTCGGTGCTGCGCGGAATCGACTTCGGTGTCGAGCGCGGAGAGATCGTCTCGCTCGAAGGGCCCTCCGGCTCCGGCAAAACGACTTTCCTCTCGATCCTCGGTTGCATCCTCACGCCAACCAAAGGCGATGTGCTCGTCGACGGCGAAGTGGCGAATGCCAAGAAGCTGAACGACATCCGCAAGCGTTCTCTCGGCTTCGTCTTTCAGCAGTTCAATCTGTTTCCTTCGCTGACGGCGGTAGAGAACATCGAATACGCGCTGAACGTGAAGGGCGTTCGCGGACGCGAAGCACGTCTCGAAGCCGAGCGCGTGATCGAAGCCGTCGGCCTCGGCGATCGCCAGGCATTTCTGCCGCGCGATCTCAGCGGCGGCCAGAAGCAGCGCGTCGCGATTGCCCGCGCGCTCGCCGGCAAGGCGCCGATTCTTCTCGCCGACGAGCCGACGGCGAATCTCGATTCCGTGGTCGGCACACAAGTACTCGAAATGTTCCGCGCGCTCGCCAAGAAAGAGAATCGCGCGCTCGTCATCGTCACCCATGACCCGAAAGTCCGCGCGGTTGCTGATCGCGTGGTGAAGATCCAGGACGGGAGATTGTCATGAAGCGGTTCATCGCTCCACTCATCGGCTTCGCGCTCATCCTCATCACCGTGGCGCAGGTTCGCGCGAACCGGCCATCCACGGCCACTTCATCCCAACCATCCGCTGCACCCACGAACGAGCACCACGTGGTGGCCGAGGGGCGCGTGGTGGCGTATCCGGGCGCGGAGGTGACGGTCGGCAGCGATGTCGCCGGCACGATCGAGCGGCTCGCGGTGAACGAGCAGGATCACGTGCTCGAGGGACAAGTGATCGCCACGCTGCGCGCCGACGATCTGCGCGCCGCAATCGCCGCCGCTCGCGCACGCGAAGATGAAGCGGACGCCGACATTCGACTCTGTGAGCTCGAGCGCGAGCGTGCGCAGCATCTGTATCGCGACAACGTCGGTTCGAAGCAGACGCTGGAGAAGACCGATCGCGATCTCGATGCGGCGCGTGCCCGCCGCGCGTCGGCCGTCGCGGAACAGCGGCGCAACGAAGCACTGCTCGCGAAGGCGGTGATCAAGGCGCCGATCGACGGCGTCGTGATCGCGCGGATGCGGCAGCAGGGCGAGACGATCAACGCGGGCGATTCGCTCGTGACGATTGCCGATCTTCATCGCACGCGCGTCGAGGCGGAAGTCGACGAGTTCGACGCGTCGAGGATGCGAGTCTCCGGCGAAGCAGCCGTGTCGGCCGAGGGGTATGACGGGTCATGGCGCGGGGTGATCGAGGAAGTGCCGGGCAACGTCGTATCGCGCCGGCTCAAACCGCAGGATCCGGCGAAGCCGATCGATACGCGAGTGCTGCTGGTGAAGATCGCGATGGCCGAGGCTACGCCCCTCAAGCTGGGGCAACGAGTGGAAGTGGAGTTCCGTTGATGTCATCGCGAGCGGGCGACGTCGCTGCGCGACGCGACTGAGAGAAAGAAACCAAGGCACGCGATCGCAAGCCGCCGTCATCCCGAGCGAAGTCGAGGGACCCGGGTGGGCGGGCGGCACGAAGATCATGTCGCGCGCCTCCCACACCCCCAGGTCCCTCGACTTCGCTCGGG
>CAZKID010000505.1:0-3818 GCA_964552405.1 uncultured Thermoanaerobaculia bacterium
CAGCGCGCGCATCAACGAGACGCAGAAGTCGTGGCGCCGTGCGGTGTCATTCGCGCAGACTGCCGGGATGGCCGTGCCTGCGATGTCCGCGAGCCTCGCGTACTTCGATGCCTATCGCAGCGCGGATCTCCCGCAGAACCTCACGCAGGCGCAGCGCGATTACTTTGGATCGCATACCTATCAGCGGAATGACAAAGGGGCGGATGCGCCGTTCGTACACACGGATTGGGTGCACAAGTAGGGCTCTGGGGTGCTGGGGTCCTGGGATGCTGGGTGAAGCCGCGAGCCCCAACCCAGTACCCCAGCGCCCCAGCGCCCCAGCGCCCCCTACAACTGCTCCTTAAACCAGCTCGCCACCTTCTCTCTCAACTTCTGCATCCCCGGCCGCTTCAACCACTTGTGCTCGCGAATCTCTTCGCTTCGTGCGAGATCCTGGCGAAACGCTTCCTCCACCTTCGCCGCGATCCCTTCGTCATACACATTCACGTTCACTTCATCATTCAGCCGGAAGCTGCGCTCGTCGAAGTTCGATGAACCGATCGTCGACCACACTCCGTCGACGACCATCGTCTTCGCGTGCATCATCGTCGGCTGATATTCGAAGATGCGGATGCCGCGACGGAGCAGGCGTTCGTAGTAGCGGCGGCTGGCCTGGCGGACGATCGGGACATCGGTGTGCTCGCCCGGCACGATCACGCGCACATCGACGCCGCGCCGCACCGCGCCTTCGAGTGCCTGCAGCGTGTCGGCATCGGGGACGAAGTACGCGTTGCTGATCCAGATCGACTTCACGGCGCTCACGATCGAGATCGTGTAGAGCAGCTTCACGGTCGAGCTGCCTTCGCTCGGCGATGACTTGATCACCTGCGCGAGATGATCGCCGCGCGGCTCGATCTGCGGAAAGTAATCGAGTCCCGTGAGCAGCTCGCCGCGGCTCTTGACCCAGTTGTCCATGAACGCGAACTGCATTTGCGTCACGACCGGGCCTTCGACGCGGATCATGGTCTCGCGCCAGTGATCCTCCCGTTCCGCGTCGCCGAGCCAGTTGTCGGCGATCCCGACGCCGCCGGAGAATCCGATGGTGCCGTCGATGATCAGCAGCTTGCGATGCGTGCGGTGATTGAAGCGGCTGATCGTGTACCAGCGCAGCGGGTGATACCACTCGAGATCGATGCCGTTGCGCAGCAGAAAGTCGATGAGGTCCTGCGACATCGTGGACGAGCCGACTGCATCGAGAATCACCTTCACCGCCACGCCGGCTCTGGCCCGTTCCGCCAGCGCCTCGGCGAACAGGCGTCCCACCTCGCCGTCCCAGTAAATGTAGAACTCCATGTTGATCGTCTTCTGCGCGCCGCGAATCGCGGCGAGCATCGACGGGAAGATCTGCACGCCGTTGCAGAGGATCTCCGTCTTGTTGCCCGGCGTCATCGGCGAGCCGGTGAGCGCGTGCATCGTCTGCAGAAATGCCACGTCGTGAACGCCGAACTGATGGCGCATGTGATAGCGCATCGGCAGCCGCCGCTTCACGATCGGCAGCACGGATCGGAGCGGGTACCGCGTACGTTTCGACCGCCGGAAGATCATCCGCGATGTCCGATGATCCAGAGGACGGCGGCGACGAGGGCGCCGGTCATCGCGAGCGCGGCGCCGAGGATGATGAGGATGACGAGGATGGCAGCGCCGCCGATTTGTGCGAACGTGCGTGGCGGATTCCGGCGATCGCGATGCTGCATCAGCAGCCGCAGGTTGATCATGTTCTCTTCGAACAGGAAGTCGAAGAAGTCGCCGAGCAGCGGGACTTCGCCCACGACGATGTCCGCCACGATGTTGAAGAGCATGCGGAAGAGGATGCGGATCGGAACGCGGTGACGCAGTCCGCCGATCACGATCCACGCCGATAACAAACCGGCAACGATGTCGCCGACGCCGGGGATGAGACCGAGCGCGGCATCGAGCCCCACGCGCCGTCGCGTGCCGGGAATCGCGACAGCCTCATCCATCAGCATCGCAAAACGCCGCAGCGCAACGAGATCCGGGGGGAGCTTCTCATCGCCCTCGATGACTTCAGGGACAAAGGACTGCATACGAGCCATGCTGAACATTAATGCAAACGCGAGGCAAACTCGCTGGGCGGACCGCGAGCCCACGAGCCCGCGAAACCGCGGAACCACCCAGGCCCGGCGCTTGCGTTTATAGTTCGCCACGATGGGTGCTGAGCCTCGTCCCAAACGGTGGGAGCAATGGCGTGACCGGATCACGTCGGGCAGGAACTATGTCTGGTCGTGGCTGACCGACCCGGCGGTTCTGCTCTACCGCCGCGAGGCGCACGGGCGTCATCGCGCGCGCGTCACGACCGTCGAGTTCTTCCTCTTCGTTCGCGAAGTTACGCGCGAGTTCTACGAGATCCAGGGAACGTCGCGCGCCGCGTCGCTCGCGTATACGACGCTGCTCTCGCTGATCCCGCTGCTCGTCGCATTCACGCAGGTCCTGCAGCAGTACTTCCGCAATCTGTTTCCGTCGTTCCAATCGCAAATCGACAGCGTCTTGAATGTCGTCATCCCGTATCAGTCTCCGGTGCTGACGTATCACCTCGCGCGGTTCGCGGAGAACGCGCAGGCTGCCTCGACTCTTGGTGCGGTCGTCTTCATGATCGTGGCGTTCCGGCTCTTCCTCGCCGTCGAGGCGACCGTGAATCAGATCTGGAAGGTGCGCAGCGCGCACGGCTACCGGCAGAAAATTTTCGCCTTCACGATGCTCTTCTTCTGGGGCCCGCTGCTGATGGGCCTCTCGTTCACGACGACGAACATGCTGCAGCACAACCGCTATCTGCGCGTGCTGTTCAAGTCCGATCTCATCTTTCAGATCGCACCCGTCCTCGTGCTCTTCATCGCGTTCACGATGTTGTTCTGGCTCGTGCCGTCGGCGAAGGTGCGCGTGGGGGCGGCGGCGATCGGCGCCGCGGTCACGGCGATGCTCTTCACGCTCGTTCGCTGGGGCTTCGGCATCTACGCGAACTATCTCTTTCACGGGAAGTTCAACGTCATCTACGGCACGGTCGGTTTGGCGATCATCTTCCTCATCGCCATCGAGATCATGTGGGTCGTGATCCTCCTCGGCGTCGAGATCAGCTTCGTGTTCCAGAATCTTTACGGGCTGCTGCGCGCGACGGAGCAGAACATCGCGGACGAACCGCGCTTCGATCTCTACTTCGCGTTGCGGGCGATGATCGAGATCGCGCGCCGCTTCGACCGGCGCGAGGATCCGCCGTCGTCGTACCGGCTCGCGGAGCAGTTCGCGGCGACGGATGCGCAGATGATGCGCATCCTGCGGCGGCTCGAGTCGGCGAAGCTCGTCACGCAGACGGGCGGCGAGTGGGCCGGATTCGTTCCCGCGTGCGATCCCGATCGAATCAGCATCGAAGAGATCGTGAGCGAGATGGAAGGCGGACGCCGCGCGCTGCCCGAGATCGGGCCGGGCGAGATCGAGCGCGATCGCATCGCCTCGCTCTTCGATCGCATGACGCTCTGTACGTCAGAGGCGATGAACCGGCTGTCGATCGGACAGATCGTGCGCGAGATCTACGCGCCGCGCGCAACACGCGCCGAAGACCGCGCGCGTTCATAAGTCCGAATCGCTTTCCGGTGGAGGCACAGGCGCCTCGCCTGTGCACCGAGCCGACAGGCGAGGGCGCCTGTCGCCCCACAGGAACACAGAACCATGTTCCCACAGGTACAGAGAACCATGTTCTTTGCCCGGTGCCCATTTCCGGTGAGGGCACAGGGCCCACACCTGTGCACCCGACCCAAAAGCGGAGGCCC
>CAZKID010000506.1:0-3812 GCA_964552405.1 uncultured Thermoanaerobaculia bacterium
CCGCCCATGCCCCTTCGCCATTTCCCCGGCGATTTCGCCGTCGTGGCCACGACCCTCCGAAGGATCACCGGGATCGGCTTCGACGTACGGCGCGCCCCCTTCGGAGTCGCCGCCCCAGCGTAGCAGTTGCTGCGCATTCGCTTGAAGCGCAAACAGCGCGAACAGAACGATGAGCTTCTTCACGTTCTGCATGATAAAAACATGCGCGCGTGAATCAAGACCTTTCTCTCGCCCTCGCTCTCGCCGACGAAGCGGACGAGATCACGATGAGTTTTTTTCGCGCCGCGTCGCTCAGCGTGAAGACGAAAGTGGATCGCACACCGGTGACGGAAGCGGATCTCGCCGTCGAAACACTCCTCCGCGACAGGCTCGCCGCTGCGCGTCCCGACGACTCCATCCTCGGCGAAGAGTTCGGCGTCAGCGGATCGTCGGCACGGCGCTGGATCATCGACCCGATCGACGCCACGAAAAACTTCATGCGAGGCATTCCCGTCTTCGCCACGCTGCTCGCACTCGAGGAGCAGGTCGGAGTCGTCAGCGCTCCGGCGCTCGGCATGCGCTGGTGGGCCGCGCGCGGGGAAGGCGCCTTCTGCAATGGCCGCGCGATTCATGCGTCGCGCATCGCGGCGCTCGAAGAAGCACAGCTCAGCTACGACGACATCGCCGGCTGGAACAAGTTCAACCTGCGCGAGCAGTTCCTCGAGCTCGATCGCCGCTGCGGCCGCTCCCGCGCCTTCGGCGATTTCTGGTCGCACATGATGGTCGCCGAAGGCGCCTGCGACATCGCCGTGGAACCAGAAGTCGCGGTGTGGGACATGGCCGCGATCAAGGTGATCGTGGAAGAGGCGGGCGGCACGTTCAGCGATCTTGCTGGAAGAGGGCGCGCCGATGGCGGCAGCGGATTGTCGACTAACGGTTTGCTACACCAGAACGTGTTGGACATCCTGGCGAGAAAATCATGAGCCTCGAAGAAGAAGTCCTCGTCGTCAAAACGAGCTTGCTGGCTCCCTACCTCCGCCCTGGTCTCTTTCGCGAGAACGCCGAGGAGGTGTTGGAGCTGATCGATCGCAAGCATGAGTTTCTCGTGCGGAGAGTTGCAGAGGAGTCGCCCGACTACCGGCAGATCATCCCGTACGTTGCCATCCGCAACGGCGACCACCTGTTCGTTCTTCGCCGCACACGCAAAGGCACGGACGCGCGGCTGCACGACAAGGTCTCCATCGGCATCGGTGGACATATCAATCCCGGTCACGGCGTCGTCGAGGGGATGCAGAAAGAGCTCGATGAAGAAGTCGCCATCGATGGCGATTACGACATTACGTTTACCGGCATTCTCAACGACGACTCCACCGAGGTTGGGCGCGTACACCTCGGCATCGTCTATGTCCTCGATGCGACGACACGCAATGTGCGCGTGCTGGAAACCGAGAAACTGAGTGGCGAGTGGCACGGCATGGCGGGGCTCACTCCGCTCCGGGAGGCAATGGAGACATGGTCGCAAATAGTATTCGACGAAATCACAAGACCGTGAGTCGCGCCGCGTTTCTCTGCGGCGTGCTCGTCGCCGCCGGCTTTCTCTACGGCATGGATGTCGTGCTCATCGGCACAGGCTTCCCTCGGCCCAATCCGAATCGCGCCGGTGCTTGTACCGTCATCGATCTCGGGAACGAGTGGTTCGTCGTCGACGCGGGCCGTGGAACGACGATGCGCATCGCGGCGACAGAGTTGCGCTACTCGAACCTGCGCGCGGTCTTCCTTACCCACTTTCATTCCGATCACATCGCGGGTCTGCCCGACCTTTTCAACACGTCGTGGCAATTCGGGAGAAAAGAGGGCCCGTTCGAGCTCTACGGACCGCGCGGTACACGGAAGCTGGCCAGGGCAATGGCTGACTTCTTCGCATTCGACATCCACTACCGCCGCGATCTTCTCGAGAAACATCCGGGAGCGGGAGCGACGATCAACACCCACGAGATCGGTGAAGGTGTGATCTACGACGATGGCACGGTCAAGGTCAGCGCCTTCGTCGAAGATCACCGGCCCGTTGAGCCGGCGCTCGGCTACAAGTTCGTCTCGGGCGGCAAGGTGATCGTCGTCTCGGGCGACACGCGGCCAAACGACAATCTGATCAAGTTCGCCCGCGGCGCCGACATTCTCGTGATGGAGGCGTATCAGCCGGAATGGCTCGACCGCGTCGACACGCCGGAAGTCGCTGCCCGGCTGAAGCACTACCACACGACGGCGGCGGAAGCGGGAACGATCGCCACGAGCGCCGGAGTGAAGACGCTGCTCCTCACGCATCTCGTCGGCGACGACGACGCGGCATTCTTGAACCAGGCAGCGAAGACGTTCAACGGAAAAATCATCGTCGGCCACGATCTGCTGCGCGTGAAAGCCGACTAGGAGATGCCATGCACCTGTTTCACGACATGTTCCTCATCCCGATTCCGATCCTCGAGAAGATCATCAGACCGGTTCTCGTCTACATCTTTCTCGTGCTGCTGTTGCGCATCTTCGGCAAGCGAGAGCTCGCACAACTCAATCCGTTCGACTTCGTCGTGTTGATTTCGCTCTCGAATACGGTGCAGAACGCGATCATCGGCGACGACAACTCCGTCGCCGGAGGATTCATCGGCGCGTTCGCGCTCATGCTCTGCAACTACCTCGTCGTGCGCTTCCTCTTCCGCCATCGAAGGCTCGATCAAGTCGTGACCGGTGATCCCACCGTGCTGGTCAAAGACGGCAAGGTGCAGCACGCGGCGCTCGCGAGGGAGCTGATCACCGTACCCGAGCTCGACGTCGTCGCGCGCCGCCAGGGCTTCGACGGAGTGCAATCACTGGAACAATGCATCCTCGAACCGGGCGGCGCGTTCGTGATGAAACCGAAAGAACCGTCCGAAAGCGATCGGCGCTACAACGAGATCGCCGCGATGCTCGGGGAGATTTCGCGGAAGGTGGATGGGTTGAGGACCTGAGGGGGTACGCGGCTGCGCGGGCTCGCGGACTCGCGGTGGTGGTCAACCGCGAGTCCGCGTATCCGCGAGCCCACGCGACTAGATTTCATCCTCCCCCTTCTCCGTCCCTTCGATCACCGGCCGCTCGACGACGTGCATGCCGCCTGGATACGATCCGCCGCCGTTCGTGCCGAATACGCCGCCGTTGCCGCTGGGGACGCCGTATTCGCCGGGGCCTTTCTTGACGGCCTCGTCGTAACCGCTCGCAGTCGGATCGTTTTTCTCGTGTGCTGGTGTCGCGCCTTCCGGCGTGTAGTCGATGTCGCTGTCGTTTCTCCGATTCGTGACCATAATGCAGACACTGGTGCAAGCGCCGCTCCCAATCGACTCGCATCTCGCGGAGATCAGCGAGCACGTCCGCAGACATCGCACGGCGGTCATCGTCGCGCCGCCGGGCTCAGGAAAAACGACGCGCGTTCCACCTCGCCTCGCCGAGCTCGGCCCGACGATCCTCCTGCAGCCGAGGCGCGTTGCCGCGCGCACGCTCACGCGCCGCATCGCGAGCGAGCGCGGATGGACGATCGGCGAAGAGATCGGCTGGCAGATTCGCTTCGAGCGCCGCTTCTCGCGCAGCACACGCCTGCTCGTCGCCACGGAAGGAATTCTCACCGCACGGCTGCAGTCGGACCCTCTGCTGAGCGATTTCCGCGTCGTGATCCTCGACGAGTTTCACGAGCGGAGCATTCACGCCGATCTCGCACTCGCACTCGTGAAGCAGGCACTCGATGCACGTGATGATCTCGCGGTCGTCGTCATGTCCGCCACCCTCGACGCACACCCCGTCTCCCGCTTCCTCGG
>CAZKID010000507.1:0-3785 GCA_964552405.1 uncultured Thermoanaerobaculia bacterium
CCACTGGACCAGGTGAGCACCCACTGGACCAGGTGAGCACCCACTGGACCAAGTGAGCACCCACTGGACCAAGCAAGCACCCACTGGACCAAAGCGAGCACCCACTGGACCAAAGCGAGCACCCACTGGATCACGCAGTCGCGCGGCGCGTGAAGTACTCACGAACAAGGAAGAAAACGCCACCCGCCGCCATCACGTACAAGCCGGCCGTATTCGTCATCAGTCCCTTCTGCTTGGAAGTCACCACGTACATCCAGAGTCCGCACGCGATGATCGCGGGCAGCGGATACAGCCACATCCTGAACGGCCGTTCACGTTCCGGCTCGCGGATGCGGAGAATCACCGCGCCGATGATCTGCGCAATGAAGGGGATGATCGCGCGAATGGTGATGATGCCGCGGATCACGGTCTCCAGCGGCACCTTCCAGCAGAAGAGAGCTGCAACCAGACCGAGATAGATGAGCGACACGATCGGATACGCCTCGGTCGCATGAAGCTTCGCGAACATGCTGAAGAAGTTCTTGTCGCGCGCGGCAGCGTAGAGGATCCGCGAGTAGCCGAGCATCAGCGAGAAGATGGACGCGAACGCGGTCCAGAGGATCAGGACGGTGACGACCTTCGCGATGCGCGAGCCCATTAGCGCCGCGACGTAATCGCCGATCACCGTCTGCGAGGTCATCGCCTGCTTCATCGGCAGCACCGAGATGAGGCACGCATTCATCACGAGATAGATGACGCCGATCGCGAGAATCGAGATCACGATCACGCGAGGAATCGTCTTCGACGGTTCAATGACTTCATCGCCGAGGTAGCAGATGTTGTAGTAACCGAGATAGTCGTAGACCGCGATGAGCAGCGCAGCACCGAGGCCGGTCGTGAAACCGGTTGCTCCGTCGAGACGCGGCGCGGACCAGAACGCGAACGCGCTGAGTTTCAAATGCGGCAGGCCGGCACCGATCACGATCGTGAGCGTGCCGAGCACGCCGAGCCACAAGAGAATCGAGAACTTGCCGATGGACTCGATGCGGCGAAGGAGCAGCGCGACCGTGAGGACGCATACGATCATCGCGGTGACAGGAACGTGGCTCTTCGCCCACGGAACGAGGATGCCGAGGTAGTTCGCGAAGCCAATGCACCCGGACGCCATCGAGAGCGGGGCGGAAAAGAGAATCTGGAAGAGAAAGAGAAACGAGACGAGCCGGCCGTAGCGCCCGTAGGCCTGACGAAGAAAGTGATACGAGCCGCCGGAGGAGGGGAGCTCCGATGCGAGCTCCGCGGTGACGAGTCCGTCGGAGATCGCGAGCAGTCCGCCGAGCACCCAGGCCAGCATGCCGCGGCCGCCGCCCATCGCGGAGAGGATGAAGGGGATCGTGATGAAGGGCCCGATCCCGACCATGTCGATCATGTTCAGCGCGATGCCGCGCCACAATCCGATCTCGCGCCGAAGCTCCGCCATGGGCACGTATTAGTAGCACAGGAGAGCGGGCGCGCTCCCTAATGCCTCACGGCGCGGATGCGGCCTGCATTGCCGAACGTGGCGTTCACGATCAACAGCCCGCCCTCGGGTGCGTCCGTCGGATCGCCGCCGCTCGACTCCTCTTCGAACACGTCAGGCAGAGTCGCGTCTCCCACTTCGATCCAATACTTCACATTCGCCTTCAACGGAAGATCGAGATCCGAGATCGTCGTCGCGTCGACCCCAATCTCCGATGTCGTTTCATCCACAACATCCTCTTCTTCGTCATCGCAGGCCGACGAGACCAGCGCTCCAAGGTTCCCGGTGTAAACCGTCAGCGACGTGTCGTAGTTGCTCCCCTTCGTATCGATGTGAAGCTTTCCGTCGACGGTGGGAGTGAAGACGAACCACACGGTCTTGCCTCCGAGGCCCGCCTCGCACGTCAGTGGATCGTCAGGAGAATTCGAGGCGTTCGACGTGTCTTCTGCGATCGACGCGCGTCCCTTCGTGCGGAGGTCGTTCGTCAGATCGGTTGCGGTCAGCGGGCTGTCATTCTGCGCGGGCGGCGCAAAGCGCGCGGTGATGCTCTCGTCCTGCTTCAGCACGACGGTCACCACGGGGTCTGTGCCGAACTCCGCGCCGCGCCAGCCGCCGAATGCGTAGTTCGTCGCCGGTGTCGCATGCAGCACGACGACGGTTCCCGCTGTGTACTTCGTTCCGCAGTTCGGAGCGGGGCGTGCGGATACGGCTCCGGTGTCGGGCGGATCGATGAGAATCGTCAGCGCGCGGCACTCGCCCGCGTTGCTCGCCACGCGCTGGTGATACTCGCTCGCGACGTGCTCGATCGACGAGCCGCCTCCGACGGTTGCTTTGTACGCGCCGCGTCCCGCCGTCGCGATCAGCAACGTGTTGCCGACCCACACGAGCTGACGGACTGCAACGTTGGCCGGGCCATCCTGCGGCACGCTCCAGGTCGCGCCTCCATCTTCGCTGGTGAAAACTCCGATGTCCGATCCGACATACAGCCAGCTCGAGTTCGAAGGATGGAAGACGATGCTCCGCATCGCGACATTCGGCAGACCGGCGCCGCTCGCATTCCACGTCGCGCCGCCGTCCGTCGTCTTCCAGATGTTGTTTGCGCTGTATCCGCCGAATGTGGCGAACACCGTGTTGCCGTCGCGCGGGTTTACGGCGATCGAGAGCACCTGACGCCCCGGCAGCGTTCCTTCTCCGACGCGCGACCACGACGGCGATTCGGACGTTCCATTCGTCGTGCGATAGAGCGCACCATCGTTGTGACCGGCCCAGATCTGATCCGAGTTTCCCGGCGCGACGGCGATCGCGCTGATGTTCTGCGCCCCTGCCGGCTTGATCGCGAACCAGTCGGGTCCTCCGTCATCGTTCAGCTTCTTCGGATTGTTCGTCACCCAGAGCGATCGCGCTCCGGCCAGCAGCCGATCGGAATTGTTCGGATCGATGATGAACGGAGCGATGAAGTTCGCTGTCGGCGACTTCGCCTCGCTGATTGGATTCGCGCGTGACTTCAGTTCCCATTCGGATCCGTTCCAGGAGTAATAGCGGCCGTAGATGTCTTCTCCGCGCGATTGGCCTCCGTTCGTCGTGCGGAAGATGGTGAGGTAGGTGTACTCGCCGTAGAACACGCTCGGGTTGCCGGCATCCGCTGCGACATAACCGCCATCGCCGCCGAACCAGCTCGTCCACTTCTGCGCGTCGCCGGAAAAGAGAAGCGTGCCGTTGTCCTGCGCGCCGCCGACGACTTTGCCGCTCGCGTTGCCTGCGATTCCATAGAACTGCGTGACGCCGAGGTTGTTGTCGAGGTTTTCCCAGCCGCCGAGCTCTTCGACGGCGTAGATGTCGGCAGTGCGATACACGCCGCCGTCGTTCGCGACGTAGACCGTCTTGTTCCCGCTGCCATCGAATTGCGGAGGGCTGACCACGAGCTTCTGATCGCCGTGCGACGATTGCTGCGGCGACTTCTCCCACTTGCTGATCTTCGTGAGCGACGCGCCACCATCGTTACTGCGATAGAGATCGAGGCCACCGACGACCAGGTTGTCGGGATTCGTCGGGTCGACCCAGATCGTGTTGTGGATCCACGCCTGTGTGCCGAGCCATTTCGTCGACTCGTTGACCTTCGCATACGTCGCGCCGCCATCCGTGCTCTTCCAGAGCTCGCTGCTCTTGCCATCGACCGACGCGTAAACGATCGCTGGATTCGAAGGGGCGTACTTCACCTGCACGCGGTTGTTGGTCGTGAAGCCGCTTGCGACGTTCCAGCTTGCGCCGCCGTCCGTCGTATAGACGGCTT
>CAZKID010000508.1:0-3785 GCA_964552405.1 uncultured Thermoanaerobaculia bacterium
TTGCCATAGCCTCGCATCGTACGTGCGTACTCGGTTTGTCCGTTTTCTGGTCTTTCTAATGGTTCGGGATCTTGGTTCGGTCCGGCTTCAGCGTGCCGGTGTGTACGTGATAGTGAACCTGCAGCACGATTCGCGAGTTCGCCGGTAAGGCCATCCCGACTTCGTCCGGCAGTTCGAAGGGCCGCGCTCCGGGGGCCCATCCGCCGAGCGTTCCCGGCAGGTTGAACCCCGGTCCGCCGAAGCATGTGTATCCGGGGCCGGCGGATTCCTCATCGAGCTTCTGCGAATCACCGAGCGTATCGATGAAGACGATCACGTGATGGACTTCTTCGCGATTGCCCGGCTTGATGTCGATCGCGGAGACGTACTTGTCGCTCGTCAAGTTCGACGGCAGCGTGAAGCAGCGATACTCGTCATGATCCGCCGGCGGCGTGTAGGGTTCGGGACTGCCGAGCTCGAGATTGGGACTGCCGAGAGCCCAGCCGCCGCTGAAGTCGATCAGTTGCGGCTGATCCGCCGGATCGCCGAGAGGCGCGCCGTTGTCGACCCATCGCGCGAGCATGTCGATCTCGCCCTCGGTCAGCGTGCGGAGCTGTGTGTCCTTGAACCCGCCGCAATCTGTGCCCGGCTTCCACGGTGGCATCTCGCGCGCCTGCGTCTTCAGTTTGATCTTCGCAGCATTTGCCTTCGCATCCTGGTAGTTGGTGAGTGCGAACGGCGCGATGTCGCCCGGGTGATGGCACGACTGACAGTGCGTCTGAAACAGCCGCACGATCTCCTTCGAGTACGTCGGACCACTGACGGCCGGCACGCTCGGCAGCCGTACCGCGCGCGGAGGCATCGAGAGCATGGCCACGAGCGGGGCGATGGGAATCATGCGGAAATCCTACTCGCTCTTGATCGCGCTGGCGATATCGGTCCGTGCCGCGAGCCGCGCCGGGACCAGTCCCGCGATGGCCGAGGCTGCCAGTGTGACCGCGAGCGAGGTCACGATCATGGCCGAAGGCGTGTGGAACTCGATCGTCCAGCCGAACGACTGCTTGTTGATCACGTAGATCAGAATCCACGAGAGCGCGTAGCCCATGATCACACCCGACCCGGTCGATGCGATGCCGAGAACTGTCGACTCGAGGACGAGCATGCGCGTCTGCTCGCGCTTCGTCACACCGAGGACGCGCAGTAGCGCCAGCTCGCGCGACCGTTCCAGGATCAGTGCCGCGAGCGTGTTCACGATGCCGAGCACTGCAACGGTGATTGCGACACCGAGGAGCGCATACGTGATCAGGAACGTCTGATCGAAGATCTTCATCACCTCGGCGCGAATCGAACCGTTGGTGATTGCGAATGCGTGATACTTCGGACCGAGCTCCTTCTCGAGTGCGATGCGGGCCGCGTCGCGGCTGATGCCCGGCTTGAGGTAGATGACGACCGTGTTGATGCGATCGTCGTGAAACGTGCGGACGAAGAGCGAGCGATCCATGACGATGACGCCGCGGTCGTTCGAGTAGTCGCGATAGATGCCGGTGATCGGAAACGAGATTCCGCCGAGACGAATGAGGTCGCCGGTGTGCTTGTGATGTTTGAGCGAGAAGCTTTCGGAGACGACGACGCCGTTGACCGCGGCCGCCTTGAAGAGCGCTTCCTTCGAAGAGCTGGGCGTGACCATCGGCAAGTCGCCGAACTCCGCGGCCTTCGTGAAGTCTCCGCTGCCGACGGCGACGAGGTCGTTGTCGTAGATCATGTCGCGGCCGCGAATGCGATCGACGGCAGCGATGAACGGGACCTTCGCGAGATCGTTCGCGATCTCGGGCGGGAAGAGTGCGATCGATGCATTCGACAAACCCTGCGCCGGCCGAAGCCAGAGATCCGATCGGACTGTCTGGTCCACCCAGACGCGGACTGTCTCGCGGAAGCTGCCTACCATCAGCGCCACCGCGACCATCATTCCCGTGGCGAGCGAGAGCGCTTCAGTCGCGATCGCGGTGCGGCGCAGCGACGCGGGAAGCGATCGCGCTGCCAGCTCGCCGGCGATGCCGAATGCGAAACGCATGGGCTTCGCGAGCAGAGCGGCGGCGACGCGCACGATCGAGGGCGAGAGGAGGGAGAAGCCGCAGACCACGAGCAGCACCGCGATGTAGCCCGCGACTGCGATGCCGTTCCATGCCGGCAAGAGCGAGGTCAACGCACCGGCAATGAAGCATGCGACTGCTGCAATCGCGAGTTGGGCTTCCTGCCTCCGCGAGATTCGCTGCTGCAGTCCGGGGCGGATCATCGCGTGCGGCAGAACGCGCGCGGCTTCGAGCGATGGTTGAAACGCCGAGACGAGCGAGAGGATGATCCCGACGGCCAGGCCTGTGATGATGATCGGCGGCGTGAGCGCGATGCTCTCCGGCCGCGACGCGACGTAGAGCGCGTTGATCGTTCGTCCGATGAGACCGAGGATCGCGCGTGCGATGCCGGCGCCGATCGCGATGCCGAGGATGGAGCCGGCGATGCCGAAGAGGAGCCCTTCGCCTGCGAAGGCGAAGAAGATCTGAGAGGGCGATGCTCCGAGTGTCTTCAGCACCCCGACATCCTTACGGCGGCGGAGAATCGAGATCAGCACTGTGTTGTAGACGAGAAACATGCCGACGAGCAGCGCGACGCCGGCCAGAGCGAAGAGGTTCACGCGAAAGGCGCGGAGCATCTTCGAGACGCGCTCGTTCCGCCGCGATGGGCGCTCGACGTGCATCGAGCCCCCAACCAGCGACTGCACCCGCGTCGCGAGCGCGTCATCCGGCAGCATCAGATCGATGCGCGTGAGACGGCCGCGCAGGCCGAAGCTCTCCTGCGCGACGGCGATGTCGCAGACGACGATCGCCCCGTTGAAGGCCGTCGCCGGACCACGCGGCTCGAGGATGCCTCGCACCGTCAGCGTTCGTTGGTTGCCGAGGACGTTGAGGGTGAGCGGCGAGCCGAGCTTCAGATGGTTCTCGCGCGCGAACACTTCCGGAACGATCGCCGCATCCGGGCGAAACAGATCGAACGCCTGGCGCTTGTCGATCTCCGCGTACTTGTAGTCGCGAAAGTGCAGATCCGACATCAGATCGACAGCGAGGAGGCGGAACGGTGTCTGAGCCGGCTCGACGACGCCATCGACGTCGATCACCGGTGCGAAGCGCGCGCCGGCGTCCCACAGCGGTTGCAATCGGAGAAGCGCCGACTCATCCATCGCGCCGCTCTCCGACACGATCGTGTAGTTCGCGCGGCCCGCGACTGCATCGACGGACTGCTGAAAGGCGCGAAGCGCGCTCTGATTCGAGAGCTCGATCGCGACGATGACGGCCACGCCGATCGCGATGCCGAGGATGGTGAGCGCGGTGCGAATCGTCTCGCGAACGAGCGGGCGGAGAACGAGCGCGCGGCCGATCATCGCCAGGCGTTTCCGTCGGCAACGGAGATCGTGTACGCACCGTACGCCGCCGCGGTGTCGGAGTGTGTGGCCATCACGATCGTGGGCCGCTCTGTTTCGTGGATGGAGCGGAGCAGCTCGAGGACGCTGACGCCGCTCTTCGAGTCGAGGTTGCCGGTCGGCTCGTCAGCGATGATGAGCGGCGGGCGATGAATCACCGCGCGGCCGATCGCGACGCGCTGCATCTCGCCGCCCGAGAGCTCGTTCGGATAATGCGCCGCGCGATGCGCGAGTCCGACGCGCTCGAGCAACGCCCGCGCACGCGGGTCGATGTCGCGGCGGTTCGCCCTCCGGACCGAGGGCGGGAGCGCGACGTTCTCGCAGGAGGTGGACG
>CAZKID010000509.1:0-3775 GCA_964552405.1 uncultured Thermoanaerobaculia bacterium
GATCAGGTCTACATCGCGAACGTGATCAAGTGCCGTCCTCCAGAGAACCGCAATCCGGAGCCCGACGAGCTCGACGCCTGCCGCCCGTTCATCCGCCAGCAGATCGCCGTCATCAAGCCGCGCGTCATCGTCGCGCTCGGCCGCTTCGCGCTGCAGAGCCTCACAGGCCGCGACTACTCGATCTCCTCCGTGCGCGGGCGGTGGCTCGACTACGAAGGTGTGAAGGTGATGCCGACGTATCACCCGGCCTATCTGCTTCGAACTCCTGCCGCGAAGAAAGACGTCTGGTCGGATATGAAGCAGGTGATGGCGGAGTTGGGCATCACATAGAACACTCCAATGAGCAGCAACAGCGCAACCGCGCTGATCAGACTCACCGCGCGGCCGATGATGAATGAGCGCGGACGAAACGTCACCGCAAGGTGATGCTGCCCGGATCCGAGGTGGACGGCCAGCAGTGCATCGTTGGCTGCGACGAGGGGCAGGTCATACCCGCCTTCGCGCACGTGCCATCCGCGCCAGCCGTTCACCGAGAGAAACAGCCATCCAGCCTGACGCATGGACGCGTCAACGGTGAGGTCCGCTCCATGTCGTGACACGCGAATATCTCCCGAGCCATTCTCAATCGTCGCGTCGTGTTCATTCTCGAGCCAGCCTTCCGCTGCGAAGTCGTGGCACGACGCCAATCCCCGCAGTACGTTCTCTTTCGACGCGAGATGAACGACGCGAGGGAGAAACGCGCGAGGCAGCGCACGATCATTCTCGAAGAGCTCGAATCCCGGTCCGCTCGCAGCTGCATGCCAACCGCTCGGAGGTGTGCTCCGCGCTGGTGCCAATGCATAACGCACATTCAGCAGCGACAACATCGGTGCGCGAAGATCCATCACGCGATTCGACCAGACAGCCTGCGGCTCGGACCAGAGTGTCTGCGTCTCGGCAACTCTCGGATGCATCATCGCCTCGTAGCCGCGAACATCTTCGAGCCCGTAGTGCGCGGCGATGTTCGGCGGCAGCATCACGTCCATCGCCACGATCCGAAACACTTCGCTGCGCCGCGCGAGCTCGTCGAGCGCAGCGATTCGCGGATACCACGCGCGTTTCGGCAGTGTCGGCTGCAGCATGGCTGCCTCGCCGGAGCGCTGCAGCAGGAGAATGGCGAGCAGCGCGATCACCGCATGCCTTCGCGGCCGGACCGCGAGAGCGATGGCCACTGCGAACGCGAGCGGCAGCAGCATGCGCACCTCCTGGATGCGAACGAAACTGTTCGATAGGGCCGCCGCCTCGATCGCTGGCCGTGCCACGATGAATGCCAGTGCGAAGACCAGCGCCGTTGTTCCGAACAGCAGCGCGAGCACTCGCCGCCGCTCCTTCCTGAATTCTTCCAGTCCCATGCCGGCAAGTACGCAGAGGCTGAGCGTTGCAAACCAAAGCATCCGCTCGTTGACTGCGATCGAGAATCCCGGGACGAGCTCCAGCGCATCCGTCACGAGTGGAGCCTTGACGCCCGCCGCGAGTCCGAACAGCGCTGCTGCACCGAAGAACCAGCGTCTCCGATCTCGTGCGTAGAGGAGTGCATAGATTGCCGGAGCGAAGAGAAGCGTGCCTGCGTAGGAGGTCGAGAACCAGCCATGCGAGGTTCCGCGTTCATGCGTTGCCGGCTCACCGTGCGCACCTTCGAGGAACGGGAGCACATTGACGCGCAGACGATGAAACAGCTCGGACGAGGTTGCCGCCTGGTTGCGATCGGCGGTCCGCTCCGCGAGATCACGCGTCTGTTGCAGCGTATCGAGCACCGGTAACACATAGATCGCCGATAGCAGCAGTGTCAGCATGCCTGCCAGGACTCCAACGGCAATTGCGCGCCGGCTCGGACGCGGCGCCCACTCGAAGAAAAAGAATGCGCTCGCAAGCGCAACGCCGTGAAGAGTCGTCTCGGGATGTCCGCTCATCAGGAGCAGACAAAGCGAAAGCGTCAACAGAATGAGTGCGCGGCGATTCGCGTTCCGCGCGGCGCGGCCCGCGGCGGCCACTACGAGCGGGATCGCGGACAACGACATCGCATGCGCCGTGCCGGCGAATGACACGAGGTACGTCGACATCATCCAGGCAGCACCACCGAAGACGGCACTGATCTCCTCGACGTTCAGATCGCGGAGGAGCAGGAACATCGAGAGTGCCGCCAGAAGAAACAGCATCGACGCAGCGAACGACGGTTCCGCGGCCGGAGCCAGGACGAGGCTCGCAAGCGTGATCGGATGGAACGGCGCCACTTGCGCCGCGCCGAGCAGCGGATGTCCGCCGAGATCGAATCGATTCCACAGCGGCCACTGACCATTTCGCAGCGCGTCGCGCATTGCTTCGCGCCACGGAAGAAATTGTGCAAAGACGTCGGACGTGGCCGGATTGAGCACACGCGTGACGCCCGCTTCATCGGAGAGCGACGCGAGCGGCTCCGTCGAGTACGCGATTTCGATCGGAGCGTAGATGCCGTCCGTGAGGAGTGCCCGTCCGGTCAGGCAGAGGGGGAGAAGGGCGAGCACCACGAGCACGCGCCGCGACGTCGGCAGGAATCGACGCACGCAGACGGTCGCGATCACAGCCGCAACGGCGTAGAGGCATGCACTCATGAAGGGCAGCGGAACCGCGACGTATTGTACGCTTCGAGTCGTGAAGGGCTTTCTGCTCGTACTTGCGTTGCATGCCGCCGTTCCTCTTGCCGCGGCCTATGCATCGAAGAGTGCGTTTCTTCCCGCCTACGGTCGAGGAAGCGGCGCCGAGGGCCGGGTCTTCGATTCGGAATTGACGCTGATCAATCCCAATTCTTCACCCGTGTCGGTGCGCCTCTCGTTTCTTCGCGCGGGGCAGCCGAATCCTCGTCCGTTCCAATCGAGATTTCAATTGCGTGCGATGGAGACGCGCATCCTGCCATCGGCAACGGCGGAGATCACCGGCGAGAACACTGCGAGTGGTGCTCTCCGCATCGAGGCTTCCGATCCGGTCGTCGCACACGCACGTCTGTTCAACTTCGCCGCCGGCGATACGACCATCAAGAGTGTTGCCTCATCATTCAACGCGATTCCAGAGCAGTTCGCGGTGGGAATCGGAGAGCGAGCTGTCCTCGCGGGAGTCGCGGAGGCCTCTGGCTTCCGCAGCAGAATCTTCCTCGTGGAGACGACCGGATCGCCGCTCGTGTTCATTGCATCGCTCCTCGATGCATCGGGGGTCGTCGTCGCAAGGAAGCGCGAGTATCTCTCGGGCTTCGAACAGCAGTCATTCGATCCGGCGACGGAGTTCCCGAACGTTCATGGACAAGCAGTGCTTCGTCTGCAGGGCCTCAGCGGCAATGGCCGTGTGATTGCGGGGGCGGTTCGCATCGCGAATGGAAGCCAGGACGGAACCGCATACGAGATGAGTTTCGATACGGCGCCTCGATGGCGCATTCCGCGTGGCGAGATCACGGCGTACATCGTTGCCGGAGCCGCGCTCATCGCGGCAATCGTCTACGGGCGGCGAGGCGCCTGATGCCGCATGGCATTTCCGCATTCGCCGAAGTGGCGGTGCCCATGGCAGTACGCGGAAGCTTCACATACGCGATTCCCGACAATCTCCGCCACGGCGTCCGCCTCGGCTCCCGTGTCGAAGTCCCCCTCGGCACGAAACGAACGACTGGCTTCGTGATCGGCCTCGTCGACACCGTCGAAGAGCCGGAGAAGTTCAAGCCGATCCGCGCGCTGCTCGATGATGACGAGCCTGCGCTCACACCGGAAATCATCGA
>CAZKID010000510.1:0-3744 GCA_964552405.1 uncultured Thermoanaerobaculia bacterium
TCACATATGGTGTGTGATGGGGGCGGGGGGTACGCGGGCGCGCGGGCGCGCGGTTTGCCGGCGTCCCATCACCGCGAGCCCGCGAGCCCGCGTATCCCCGCATCCGTCTTTCCAAGATCATCGAAATCCTTCATGAACACGAGCAGCCCATAATCCGGCTGATTGTTCGTGTGGCCTGCGACGAGCTGATCGTTGTAGCGGTCGATGAAGAAATCGAAGGGATCTTTCGGATCGAGGTCGGTCACCTGCATGTCGGCGTCGACCATCAGCAGCTTGCCCATGCGCAGTGTGCCGTGTTTGTAGTACATCCAGTTCTTCTGTTCCGGATGGCGTGGGGTGAGCGGGGGGAGATGCTTTCCGGCATCGAAGATCTGCACCAGCTCGTCTCCTTCGACCCGCACACCGGCGAGGTGCAGCTCGATCTGAGGCGGCGGGAGCAACTTCTGCGGATCGAGCAGCATGTCGTTCTTCTCCGCACTGACGCCTCGCTCTTTGGGCAACGCCAGCATCTTCTGCAGCGTCATCCCCACGGCCTTCAGCAGTCCGATCCCGTTGATGCCGCAGATCGAGATCTTCGTCGGATGAATGCGAATCTTCCCATCGGACGCGGAGACATCCGCCCACATGGTGAACGGGATATCGACGATCTTATGGATGAAGCCCGACTGCACGAGCTGCTTCCCCTGCATCGTAATGTGCAGATGGTGCAGCGGCGGGTTGGGGTAATTGAAGACGTAATCGTTCATCAGCCGGTCGAGACTCGGCGTCGTCATGCCGACCTCCCCCGTGTCGACGGGCATGACGAAGCTCGTCTTGTCATCGAAATTCAGCGGCGCGCCCGGCTGCTTCGATTCCATCTGTCCGCGCAAACGATGGATGCGGAGGAACATGAATTCGTCGAAATGAAAGTCGACGTTGACCATCTGCGCATCGGTGGGCGCCTTCGCCTCCGCCTCCTTCGGAGTCGGAATCGGCTCGGTCCCGATCTCAGGAATGTGCGAGACCGGCGGAGGCCCGGCCGCCGGCGCCACGCCGCGAACACAACAGCACGCGGGGAGAAGCAGCAGGGAGAGCAGGATCGTCGTCGTGGTGGTAACGAGAGCGATGGGCTTCCACGGAAGCGGAGTGATCATTCATGAAAGATGCCCGGGGAGACGGGGGCGGGCGCGAGGGTGCTGGGGCGCTGGGTGGGTGATCCACCGATCCACCCAGTGCCCCAGTGCCCCAGCACCCCAGTACCCAGAACCCCACCGCCCACTTTCCGTATCATTCACAAACATGCACCCAATCGAAGCCCACTCCCTCTCGAAGAGCTACGGCGACTTCCCTGCCGTCAGCGACCTCTCCTTCTCCGTCAAGGAAGGCGAGATCCTCGGCCTCATCGGGCCGAACGGCGCGGGGAAGACGACCACGCTGCGCGCCATCGCCGGCATTCATCCGCCTTCGTCCGGCCAGATCCGCATCAGCGGATTCGACGTCAGCGAGGATGGCGTCGAAGCCAAGCGGCGGCTCGCCTTCTTTCCCGATGAGCCGCGTCTTTTCGATTACCTCAGCGTCGAAGAGCATCTGCAATTCATCGGTCGCCTCTACGGCACGCGCGATTTCCGCGCGGGGATGGAGCCGCTCCTCACCGAGTTCGACCTGCAGGACAAACGGAAGGCGATGCCCGCCGAGCTCTCGCGCGGCATGAAACAGAAGCTGATGATCGCCTGCGGCTTTCTTCATCAGCCGTCGGTGATGATCTTCGACGAACCGCTGACCGGACTCGATCCGCTCGGCATCCGCCGCATGAAAGAGTCGATCGCGCGGCGCGCGAAGGAGGGCGCGTCGATCATCCTCTCCTCGCATCTGCTCCACCTCGTCGAAGAGTTGTGCGATTCGATCCTCGTGATTCAGAACGGCAAGTCCGTCGCCTACGGTCCGATCGAGGATCTCAAGTGGCGCATCGCCCAAGGCCGCAGCGAGGTATCGCTGGAAGAGGCGTTCCTCAAGATCACGAGCGAAGAGGTCGCGGCGAAGTGACGAGCGCCCTCGCCTACATCGCCTTCGTCTCCGCGAAGAACCGGATTCTGCTCTCCATCCGCAAGCTGCGGAACGCGCGCTATGCGATCTCGGCGCTCGCCGGTATCGCCTACTTCTATTTCGTCCTCGGCCGCGGAGTCTCGAAGAACTCGGTGCATTTTCAGAAGATGTTCGGAACGAGCGAGCTCGCGGTGAACATCACCGCGGGAATCGTGTTCGTGATTCTCGTCGCCGTGCTGGCGTGGCCTTCGTGCCGCGGCGGCGTCGAGCTGAGCGAGGCGGAGATTCAGTTCCTCTTCCCCAGCCCGCTCAAACGGCGCGACATCCTGCTCTACAAGTTTCTTCGTGCGCAGCTGCAACTGCTGATCAGCTCCGCGATCGCCACGTTCTTCATGTCGCGTTCCAAGAACATGATCGGGATGTGGTTCATCTTCGGCTCGCTCTCGCTCTACATGATGATGATGGAGCAGGTCCGCGCGCGGCTGCGGGCGTTCCGCATCGGCTTCACCGTCCGGCTCATCGCCGTTCTCTCCATCCTCGGCAGCATCTCGTGGATGGCGAAGGAAGCGGGAACCTTCGATACGCCGTGGATCCACGCGCTGTTGTACTTCCCACGCTTCTTCGCGCTCGCAGTACTACCTGGCGTTCCGCTGCAGTCGCGATTGACTGCGTTCGCGGTGCTGACGCTGTTCGGATTCGTCTGCTTCATGATCGCGTCGTCAGTCGATGTGAACTTCCGCGAAGGATCGATCGAGCTCTCACAGCGCAAGGCGAATGCGATCGCGCGCTCGCAGAGCCAGCAGTCGGGACAATGGGTCGCGTTCAAACGCCTTCCCGCGCCGTTCCGGCTCGCCGAGTCGGGGCCGCCGGAGATTGCGATCATCTGGAAGAATCTCATCGCGTCGCTGCGCATCGGGATGATGCCGGTGATCATGCTGGTCGCGTCGATGACGTTCATCGCCGGCGAGGGTTACTTCATTCCGAACGGGGCAAGGTTCATTGCGGCGATGATGCTCTTCCTCTGCCTCCTCGTGCCGCTGATCGGCGCGAACGCGATCGGAATGGATCTGCGGCTCGACATTCAGCGCATCGACGCGCTCAAGACGTTCCCGCTTCCCGGAGAGCGGCTGGTCGCGGCCGAGCTTGCCGCGCCGGTGATCGTGATCTCGATCCTCGAGCTGCTGTTCATGGCGGTCACTGCCATCTACATCCAGGGGCATCGCACCGAAGGCCTGCTCGCGCGTTACGTCACGCCGCAAACGATGGTGATCGCGTTCATCTTCATCATCCCGCTCTGCGCGATGCTCATTACGCTGCGCAATGCAGCGATGCTGCTCTTCCCCGCATGGGCGTTGCGCTCAAAGGAAGAGCCACGCGGCACCGCCGTCGTCGGACAGCGCCTCGTGATGGCAGTCGTGAATCTGATCGTGCTGGCGATCGCGGTCATTCCTGCCGCAGTCGTGTTGCTGCCGGCGTTCCTGATCGCGAATCGATTCTTCGCAGGCAGCCCCGGATTTCTCGCGGTGGCAACGATCCCATCCGTGGCAGTGATCGTGGTCGAGCTGTGGATCGCCGTGAAGCTGATGGGGAAGTACTTCGAGGGATTCGACGCGACCAACGAGCTGGACAAGGTGTTGGCGTAGGCACAGGGGCTTCGGGCAGTGGGTGATTCTGCAGCGACCGATCTCTCGTCATCCCGAGCGAAGTCGAGGGACCTGGGTG
>CAZKID010000511.1:0-3738 GCA_964552405.1 uncultured Thermoanaerobaculia bacterium
GCGCGCCCTCCGGCATTGGTCCACAGATGATGACTTCGACTGCGGGAAAATCGAGGGCGAGAATCTCGCGTACCATGCCCGCTGCGTTCGGCGAGGGTCCCGCGGTGAGGATGCCAAACGTCCAGCCCTGATCGCCGGCCGAAAGAGAAATGCGACTTGTGGATGTCTTCCGGAACACACGTATGCGATAGGGTGGGATCGGCGAATCCTCGATGAGCGTGAGCGCGCCTTCGAAGTACTCCCGCTCTGGGTAGTCGCGCTTCGACACGGCCGTGCCATGGCACCGGTCCGCGTAGTCGACGTCGAGCCAGACGCCTCCCGCAGCGAGCGCGTGGAACGCCTCCCAGAACAGGATCGGCGCGAATCGAGACGCTCGAATCCCGAGGGTCAGCAAGAACGGAAGCTGCTCGAAGCCGCACGACGGACTCAATCGAAAAAAATTGTCGACCGGCATATCCGTCGTTGTCATCGCGACCGTCGAGCGGAGCGCTTCGGGCGGCTCATCAAATCCCAAGACGAACCAGCGCGAGCCGGGGAATGACCCGATGATACGCTCCAGCGCGTTTTCCACGCCGCTGCCCGCGAGCGAGAACTCGCGCCGACCGAACGCAGAGCTCTCGTTGAGAATCAGCGGACCACCCATCGCATGGAATCGACCAGCAGCTCCAGCTCCACTAGGTCAGCGACTTTCATCATGATGGCACCATCGCTTTGCGCGAAGGCGAGGCGTGTCTCGGCCGGTTCATCCGATTTGATCCGGCTCATGCGCATAGCAAAGAGAGACTGGATCGTGTCGACCGATTCGTACAGCAGGAGATCGCCGCGTCGGACCGGGATGTCACGTGGAGTTACGCGCGCAGTTGCATCGAGCGGGACATAGTAGCCGCACCTGTTCCGATTCGTGTTCTCGATCGGGAACACGGTTCCAGTGGCACCGCGATCGATGAGGCAGACGTTGTCGGACGTGGCGATGTCGCGAAGTGTGGTTAGCTCTTTGGCCATCAGAAACGCGAGCACATCCGACTGATCGATAAGGGGCTCGAGATCCGAAATCGTCAATTCTGACGAATCGAGATCGATGAGGAACGGAATTCGCCTTCGGCGAGCGCGAACGAATGCCGCGAGGGTTCTCGGCGCCGCGAATTTGTCCCACAGTCCTCGGTATGCGACGAGTCGAACGTCGAGCAGTTCTGTGCGCATCATCAGCTCTTCTCAGGCTGAGGAAAGCGCGGCCGTGTCTCGACGAACGCAGTTACGTCTTCCGGCGTGCCGAGGCTGTGCATCTGTTCGCGCGCGATGCGACGCGTCGTAATTCGTTTTCCCTGGAGAATGAGCTCGTTGTACACCGGCGCGACGAAGAACTCGCCCTGCAGGGCTGCGTTCTTGAGGATGACCTGTTCCGCCGCCCTCACGAACTCGTTGCTGTTCCGGAAATAGTACAAACCGGCCGTAGCCTGATTGCTGATCGGCCGTTTTTCCGCCACGGCTACCACCAATCCATCCATCTCTTTCGCAAACGACCACTTCGGATGCGTGCTCGGAAAAGTGAGGATGCAACCATCGGTTGGTGGCCGCCGCGCCGAGTCGAGAAAATCCGGAAACGGAAGGTCGACCACCTGGTCCGCATTGGCGATTACCAGTTCACTCTCATGATTCAGAAACTCCGATGCTAGCAGGACGCTGCAGAGCGCGCCCGATGTCGGCTTCGACACAGGGATGATCGTAGCCCCGGGCGCGAGGAGCTGCAGCACTTCGGCCAGAGCGAAGCGACGTAGATGCTCTTCGCTGCAAATGAAGATGAAACGATGGGGCTCTTCGATGCAGAGACCCGCCAGTACCCACTCCACCATTGGTCGTCCGGCAATCTCCACCAGTGGCTTCGGAAAGGTGTAGCCACGCTCGACGAAGCTTTTTCCTTCACCACTCATCGGCATCACGATGGTCAGCACGATGTCACCCCCAGCATGGGAGCGATCTTCCAGTAATCGACTTCATGAAAGCCGGCAACCTCGAGCACGTGCGCGCCCGAGCGGCGCGCTGCCTCGATGCCGTGGGGCGCGTCTTCGATGATCAGTGCTTCGTCCGGTTTGACGCGTAACCGTTCCATTGCCTTCAGGTAGATCTCCGGGTCGGGCTTCGGGTTGACGACGTCTTCATTGCTCAGCACGAGCTCGAAATATTTGAGTACGCCAGAACGCTCGAGCATCAGGGTCATAGTTTCGCGGATTGCGTTCGAGCAGACTGCGAGCGTGTAGCCCTCGCGGCACAAGCGGCTCAGCATGTACTCCTTTTCGAAAACGGGCCAGCACTTCGCGAGGATCTCTTCTTTTGTGTACACCTGCTTCAGCCTTTTGATCAGGCCGTGGAGAGCACGGGGAAGCCCCTTTTCCACGGACAACATTTCGAGCTTTGTTCGCGTTGGCAGGCCGTTGTACGCCGACAGGTGTTCATAACGGTTGATGGCGAAGCCGAACAGGGCGAGCGCTCGGTTGAGACTTTCGTAGTGCCACTCCGTAGCATCTACGAGTACACCATCGAGGTCGAAAAGAATTGCAATTGGCTTCGTCATGCTTTGTACTTGTCCCCGGCTACGCTCGGAACTTTTACCACCACAGTCGTGACGTCGGTCAGGGCCTCGAAAGAGGCCGCTTCGCCGGGTGAGATTTCGACAATGTCACCCGGACCAAGTTTCGAGTCGTTCAGCAATGCCTCGCCGGAAACGATTGCCGTGAGCTCGACTGCAACACGGTGGATGTGCGCCTCTTCCCTCGTGCCGGCGGAGTAACTCTTGATTGCTACTTCGAAATCGGAGGTAGCGAAGATTGTTGGCTCGAATTGTCCGACGAACCAGCCGCCGCGCATCGACTCGAGTCGATGAAATTTCATGTCGTGCTCAGCCGCAGTTCGTGGGCGGCGCGCTTTGGCCAGTCGGTGCAAATGGCGTCGACTCCCCACTCCGCAAACTGTCTCCATCGTGAAACGCAATCTTCCGGCGGTGCGCGATGCAGATCTCGTGATACGGCCAGGATCGTCCTGCGCGCCTCTTTTAGTCGGGCGATATCGGTTTGTTGCGCCCACTCGCTGTCCATTTCGTCGAGCCAGATGTATGTACCCGGAAGGGCCAGCGCGCGCCCGATGGTCTCGCCTCGATCGCTCACGCGCGCCGCGATCTCGCATGCCGGATCGAGGCGTTGAAACTCCGTAGCCATCTCGCCGATGGTAGGCTCGATCAGCTCCATGTCGAACAGTACCGTATTCTTCGTTCTTTCAAAGCTGTGCAACAGGGAAAGCACCAGGCGTTCGCATCTTCTTTCCTTGATATTGAGCGCTACGAGACGCTCCGGATATTTTGCCCAGGTTGCTGCATGTTGGTCGGCGGGCTGACCTGTCTCTCCACCGAGTGCATCGTGGCTGATGTAAGCGGTTCCGTCTTGTGAGAAGCGGAGGTCCGTTTCCACTCCGAAGCCGCATGAAAATGCCGCTGCGACGGTGGAGAGAGAATTCTCTCGTTGCGGGTCCGGACCTTCCAGGTTCCCTCTATGGGCGAGAACGATCAATCGATTTCAGCCTACCACATCAATTTGACCCATCGATGCGAGGCAAGACGCCTTCGCGGTGCTGAAAAAAGATCGTGCGAAAATTCTGCTTTTCGTCAAGGAGGCGAGAAGGTTGTGGGATCGTAGCGACGTCGTTTCCCGACACGTCATCGGAGAACGTGATTGGGTAGCTCTTCTCGAC
>CAZKID010000512.1:0-3734 GCA_964552405.1 uncultured Thermoanaerobaculia bacterium
ATAAGGGGCACGGCGGAAGATCCGTGCCCCTTTGTGGAGCAGCGGCCTGGGGTCCCTCTCCCCCAGACCCCCGAGAGCACGCAGGAGGGGCGTACTCTTTTCTTTCGACTTAGTCGCTCAAGTTCCTGATCACCGTTGGAATATCGAGATCGGTACCAAACTCGTTCGATGCCATCGGTCCAAAACCGCCACTTCCGTCCGGGCGCGAAAAACCTTTTCTGAAAAAGGGCGGATCGTAGATCTCGCCCTCCGCACCAACCTGCGGCGGTGCCGCCGGTTCTTCATGTTGTGCCGCAATCTGCGCGGGTGTGGCAGCAGCAGCGGGACGCATCGGCACTCCCGCGCGTGCAGGTGCAGGTGTGGAAAGCTGCTCGCCCCGAGCATTGAGAAAGCCTTTCGTCGCGGCATCGAAGCCCGTGGCGATGACCGTCACCTTCACTTCGTCGCCCATCTTCGCATCGATGACGGTGCCGAAGATGATGTTCGCCTCTTCGTCCGCGGCCTCCTGAATGATCGATGCGGCTTCATGCACTTCGAAGAGCGTCATATCAGGGCCGCCGGTCACGTTGATCAGCACGCCCTTCGCACCTTCGATCGATGCCTCTTCGAGCAGCGGCGAAGAAATCGCGCGCTGCGCCGCTTCGACGGCGCGATGCTCGCCCGACGAGACGCCGGTGCCCATGAGCGCCATGCCCATGCCATGCATGATCGTCTTCACGTCGGCGAAGTCGAGGTTGATCTCGCCTGGCACCGTGATGAGATCCGAGATGCCCTGCACGGCCTGACGCAGGATGTCGTCTGCGATCTTGAATGCATCGCTGAGCGAGGTTCCGCGCTCCACGAAGTTCAGGAGACGCTCGTTAGGAATCGTGATCAGCGTGTCGACAGTCTCGCGCAGACCGCGGATGCCCTGCTCCGCCTGCACGCGGCGACGCTTGCCTTCGAAGTTGAATGGCTTCGTCACGACCGCAACGGTCAGCGCTCCAAGCTCCGCGGCGAGCGACGCGATGATCGGTGCCGCGCCAGTGCCCGTACCACCACCCATACCGGTCGTAATGAAAATCATGTCTGCGCCGGAGAGCGCTTCGAGAATGCGATCGGTGTCTTCGAGCGCGGCCTGCTTCCCGATTTCGGGATTGGCGCCTGCACCGAGGCCTTTGGTGAGCTTGCCGCCGATCTGAAGCTTGACCGGCGCGAGTGCATTGCGCATCGCCTGCACATCCGTGTTGGCGACGAGAAACTCGACACCACGAATGCCGGCCTGAATCATCCGGTTGACGGCGTTCCCACCACCCCCGCCGACGCCGACGACTTTGATCTTCGCCCCGAGCTGCTCTTCGTCCAGCGTGACCTTCAGACTGCCTGCGCCGGGTGCATCATCAAATGTGATCATTTACCGTCTCCCAGAAGAGTACCAATTTGCTACACGAATTCAAGATGATTTTTTATCCGGCGAACAACGACCGGAACGACTGCGCGACTTTCGCCAGTCCTCGCACCGGCTGCTTCTTCACCTTCGACTGCGCCCGGTGACCCCACAGCAGCAGTCCTGCTGCCGCCGTCCACTCCGGACCATTCACTGTGTCCGCCAGACCTCCGAGACCGCGGGGTGTACCTTTGCGCGCCGACTGATCGAAGATCTGTTCGGTGATCTCGATCATCCCATCCATCTCCGCGCCACCACCGACGAGCACGACGCCCGACCGAATCTCCTTATCGAGCCCGACCTTCTCCAGATCGCGATAAACGAGCTTTGCGATCTCCGCAGCACGCGGCTCGAGAATGTTCGTCAACTCATGCCTCGATAGGATCTTCGGCGCACGCCCGCCAACCGTCGGGACTTCGATCGGATCGTCTTCCGTGACCAGCGATCCGAGCGCGCAGCCATAACGCTTCTTGATGCGCTCCGCATCTTCCATCGGCGTCCGAAGTACGACCGAGATATCGCTCGTGAAGTGACCGGCGCCGACTGGCAGGACATTCGTGTGAACGACATTCCCCTCGAGGAACACGGCGTAGTCCGTCGTGCCGCCGCCGATGTCCATGAGTAGTACGCCCATCTCACGTTCATCCTGCGTCAGCGTGCACTCCGCGGCGGCGAGCTGCTCGAGGACCATCTCCTGCACGGCGATTCCCGCACGATTCACGCATGTCAGGATGTTCTGGTTGTGCGTTCGTGCGCCGGTGACGATGTGAACGTTTGCCTCGAGGCGCGTCGCGGTCATGCCGAGCGGATCGTGGATGCCATCCTGCCCGTCAACGACGAACTCGCGCGGAATCACGTGCAGCAGCTCGAGCTCGCCCGGAATGTTGATCGACTTGGATGCCTCGATCACGCGCTCGATATCCTCGCGCGCGACTTCCTTGTGCTTACCCATCACCGAGACGACGCCCCGCGAGTTGACGGAGCGAATGTGGTCTCCGGCGACTCCCACGTACACCGCGTCGATCTGCAGCCCCGCCATCACCTCGGCCTCATCGACCGCCTTCTTCACGGCGTCGATCGCCTGATCGAGGTTGATGATGTTGCCGCGGCGCGTGCCCTTCATCGGCGACGTGCCCTTGCCGATGATCTCCAACTGTCCGCGGTCCCCGACCTCTCCGACCAGGACGCAGACCTTCGAGGTGCCGATGTCGAGTGCGACGATGTACTTGTCTTCCGTGCGAGGCATGTTCTTTTCTCCTACGCCTAATTGGTGATGGCCACGGGGGGACCTGCGTGCGCAGGTACCGGCCCGGCAATCGTGACTGGGTGAACGGGTTTGATGACGACGCGGTCGGCGAAGCGCAGATCCGCGTATTCGATGGCGCCACGCTGCAGGTTCTCGGCGTGAACGACGGAGTAGAGACTGCGCCACTTCGTTGAGACGTCTCCCGCGTTCGCGTAGACGCGCGTACCGAGCTCGCGATCGAAGAAGAGGAAGCCATCCGGCGCGATCGGCTGCAGCTCGGAAAGGTGCGAATAGAGCTGTGGATCGGCAGTGCGCAGCGAGCGGACGAAGCTAACACTCCGCTGCAGCTCCGTCGCCGGCAGGGCGGGATCGTCTGCAGCGATGATCGGCAGATCGTCATCTCCGACCGCCGGCGACAACTCCGCAAAGGGAACGCCCTGCTCGTCGACGTACGAGATCTTCTCGTGCGTCCGCACCAGAGCCACCGGCGCCCGCTCCGTGATGTTGATGCGCAGTGTGTCCGGAAGTTTCTTTTCGATGTCGATGCGGCTGACCCACGCGAGGTTGTGCAGGTCCTGCTGCACGCGGCCGATGTCCATCTTGAACAGGTTCGTCCCGGCGTAAGCAGCCGTCATGGCCTTCAACTCCCCCGGAGGCGTGTGAACAGCACCGGCGATCTCGATCTGCTTCACTGCGAAGCGCGTGTCCGACTGCGTGTGCCGCCACAGCCAGAAGCCGAGCGTCACCACGCTCCCGGCGATCACGATCCGCGCTGCGATGCCGAGGACGCGCTGGGCCTGAATGCGGCGGTGATTGCGCCGTACACGGCCGACATCCACCGGGCGCAGGAAGCGATCCGTTGCCTCGAAGCCGGCACTCATGATTCCGCTCCCCTCACGAGCATCTCTGCAATCTCGTGCACGTCTCCCGCACCCATCGCGATGAAAATATCGTTTGGCCCGAGGCCTCTGCCAAGCTCGTTTAAGATTTTGCTGTTTCCTCGGTCGAAAAACCCGAACCCCTTCTCCCCCACCCCCAACCATCGCCCCCGAATAACCCCCC
>CAZKID010000513.1:0-3722 GCA_964552405.1 uncultured Thermoanaerobaculia bacterium
CTGACGATCAACGAAATCGCGGACGAGTTGTCGCGCCGCCTGACACGGATCTTCCTGCGCGACGAGCATGGCCGCCGCGCAGTCTACGGATCTAACCAGCGGTTGCAGCACGATCCGCACTTCCGCGATTACGTGCTGTTCCACGAATACTTCCACGGCGACGACGGGTCGGGAGTGGGAGCGTCACACCAGACCGGGTGGACGGGGCTCGTCGCGTCGTTACTCATGAAGACGAAAAAGTTGGGGGCGGCCGTCGCTGAAGCTGTGCTCGCGCCGGCGTGATCTGGAGTCAAAAGCAAAATTTCAAATTTCAAAGTTCAAAGTTCAAATTTCGAATGACGTGTAGCCTGCTTGCCATTCTTAATTCGAAATTCGAAATTCTTAATTTCAATTTTTCTTCTGAATCTCGTTTCCCAGGAGGACGTCCACATGAAAGCTGTCGCTGTCATCCCCGGCCAGAAGAACTCCGTCCACCTCCGCGATGTCCCAACACCGAGAGTCGATGACGTGCAAGCGGGCCGCGGCGTGCTCGTCAAAGTCCTGCGTGTCGGCGTCGACGGTACCGATCGCGAGATCAACAACGCGGAGTACGGTGCGCCGCCTCCGGGCGATGACTTTCTGATCATCGGCCACGAGTCGTTCGGCATCGTCGAAGCCGTCGGCCCCAACGTTCATGAGGTGAAGCCGGGCGACTATGTCGTGGCCACGGTACGTCGTCCGGGAGGCTCGGTCTATGACCGTATCGGCCAGTACGACATGACGACGGACGATGTCTATTACGAGCGCGGCATCAATCTCCGTCACGGCTATCTCGCCGAGTATTACGTCGATGAGCCGGAGTACATCGTGCGCGCGCCGAAGTCGTGCAGCGAGGTCGGCGTGTTGCTGGAGCCGATGAGCGTCGCCGAGAAGGGCATCGTGCAGGCATTCGAGATTCAGCGACGGTTGAAAGTCTGGCGCCCGCGCCGCGCCGCTGTCCTCGGATCGGGCACGCTGGGACTGCTCGCTACGATGGCGTTGCGGCTGCGCGGACTCGAGGTCGTCACGTTCGGCCGCACCGCGCGTCCATACGTGAACGCGGATCTCGCGGAGGAGCTCGGCGCGCACTACATCAACACGGCGGAACGCTCGCTGACCGATGCGTCGAAAGAGCTCGGCCCGTTCGACCTCATGTTCGAGGCGACCGGCAGCTCCGCGGTCGTCTTCGAAGCGGCGGAAAATCTCGCGAAGAACGGGATCCTCATTCTCTCCAGCGTCACCGGTGGCGGCAAGAAGCTCGAGATCCCCGCCGACAAGATCAACCTCGACTTCGTCCTCGGCAACAAGGTGATGTTCGGCACGGTGAACGCGAATCGCGACTATTTCGAGATCGGCGCACGCGACCTCACGCAGTCGCTCGCGGACTATCCCGGCTGGGCGAAGAAGCTGCTGACGCATCCCGTGAGCGGACTCGAGAACTTCTCACAGGCGATCGATCTGCTCAACAACGGCAAGGGCGTAATCAAGGCCTTCGTGAATATTTAGTGGGGGACAGGCGCCCTCGCCTGTCCACCGAGCCGGAATTCATCATCATGCGGATCCACCATCTCCCCGAATACTTCTGCGAAGCGCTCGCTCTCGGACTCTTCATGATCTCCGCGGGCGGCTTCGGCATCCTCCTGTTTCACGAGCGATCGCCGCTCTTCATCGAGGACACGTGCTACGCGCGCGCGGTGATGGGCATCGCGATGGGGCTCACGGCGATCGCGCTGATCAAATCGCCGTTCGGCAAGCGTTCCGGCGCGCACATGAATCCCGCCGTTACGCTGACATTCCTCCGGCTCGGCAAGATCGACCTGCGCGACGCGATCGGCTACATCGCCGCGCAATTCGTAGGCGGCGTTGCGGGATTGGCACTACTCGCATTCTTCACTCGCGAGTGGCTGCGCTCCGTGGGCTACGTGACGACGGTGCCGGGTGACAACGGCGTCCTCGTCGCGTTCTTTGCCGAGATGGGGATTTCGTTTCTGCTGATGACGATGGTGCTCAACGTGTCGAACTCGCCGCGGCTGGCGCGGTTCACGCCGCTGTTCGCAGGCATCTGCGTCGCGATGTTCATCCTGTTCGAGGCACCGCTCTCCGGCATGAGCATGAATCCGGCGCGCACGTTCGCATCGGCGTTTGCGGCGAGCGCGTGGAGCGCGATCTGGATCTACTTCGTCGCGCCGCCGCTCGGCATGCTCGTGGCCGCGGCGATGTATCGCGGCCGCGTCTACTGCGCCAAGTTCGATCACTTCTCGAACGCGCGCTGCATCTTCCGTTGCGCGTTTGGCGAGATGAGGTCATGAGAACGCGCTCTCGACATTCGCCGAGGAAGCGGATGTGGAGATCGTCGCGCGGCGCCAGCGAAATCCTCCGTCATCCCGAGCGAAGCCGAGGGACCGAGACGCATTGCGCTCGCATCAATTTTGTGGAGACTTGTTCAGAGGTTCCTTAGGTGAAGTGGTGTGATTTCACCGATTTCTTGAAGCCTCAGCGCTCGCCGCCAACGTTTGTGACATCGACGGAAAGTGTGCGCCCGGAGGCGTTGGTGCAAAAGAGGATGACTGCGAGTGCTAGGCGGGTTCTCATCGTGCGGCTAACGGCACGGCGTCGGCCCCTCGGCCGAGTTAGCCGCCTCCGCCCCGCGCTCGCTTTTCAACAGGGTGCCGATCGCTTTCGCGAATGCATCTAAGTCCTGTCGCGCTGAACCAGTTCGCCCTTCGTGACTCCACGACGCACCAAAGATTCTTTCGTGATGCTTTGACAACAAGATCCAGCCAGTCGAGAGCGCGCGATCCGGATGCGAACCAGGGCGAGTGTTGCGTCCACCCGTTTCAAAAGTGACACGGAGGGTGGTTTCGTCCCTCGTCAGGCAGTCGCTTTTTCGTTCAAGTTCGATCGGAACCCGCGTGGCAGGTGCAAGCTTCCGCGCAAGTAGCGCAGAAAGATCTTCGTATTCCTGCCCTTCGAGATCGTAGACGATCGCCGAAACGCAGAGCGATTTTGCTCTCGGGAGAGCGGAGCGAGATCCTTGCTGATTCTCGAGCACGCTTGGCGCCGATGCGCACGCGCAAAATACGAGCACCACTCCCAAAGCTACTCTCACGTGAATTCCGTGCGCCTAACGGCACGGCATCCGCTGCAGTGCCGAGTTAGACCGTCCGTGCAGATCTACGTCTCGTAGGCTCTTAACCGATTACCTATTCAAATGTCCACGGCTGTACTTTCACCAACCGTGTCACTCTCCCGCTTCGTAGTTCGACGATCGCCTCCTCATGCAACGTGGCACCTCCTGTACGGAGATGGATCGGACCTAGTTCAAGCCACGATTCTCTCTTGCACCGACAGAAATACCGCCATTGCTCGCTGGAAGCCTGCCTTGTCACGACCATCGGTACGCCGACCTTTGCCCGGAGTTCAGCAGCGGTCGTCCCAGGTTCAACGTGCGTGAACGTCTCCGTATCGAACTCGCTTCCGACCACCGGCTCACACGCACCGTCGGCGCATTTCGTGAAGAGCCAAACGCCACTGATGGCTACGAGTGCCAACAAGAGTCCCGGAATCGCTGCTCGCATCTTCGGTCGGTCTAACGGCATAGCCGCTCAGCCGTGCCGTACTTCAGATGGCAGAATATCTTAACCCCGCACTCGAACGGAAGATGGCGACGAACGGCACGGCATCCGCTGCAGTGCCGAGTTAGA
>CAZKID010000514.1:0-3714 GCA_964552405.1 uncultured Thermoanaerobaculia bacterium
ACGCAAGCGCCCCTTGCTGCAGAACCGAATCGCCGGCTGGATGACCGTACCGATCGTTGTAGGCCTTGAAATGATCGACGTCGATCATGATCAGGGAGAACGGAACGCGGCTCCGCATGGCACGACGCCACTCGGTCTCCAGCAGGTTGTCGAGGTGGCGCCGATTGGCGACCTGCGTCAGTGGATCAAGGATTGATAATTCCTGCATCGCTGCATAGAGGCTTGCATGCTCCACGGCGATCGCCGCGAAACGTGCGAATGCGACGGCGGTCTGGACATCGCGTTCGTCATACGCGTTTTCCTCATGGCTGTCGATCGTCATCGCGCCGATGATCCGGTCATGCACGATGAGCGGCACACCGATGACGGTGCGCAGTTTGCGCTTGACTCCCGGCTCCTGGACCCAAAGCGGGTTCGGCACCGGCAGGCAGAGCGCCTCGGGATGATGCGCGAGGTGATTGTTGAACGCATAGTCAGCCAGTGGGCGCAACTTGCCGACCTCGCTCTCGTCGTACCCATGGACAGCGACGACGCGCATCGCATCGCCTTCCAGCAATTGAACGCTCCCTGCATTGCAATCGATGACGTCATGCACATGCTGGAGCAGATTCTGAAGGACTTCATCGAGGTCGAGGCTCTGCGTCAGCGCGTATCCGACCGATTGCAGCCGCTCCGTCAACTCCCGTGAGCGCTTCTCGTCGTCGTAGATCTGTGCATGGCGAATCAGGGCGGCGACCTGCGCCGCCGCCATGATCGCGACCTCGGTCTCATCCTCCGAGAACGAGCGCGTCGCATCATCACGATAGATGTTGATCGTTCCAATGACTTGGTTTTGCGAGATGATCGGCACGCTCATCAGGCTTTGCACTCCGAGGGCAGTGAACGCGTCGGCCGTTGACGCGAGTGAGCTCGCTTGCGAGGCCGGCACAACAACCGGTTTGCGTGATTCGATGGCGGATTGACAGGCGGGATTCTGATCCTTCGGACTCCGGACACCGAGGATGCTCGAGGCGTCGTGACGCACCGAACGGCACGCAACGACCTCGAGCAGGGACGCCTTCGCATCGAATCGAGTGATGGCGCAGGTCGACTGATTCATGAATTCGAGAATCTCGGCGGCGATGGCATCCAGCATCGCTCGAAGATCGGTGGTCGAAGTGACAATTCGGCTCAATCGATTGAGCGCGGTGAGGTGAATCGGCTGCCGTTCCGCATTCCGTATTCGCGCGGCGACGGCTGGGGTGAAGGCGCAATAGGCGGCCATCAGCAACAACAGAATGGAACCGAATGCTGCGTTGCCCATCGAGATTGCTCGATGTTCCACGCTCCATTGATAGAGCAGTATCGCGAAGTAGATCGCAGCGGCCAGCGCTCCACAGACGGCTGCGCGTCGCGCGCTGGAGAGCGTCTGGTTCCACACGGGAACGAGAAAGATGAAAGCGAGCCACGTCGGATCTCCGACGGAAACAAACAAAGCGAATCCGAGGACAAAGAGATCGGCACGATCAAAGAACCACTCCAGATCGAATGCGCCGAGAGCGCGCGGCGCTCCGTAATAGAAGCGCTGCGTCAGCCAGAAGATCGCGCAATAAGCGGCAAATACAGCGGCGAGCAGGAGCACGGGACGTGCTGCCAGGGTCCCGCTCAGCTCATTGTGAAGAGCGACTGCCGCCGTTGTGATCGAAGCGACGGCCAGGCGGGCCGCTGACGCGCTCTTGTGCCCGCCGCCCAGCACTTGCGAAGCGGTATCGTTCGCCATACGTTCGATTGGATCCCCTGGAGAGCTCGATGCTACGCCGAGTGGCTGCGGGTGTCGAATGAGAGCGACCGTTCGTGCGCGCCGCCAGGTTAGCCGGCGGCGGTCAACTCTTCTTCACGCGCGAGCAGCGCGTTGAGATCGCGAGCGCTGTGAATGAACGAGATAGTTGAAATCTTGGTCGGGAAGACTCGGTAGATCAACCGATAGCTGCGGACGGGATTTCACGGATGTCATCATTGCGATACTCAGGGACCACCCGTCCACGGCGCTGGCGGTTCGGTCAGGAATTGTCAAAGACGCTGAGCCATTCCTCGTAGAAGGCCGGCGCCCACTGACGTATCCGTGGGAACAACCATTCGGCGGATGTCTCGTTGAGGTTGAATCCACGATCGTCGTCGGTGATGCGGTCATCGGGGTCGGTCGGGCCGATCTGCATCGCGTGGTGAAATGCCGTAGCCAGCAAGATGAACTGAGGAAGTGAATCTGCGATGGGTGAGAACTCCCAGTCGCCGGCTCCGTGCATGGCTTGCAGGACCGGTGTCGTTCGGGCCGCATGTAACTCCACGACGATTGGGTCGGCCCCCTCGTCTCCGATCAGAAGCCAGTCGTCGCTCCAACCGTCAATCTGCTCATTCGTTACAGGATTGAAGTTATAGCCGAGCGCGACTTTGCTCAGGCTCGTTGAGGCATACAGTTCGATTGGATTGCCAACTCGATCGAGAACCAACGTTTCCGGACCAATGATTCGCGCGACATATTCACGAACAGGATCCGGAAACGTTCGATCGAACTCTCGCTCGAGTTCGCCGACACGCTTAGCGCCCCCACCACCTGGAAATGGGAATTTACCGTCGAGCCAGAACGTGCGGATTTCAGCGAGTGCCTGATCGAATGTCATCGTCCCATAATCCGCCTAACGGCTCGGCACCCGCTGCAGTGCTGAGTTAGGCGCCTCGTGTTTTGTGCCATGGTGTGCTTGGTTTTTGAGACGATTGTCTGGCAACCAGGTCGACCAAAATCAAGGCGAAGCCGCGGAGTGTCGAGCGCAACAGAACAAGACTGGCGGTCTGCGAAAAAAACAGGTGCGAACAATTCTTCGTGCGAAAAACGTGAAGGTCCTTTGGTAGCTTTCCTCGCTCGAGGCGACCGGCGGTCCCAACCCGACGACCCGTCGAACGAATATCGCGAACGTATGTTCCGAAGAGGATTTAGGATGAAATAGCCCGGGACTTTGATGTTGCTGCTCCGAAAGAATGTTGGCGCTGGAACGATCTGACAGGTGTCCTCCAGAAACGGCTTCAAAACGTTGAGAAAGTCCTCCGACACAATCGCGCCAGAGTGTGCTCCAGCGAGGACGTGTGATCGTTTGCCCTTGGAGAGGTTGAACCGAAAGTCTTCCGGCAGGGACGGGAGACGAACGCCCTGCCAGAACAGCACAGGACTGATGCTTGAGTATGCGGTTTCGTCTACAACCTGAAGCTCGTCGTCTTCAGCGTAGCTCAGAATGCAGACTTGGTTTGCCGCAACTGGACAATCGTTCATTTGCCTCGCCGGATCAGCCGCGCGGCTAACGGCTTTGGCGCTCAGCCGCGCCGTGCCTCACACGGCAGGATAGCTGAACCGGAAGCTCGAACAAAAGATGGCGACGAACGGCACGGCGTCGGTTGCAGCGCCGAGTTAGGCCGCCTTGGGCTTGTCTCGCTTCGCTCCGAACCCGTCTGCCGCCTTCGAACGAAACAGAAACCAGTAACCCAACACCAGCAACGCTACGCCGTAGCCGACGTGAAGAACCTGCGTGACGTCAAGATAGTGGAGTGCGCTTGCGACCATGAATCCGAGAACACCTACGGAACCGGTGACGAACAACTCGCGCGACCAGTGGTAGCGTCTCAGCATTCCGACCGCGGAGATGACGAATATGGTCGACAGGGACATCGCAACCGCATTTCCTACGA
>CAZKID010000515.1:0-3713 GCA_964552405.1 uncultured Thermoanaerobaculia bacterium
ATCAGAGGGACTCCATGTAGCCGGCGATCGCGTTGAGCGTGAGCCGGGACACCGCGATTTCCGGCGCGTACACGACCTCGTCGGCCGCCCAGGCAATGGTGCCCTTCCCCTTGTCGGTGATGCCCGTGATGTTCCGCAGGACGTTGTGAATGTTGTCGTTGATGCGCACGGTGTTGGCCTTGATGGGTGCCGCCAGTTTGCCGTCCTTGATCACGAACGAGTCGCCGACCACCGTCGCGGTGAAGTCTCCGGCCCGCAGTCCGTTGATGGGATAGGTATACCATATCCGGCCGATGTACAGGCCGTTCTGCACCCGGCGCAGGAGGTCCTCGCGGGTGTTCTTTTCCGGGCTTTCGATCAGGACGTTGGTGGGCGAGACGGAGGGCATCATGTCGAACCGGCGCCCGCCGCCCCCCGAATACCGGAACCCGTTGCGCGGCACGAGGGCGTCGAGGTGCTCCTCGGGGGAGACGCCAAGCTTTTCCTTGGCGGCGGGGTCCCGCAGAATCCTCTCCGTTTAGTAACAACTCGACAGGAGCCGGACGAGCGTGCCCGTCTTGATCGGGTAGCCGCGGTCCGCTGTACGAACCGCGTTTGAGTAGACGCTGAGGCCGCGCATCATCACGCCCTCGATCACGGCCTGGCCGCCGATCAGCATGTCGACATTGCGGTCGGCTGTCGCGGCCTCAGGCATGGAGGACGTCAGACCATTGGTGAGAGCACCAAAGGTACCGGCGGCGAGCCTCGCGGCTCCGACCCATGCCTGACGAAGGGACATTACTGGCCGGCTTTCTTCGCGTACTTCTTCTGAAAGCGGTCGATGCGGCCTGCCGAGTCGACGAGCTTGGTGCGGCCCGTGAAGAACGGATGGCACTTCGAGCAGATCTCGACGCGGAGCTCTTTCTTCGTCGAACCGGTCGTGAACGTTTCGCCACAGGCGCAGTGAACCGGAGCCTGGTGGTAGTTCGGATGGATCTCTGTTTTCATGAATTTACCCTCGATACGGCAATAGCCTGAGTCGTAGAAAACGGGGAGTATACCGGAATTATTCTCCCCGGCTTTTCGAGGGAATCGTCGCGCGCGATCGCCGATTCGAACTCGATCTGATCGTCGCAGTCAGATCAGACCTTGCCGATGCAACGCGACCGCGAGACCGGCCAGAATTCCAACCACGAGAATCGATCGCGCCAGCAGCACGTATCGCCGCGAAAAACTCTTGCTGTATTTTCCGATCGCGAACGGCAGCCGCGGATCCACGACCGCCGCCGCGCAAAGAATTGCCGTGGTTGCGGCGAGAAAACCCAACCCCGGATCATCAGGTTCGATGACATAGAGCCCGAGACCAACGGCGGTGACGATCGCGAAGATCAAGCGTGGCGAAACCTTCTTCAGCTCCTCCCCTTCCCGACGGCGCTGTTCTACGATGAACTCACGCTCGGCAGAAGCGAGGACCCCGCTGAGGCGGTCTCTCGTCAGCACCTCGACCTCTCTCGCGCTCTCCTCGGATCGAAATGACAGACGAACGACGGCGCCCTTCTGTCGATGAGTGATGCCGCTGACTCCCAACTGCCATTGATCGAGAAGCTGCGGAAGAATCATCGAGGAGAAGAAGCCGAGTCCCATGAACAGCATCGCGGCGAGGATCACCATCCACGTCTGATCGTGGCTCAGCCCCCAGCCGCCCAACGCGGCCATGACGGCCACGAACAACACGATTGCCGCAAGCCACCAGAACGCGCGCATCCGCCGAACGTGTCGAGAACAGCCGTTGCAGAGGGGCAGGTTCACTTCGACATCGCTCGAGTAGCCATAGCCGGCGACATCGATCCCCTTCGCGGCTGCAACCTTCCGAGTGATCTCGGCAGAGCCGCGGCATAAGAAGCAACGCGCGGGAAACGTGACCGCGTTGGCGGGAAGTTCGATCGTAACGCTCACCAGAATTTCCACCGCGGTTTCGCTGCGGCGCTGATCTTCGCTTCCAGCTTGACCAACTGACCGCTCGAGTTGAATCTGGCTTCAATCGGCGAGTCACCGCTCGACTCAGCAACCAGGTGGCGGTTCGATTCTGCCTTGATCACAAAGCCTTTGAGCCGCAGATAGGACTCGAGTGCCGTACGGTGTCCGCATTCATGAAGCTCAATGAACGACATGAATGTCGAAAGAACCTGCAGGCTCCTCGGCCGGCGATCGATCGGCACGTTCAACTCGGGAAGCAGAAAGAAAGCCGCACCGCCGTCGTACGGTCCACGATAGTAAGCCGGCGCATCGAGCAGACCGACGGCGATCATCGCGAGCCGGTGTCCTTGCGCGAAGGGTTGGACGTCGAACTGCGGCTCGTTCAATTCGGCGACGCCCTTCTCTTCGCCGATCGAACGCAACGTCTCCGCTGCTTGAAGCAGCGTCGGAGGGATGTCGCTCTGCTCATTCGCCCACGACCACAACCACGTGTTGGACAGATCTGAAACTGTGCCGAGAATTTGAACAGGCGTGCGGAGCGGGCCGAATGCGATCGTGCCGCGATCCATGTCGAATTGCCACCCATGCTCACCGATCAGCTCCGCAAGCCGGCCCTGGCGCTCGTGCGCGAGCGCGCCATACTGTTCGAAGAGATCTTCGATGGTCATCTTGAGGGAGCTATCGCGCATCCTCGGCTAACAAGCGGCTGCACCACTACGCCGGCAGGGGCAGACTGATCGTGAAGCACGATCCTTTTCCCTCTTCGCTCTCGACGCTGATCGCGCCGTCATGTGCCTCCACGATCGCCTTCGCGATGTAGAGACCGAGGCCGAGACCGCCGTAGTAGCGGCTGGAGACATTGCGCGCGCGATGGAAGCGCTCGAACAACTGCGGAATCTCGTCTCTCGGAATTCCGATGCCCTGATCGGTGACCGAGGTCAGCATGATTCCGCCCGAGATCCGCGCCTGAAGGCCGATCGTCGTTCCCTCCGCCGAATACTTCACCGCATTCGACAACAGGTTGTCGACGACTTGCCGCATGCGGTCGGGATCGGCATAGACCGCCGTCTCGTCCGTTTCGGCGTCGAAGCGAAATTCGCGCGCGGGATTCTGCACGCGGAACGCCGAGGCGCGCCGCTCGAGAAACTCGAGCCAACGGATTGGTTGCGGATGAATCTGCAGGCGGTTCGTCTCGATGCGCGAGACATCGAGCAGCTCGGAGATGAGACCCATCATCCGATCGATCTCGCCAAGCACTGCGTTGATGTACGTATGGCGATCTTCCGACGGCAGATCGTCGACCGTTTGCGAAAGCAACTGCGTATAGCCCTTGATCGTCGTCAATGGAGTACGCAATTCGTGCGACGCGACCGAAAGGAACTCGTCCTTCTTGCGATCGAGCTCCTGCAGCGCGGTGATGTCGCGGATCACGAGCACCGCGCCGACGATGCCGCCGCTCTCGATCGGCGCGGCAGCGATGGATAGATCGAGGTCCTTTCGCGTGATCAGATGCCGGCCGATCGCGAGGTAGTCCGGCACCGTCTGTCCGCGCAGCGCACGTGCATAAGGAAAATCTTCGTGCGGCACGACGCGCCCATCCGGATAACGCAGCATGAACGTATCGAACGAACCCTGCTGCACCGCCTCCATACGCGACGCCAGACCGAACATCGTCAGCCCCGCTTGATTGACGACGACAACCTGACCGTTCGCGTCGTACACCCATAGCCCTTCCGTCATCGAACCCAAGATCGACG
>CAZKID010000516.1:0-3702 GCA_964552405.1 uncultured Thermoanaerobaculia bacterium
CGCGCACCTTCTCCCCTCGCGGAGGGGAGAAGGAACTAGGCATCGCCAGATTCGTGTCACGTTCGTAGAACGGGCGCGTAGCGCCGGTTTCTTCACCGCAAAGCGCGAAGCGCCACGTCAATTCTTCATCTGCACGCGATACGGCTTGTCGTACCCCGTCAACTCCACATACCCCTCACCGCGTACCGCGCTGTTTGCAAACGAGCCGTTCGCGGCCACAGCGCCTTCCCAATACGTGACGCCGGTCGAGCCCTTCGTCAGCAGTTCCTGATCCTTCAGCTGCGGCGTCAGCGTCAGCGCGATCCGAAATGACGGCACTTCGATCACCCATCCTGACGGATACGTCGCGCCGCTCTTGCGCGACTTCCAGCGATCCGTCACCTTCACCTGAAACTGCTCGCGGCGCAGATGAATCACTTCCCCCTCGCCTGTGATCAGCGAGCCCGACGAAACGCCATCGATCGTGCCGTCCATGCGGCGCATCAGGTACAGCATCAGCTCCGTCTCGTTGTCGAGTTGCACGGAGAACCAGTCCCAGCCGCGTTGATTCTCCGGAAGCCGCGAGCTGCCGAACTCGTGATCCATCCACACTTCACCGCTGCACGAATGCCCATTGATCGAACCGGCCGCCTCGAGCCGCGTCATCGAGTAATAGTGCGATGCGTAGCCGAAGCCTCCCGCCTTCACGCTGATGCCGTTCTCTCCATGCACCGCCGGCGGCTTGCGCGTGCGCAGCACGAGCTCGAGCGAGTCTTTCCCTTCCTTCGCATGAATGCGCCACGCGCCATCGGAAAGGGTCGATGCACGCCACCCTTCGTTGAATACTTCGAGGCGTCCTTCCGCGGCATTCGCCGTGTAAATCGAAGCGCGGCTGACCTTCTGGTAGTAACGGAAGTCGCGCGCATCGAGATCGCTGACCGCAAAATGCGCGAGCGCGACATTGCGCAGATCCCACTGATTCTCCTGCGCCGCCGGCACGATCCCGACGCGGAAGAATGTCAGCTCGAAGCCAAATCGCGCGCCGCTGTTCGTCTGCAGATGACCGGTGTAGTACCACCATTCCATCGGGTATTCGTTGTGGGTTCCATGGTCTCGCGGGAACTGAAACTCATATCCGGGCAGCGCGGGCTGAAACTGCGCAAAGGCAGGCTGCAGAACGCAAAATGCGGCAAGAAAGGCCGTTACGCCGATTTTGCGTTTTGCTTTCTTCATTTTGCATTCGCGATAATAGCTGTCTCCATGGCCGAGCAACCGATACCGGCTCGCGCGCGCTTCCGCACTCTGGCGACCGAGGTCAACGTCGCGATCGAGGCGGATGACCTCGCTTTGCTCGCCCGCCGCTACGCGGATCAGGGGCTCTTCGACGAGTCGATCCATCTCTACGAAATGGCGGAGAAGCTCAAGCCGGGCTCCGTCGCCATTCGCATCAACCTCGCGCGCGTCCGCGATCTGAAACGCGAAGCCGAAGAATCGCGCTACTCCATGGTGCGGCAGGAAGTTCTCGCCGAACGAGCGCGCGACGAGATCGACTCCTCGCAGTACGTCGGCCTCGCGCAGTTCTACATGGCGAAGGATCAAACGTCGAAGGCCATCGAGCTGCTGGAGATCGCAAAGTTCAAGACTCCCAACAACTATCGCCCCTTCGAGATCCTCGGCCGCCTCTACTACTCGGAAGGCGAGTGGGATCTGGCCTACGAAGAGATCCTGAAGGCGCGCAAGCTGAATCCCTTCGATCGCGGACTTGCCGAGATCTCCGGACGCGTGCAGTTCGAGCTGAAGAATTTCGACGAGTCGCTCAATGACTTCATCGACGCCTTCCTGCTCGCCACGGATCAGAAAGGCGAGTCGACCGAGCCGGTACGCCGGATGATCAATACGCTCAAGCGCATCAACAACATCGAGACGAAGGATCTCAACGCGCGGATCAAGGATCGCGTCGAGCAGTTGCAGACCGCCACCGAGCGGCTCGAACTGCGCAAAGAGAATCTCTTCCGTCTCGAGTCGAAGAAGGATCTCAAGGACATCGTCCGGAAGATCTCGCGCGATGCCGAGAAGCGCGACAACCTCATCACGATCTCCTCCGATCTGCGCAAGTTCGCCGTCTTCCAGCACATGAAGGACGAGCAGATCTTCCGCCTCTCGAAGTTCGCGCGCATCGACGGACTGCTGGCCGGCGAGTACGTCTTCAAGGAAGAAGACCGCTCCATGGACTTCTACGTGGTCAAGGATGGCCGCATCGAAGTCCGCAAGGACACGCCGTTCGGCCCGCAGATTCTCGGCGCGCTCACGTCCGACACGATCTTCGGCGAGATGAACTTCATCGATCGGACGCACCGCTCCAGCGATGCGATGGCGGTCGAGCCTTCCGCCTGCTACACGTTCTCGTTCAGTGCTCTCGACCAGATGATGGACGAGGACAAGGAGATGGCGGTCGGCCTCCATTGGGCGTTCTGGCGCTCGCTGACGGAAAAAGTCCGCGACGCAAACGAGCAGCTCAAGCTCTTCTTCCAGGAGGACGCGAAGAAGGGCCAGGGCCGCAAGCGTGCCGAGGGAAAGCGCGAGACGCAGCAGGTCACGGTCGCATCGGAAGATAAAGTCGATCTGTTCCGCGAGCGCGGTCTGTCTGCGGCGGAAATGAAGCTGCTCGCGACCTTCTCGACCGAAGAGCGTTTCCGCGACGGATCGATGATCTTCCGCGAGGGGGAGAAGGGCGACAAGCTCTACATCGTTCTCGACGGCCGCGTGCGCATCTCGAAGTTCATCCCTGGCGTCGGCGAAGAAGCGCTCACGGTGCTCGATCGCGGAGACTTCTTCGGCGAGATGGCGCTGATCGACGACAAGGCACGCTCCGCCGATGGAAAGGCGCACGAGGGCGATGCCACCGTGCTCTCGATCGACCGCGCGACGCTGAACGAGATCCTCTCGATGGATCCGCACGCGTCGCTGCAGTTCCTCAATCTGCTCTGCCGAATGATCAGTCGCCGGCTGCGCGAGATCAACGACAAGATCGTGCAGTGGAAGTACATGAGCGGCGGGTTCTGACGGGCGAATGCTGTTCGGGGCATTCGTCGCTGTTTTTCTGATCCTCTGGGGCGCGATCTACGCGGCAGCCCCGCTGACGAAACATCCCTTCTCTTTTCTCGCGAACAAGATCACGCGTTACGCGATCGTCGAACGGCACGTCTCCCGGCTTCGCGCCTACGGGCCGATCGCCGCAATTCTCGTGGCCGGAGCGGTATTGAGCGCCTGGGCCGGCGACGCGTTTCTCGATCTCGCCGAGGCTGTCCATGCGAAGACGCCGGCGCTGGCGGAGTTCGATGCGCTCGCTCATTCCTGGGCCGCGGTGCATCGCACGCAGAGCTCGACCTTCTTTTTCCTTCTGATGACGACGATCGGCGGTCCGGTCGGCCTGGCTGTCATCGCACTCTTCGTTGGTGCGCTGCTCGCGTTTGACCAACGGCGGCGCTGGCTCTTGTATCTCGCGATCACCGCGGGCGGCGGCGCGATCCTCAACGAGGAGCTCAAGCGCTACTTCGCGCGCGCACGGCCGTCCCTCGCGGAGGCATTGCGCCAGGCACACGGCTACTCGTTTCCGAGCGGACACTCGATGGGCTCGACGATCTTCTTCTGCGCGTTTTCGTATCTCGCTGTGCGCACGCTGACGTCATGGCGCTGGAGATCTGCGGCGGTCGCTCTTGCCGC
>CAZKID010000517.1:0-3696 GCA_964552405.1 uncultured Thermoanaerobaculia bacterium
GGGTCCGCGGGCTTGCGGTGGTTTTACCGCGTACCCTCGCGCCCGCACATCCGCACGACCTTCTCAGGCCGCCTTCTTGCCGCGCTCTTCCCGCTGGTGCAGCTCATTGTTGATCCTGCCCAGCAGAATGCGCGCGACGCGCAAGTCGTGACCGGCATCGACCAGTAGGATCGTGATGTCGCCGCCGCCCCACATCAATCCGGCGAGCACGAAGAGACGCGTCGCCTCACCGAGCAACGTCGTCAGCGCAGCCTGACCGGCAGCGACGAGACCGCTGATCACTTCGCCGACGAGCATTACCAGCATCAGCACTGCGAGCACTTTGAAGAGCCGCGCGATGTAGCGCAGCGTCACGTAAGGCTCGAGATCTTCACCGCGCACTTCTTCGTCATGCGCCCGCAATTCGCCTTCACGTAGCGGCGGCGCACCACACGCAGGGCACGCGCGCGAGGCCTCGGAACGCAATCCGTTGCAATCCGGACATTTCACCTGTTCAGCCACCTGATCCTCCAGTCTTCAGCCGTTGCCGAATCCGCGCCATCTCGCACGAAATCCGCGCACATCAATGTGCGTGAACGGACCGTGCCCGCAGCAGGGTGAGTAGACGCCGACTCCGCCGATGAGCCCGGGATTCTTCCGCTCGACGCGCTCCACCGCCTGCGCGATCACTTCGGCATCGCGCACGTCGACGCGGCCATCGTGGTTGAGGTCGTCCATCACACCGTTGCCATCGTTGTCGACGAACACATCCGAAGCATCGCCGTACATGTGTCTGCTGAGATTCGCCCGCCCCTGCGTGTTGCCTCCGCTGACGTTGTAATTCGGCGTGCGGAAGCCGCTCATCACATGCAGGTTCCGAACAGGATGGCCGGTCGCTTCGAGCTCCTGAATCGTGAGCTCGAGCTTGTCGAGCAGCGCGGGATTGAGCAGCAGATACTTCGGCCAGACGTTCGGCTGATCCTTCGTCAGGAAGTCACGCAGCTTGAAATGTGCTGATACCGCAGTGTCCGCATTGTCCGGCGTGACTTGAATGAATCCCGAGGGATTCGCATAGGCGGCCTTCGCCGGCGCGCCACGCTCGAAGGGCCAATTGCCGAGGTAGTAGAGGCCGATGCGGCCGGCGTGCTTTTCGTTGAAGGGAACGAGCGTGATGACGCTGAAATCGCCGATCTGGCGCGTCGCCTGATCGATCTTCACCGCGAGATCGTAGACACCGGGATTGTCCGGCGCCGTAAACGACGAGCTGATTTCCTGCGTCCCCTGCGACAGAACAGATGTCGCATTCGAAGGAGCGGTCGCAATCGAAGCGCCGGGAAGCTCGGTCGTGAATTGGAGCTTGCCGCTTTTCCCTCGCAACGGCGTGAGAAACGCGAGCATCGCGTCGTTGATGTACGCCGCAGCCGGCGCACTCGCCGGCCCGAGCAGCGACGCAGTGATCTGTTGTGTCGCGATGACCGGCGGAGGCGGCGGCATTCCGACGCTCTTCGCTTCTGCGATTGCCGCGCGGCGCTCATGCAGAGTCTGCTGAATCGCGCCGACCCACCCCGTCATCATGAGCAGAATGACGACGACCGCGAGCCACGTGAAAACATGCTCCTGTCGTTCGGTGAGCCCACCGAAAACGCGGTGCCGCTTGATGGGGCGCGGAAAGAGCGTTGAGTCCGCGGCGGTCACGGCTGGGGTTAGTTCACGAGACGTGCCGGGGGCGGGCCACGCAGTTGCGCGGGCTCGCGGTTGTCCCATCTCAACCTCTCGAATCGACCGCCTGAGCCCCCTAACCGAACATTGCATCCATGGAGACTCCACCACGAGCCCGCGTGCCGGCGAACCCATTCGACGTATCCCCTACGGAAAATACCCCCGCGGCACACGCAGCTCCTGCCCCGCGCTCGACTCCACCTTCAGCGCGTGCCATTGGTCGGTCGTCGAGGGGGGCGAGTAGAACATCAACTGATACTGCTGTCGCAGCTCCTGCGCGAGGCGGGCGTAGACGTTCGGCAGCTCGCGCTCCTTGTTGATGATGAAGTACGTGGCGCCGGTGTCCTTCGCAATCACCGCGAGCTTTCGCGCTTCGATCTGGCCGATGCCGAAGTGCATCAGCCGCGCAAGCATCTTGTTTTTCACGATGGGATACACCGGCACGCCCGCATATCGCGCGTAGTGCACCAGATGATCGAGCTTGAACGTCGAACCCTGATCCACGCCATCCGTCAGCACGACGAGCGCATGGCGCCCGGATGTCTTCTGCAACTCGAACAGCATCTCGACCGCGCTGTCATAGAGATGCTTCTCGCCAATCGGTTTGACGCGATCGACCGCCTCGGCCGCGCTCTTCCAGTCGTTCGTGAATGGCGTGAGCCAGAAGACCCGCTGATTGAAACCGACGATCGCAATGCGATCCTGCGGCCGCAGCAGCGCCTGCGCGAATTGGCGCGCGGCGGCCTTGACGACCGGCAACTCGTCGAGCATCGACTCCGAGTAATCGATCAGCAGGATCACGTTCAACGGCTGATCACCCGCCGGTGACAGCGCTTCGATCCTGCGCGGCTGACCGTCGTCGTACAGCGTGAGATCCTCCACGCGCAGCGGTGCCGTTCCGCTCGCGATCGAGAGGGGAATCTGCTGCAGCGTGACGTCGATCTGATCGCGCGGCTGCGAGCCGAAGAACGCCACGTCGTTCGCTTCATCTCCGCTCGTCGTTCGCGCCACGACACGCGCGTAGACGGCATTCGAAAACTTCGACGAATCGAACGATGCGGTGAACGGCTCGCTGGTTGCCGTTCCAAGCTTCGTCTCGCCGACGAAGAAATCCACTCCCGCGATCCTGAGCTCCTCGGGGTGAATGACGCTCGCGCCGAGCGAGACACTTCCACTCGCCGGCAGCACCGCGGGCGCCTGCATCCGCACGCGAAACGGTGGACGCGGATCGTTGATGACCATCTCATCATCACCGGCGACGGCACCCTGCGCGTCATAGCCAACGGCACGAAGACGCAGGCGGCGGATGTACTCGCCGATGTGCACCTCGAAATTCGCGCGCTGCCCGATGGCCTGCGCGAAGTGGACACCGTTGATCAGCAGCTCGAGCCGCTGCACGGGATCCGTCGCGACGATCGGCACCACGAATCTGCCGTGGACCAGCGAGGCCGGTTTGTCGGTGATGCGGACCGCCTGGGCGCGCGCGCCGGCTGCGAAGGCGAACAGGAGGATGAGGAATGAGGGATGAGGGATGAGCCGTCGAATCACGAACCCAACAACGCCGCCGCATCCCTCATCCTTCCGCCCTCATCCCTCTTCTCGACTTGCTCCATCCTGCACTGCTTCGGTTTCTTGTCCGGGCGCCAGCGGAGAAACTTCGAGCCGTGGCGGAAGCGACCTTGCGAGTAGTAGTCGTACTCGACTTCGCAAACGAGCTCGGGACGCACCGGCACCCAATCGCCGCTGCGCTCCGTCCAGCGCGATGGGCCGCCCGGAACGCGCACTTCGAACGGGTTTACGTCGCGCATCGCCTCGAGCTTCTTCGTCAGCGCCATGCGCTCGGCGGCGCGAAGCGATGACGTATGTCCCACGTGCACGAGCCGCTTCTCATCGTCGTACAGGCCGAGGAGGAGAGAGCCCACGCTCTTCGTCTTCTCGCCATAGCGGAAGCCGCCGACGACACAGTCGGCGGTCTTCATGTGCTTGACCTTGACCATG
>CAZKID010000518.1:0-3660 GCA_964552405.1 uncultured Thermoanaerobaculia bacterium
AAACCATCACCACGCCCTCATCCGTGTCGAACACCAGCGTCTTCACGAGCTGAGACGTCGGCTTGCCGAGGAATTTGCCGACGTCGTCGATGGACTGTGTCCCCGGCGTGTGAATGGGGGCGAGCTCCTCCATTGGTGCTGACGCCGAAGGCTGGTCGAAGAACTTCGACGTGGCCTTCTCCACGTTCGCGCCGTAGCGGCAATTCGGACAGCTGACGACCGCATCCTCACCCGACTGGGCCAGGACCATGACCTCATGAGAAGCGGATCCGCCGATGTTGCCGGTATCGGCTTCGACGGCTACGTGGTCTAACGCACAGCGATGGAAGATTGCCGTGTACGCCTGCCGCATCGCCTCGTACGTCTCGTCGAGAGATTTCGGCGACGAGTGGAACGAGTAGGAGTCCTTCATGATGAACTCGCGGCCGCGCATCAGGCCGAAGCGCGGACGAACCTCATCGCGGAACTTCGTCTGGATCTGATAGAGGTTGATCGGCAGCTGGCGATACGAGTTGATCGCATCGCGCACGGTGTCGGTGATGACTTCCTCGTGCGTCGGTCCGAAGACGAAATCGCGCTCATGGCGATCCTTGATGCGGAGCAGCTCTTTCCCATACTTCTGCCAGCGGCCCGACTCCATCCACAGCTCCGCCGGCTGAATCGCCGGCATCGACAGCTCGACGGCACCGGCGCGATTCATCTCCTCGCGTACGATGTTCTCGAGCTTTTTGACGGACCGGAGGCCGAGCGGCAGATAGGTGTAGATGCCGGCGGCAACCTTTCGAATCATTCCGGCGCGCATCATCAGCTTCTGGCTGATGACATCCGCGTCGGCGGGGACTTCACGCAACGTGTTTAGAAAATACTTGGTCCAGCGCATAAAAGACGGCGATTGTACTGTACGAGTACCGAGTAGCGAGTAGCGAGTAGCGAGTGCTGAGTACTGAGTACTGAGTACTGAGTAAAGGCTCAGTACCCCACTCGTCACTCGTCACTCGTCACTCAGCACTCGTCACTCGTCACTCGTCACTCGTCACTCGTCACTCGTCACTCGTTACCCATCACTGAACTATGGAAGAAACGATCCTCAAATTCGACCGCCCTCCCGTGTCACGTCTGATCTCCTGCGCCGCGGTGTTCGGCTCGGCGGCGCTCGTCTTCTATTACCTCTCGGAAAGCGCGGACGACATCGACGTTCCCAGCTTCGCCGGCCTCATCCTTCTCTTCCTCGGTACCTTCGCCGCAATGCTGCTGCAATACGGCGATCACATCTACGTCAGCAGCTCGGGCGTGATGTACGAGAACCGGTTTCTGAAATGGGCCGGAAAGCGCGGCAGCTGGATGCGGTGGGAAGACATCGTCGAAGTGCGCGAGGTGAAGCAGAAGGTGTTGATCCTCCTGTCGCGCGACGGGCGGCGCATGCTCGTCGACGCGATCCTTGGCTACGCGATTGCACGGGCAGAGATTCTCAGGCGCGCTCCCCAGGCCATCGTCTCGGGGACGCTTGCCCGAGATGATGCTTGAACCGACGCGCACTCCTCATCACCGGCACATCGATCGCGGTCGTCGCCGTGCTCATCGCTCTGACACTCACGCGGCGGCGTGAAAAGCCAGCGGCGAAGCCCAGGGCGGCCGTAGCCGCCGCCACGCCTGTTCTTCCGCCCATCGAAGAATGGACTGCGCGCTTCTCGGAGCTCGAGTCCGCGGGCCGCTGGAAAGAGCTGGCGGCGATGCTCGACAGAATCGAGAAACAATCGCCCGCTCTCTACGCCGGCAACAATCTCGCCTTTCTGCATGGGCGCGCGGAGAGCGAAGCGGACGAACCGGCGGATGCGAAGCGGCACTTGCAACCATTCCTCGCGGATGGCAATCCGTTTCGCGATCTGGCGCTCTATCGCGTCGCCGTCCTCGACGATTCGAGCGCGCTGCGCCAGCAGTTGATCTTCGGCTACCCGTCGTCGATTCATCGCGACGAGGCGATCGAGGCAGAGACCGAACATCTCACACACGGCAACGACGTGAATGCCCTCGCGTCGTTCACGTCACGCCTTTACCCATCCGCGAACACCGCGCGGCGCCGCGATCTCGATGCGCACCTGGCTGAGATGATGATTCGGCTCGGCAAGACCGAAGCCGGCATGCAGAAGGCGCTCGAGGTCCTTCGCGCCGGCACGATGGATGATCCCGCGGATCGTGCGGCACGCTCGCTCGATCATCCCGATCTGATTTCGCGCCTCAATGCACAGCAACTCGCGACACTCGGCGAGACGATGCACAACCACCGGCACTTCGATCGTGCCGAAGCTCTCTTGACCTTGCCCGCCGTGCCGAAGACGGATGCGATCGTCTTTCAGATCGGCCGCAGCTACTTCGGTGACGAGAAGTTCGGCGAGGCACAGCAATGGTATCTGCGCGGAGCCAATGCGACGCGCGATCCTCGGCAGAAGAGCATGTTCCTCTGGCACGCGGCGCGCGCCGCGCAATTGATGGGCGACGACGCGGCGGGCGAGCGGCTGATGACGGCGGCGATCGCGCTCCCCGTGCGCACTCCGTCGACACTCGCCGCGCTCACACAACGCATTCGCCTCCGGATGAAACAGAAGCGAGTGGCGGAAGCGACGGCCGATCTCGCACTCATGCGAAAGATCGCGCCGAAGGATCCGGCACGCACCGACGCCGAGCACGCCTACGCGCTCTACACAAAGAAACCAAAGCGGAGTGCGGACGCCTCGTCTGTACCTCGGACCATCGAACTGAAACCCGAATCATTTCCAGCGTTTCCCCTCGGGACGACGAATCGCGCAGATCAACTCATGGCCATGGGTCTCTTCGACGAAGTCACCGACGAGATCCCGAAGCGGTGGCCTCTGCATCCGGCGAACAGCGCGCTGACGCAATCGCTCGCATTCAGCCGCGCCGGCGCTCCACGCGAATCGATCTACGCGATCGAAGTCATGGTGAAAGGGCTTCCGCCAAACACCGCGCTGCCGAAGATCGCGCGCGCGCTGCTCTACCCGCGCGACTTCTACGGCTACATCGGGGAGGATGCGAAGGCCTTTGGCGTCGATCCGAACCTCGTGCTGGCGATCATGCGCGAGGAGTCGCGATTCAATCCGCGGGCAAAGTCGCCGGTGGCGGCGCGAGGACTGCTGCAACTGATCATCACGACCGCGCGCGACATCGGACGCGAGGTCGGACTCGTCGATCTCTCACCGGAAGATCTCTACGACCCGCGCATCGTGATTCGCATCGGCACGAAGTACCTTTCGACGCTGTCGGCCGAATTCGGCGGCGACAAGCATGCGATCGTCGCCGCGTACAACGCGGGGCCTGCGCAAGTACGGCTGTGGCAACGGATGGCGCCGGCGAAGGGCGACGACTACTTCGACGAGTCGATCACGTTCGATGAGACGCGCGAGTACGTGCGAAAGGTGATGAAGTCGTACTCGGAGTATGAAGAGCTGGCGAGACGCCCGCGCTCCTAGAGCTTCGCGTAGAACTCGCGATACTTCGGCACGATCCTCTTCTCATCGAACCGTTCCACCGCGACCTGCCTCCCGCCCTTGCCCAACCTGCGCTGCAATGAATCGTTAGACAGAATCTCGATCGCAGCATCGGCCATCGCCTCGACATCGCCAACCGGGAACAGGAACCCGCTCT
>CAZKID010000519.1:0-3642 GCA_964552405.1 uncultured Thermoanaerobaculia bacterium
AATGACCGCGAAGAAACTCCCGATGATCAAGGATTTTCGCGAGGACTCCGATCAAAGGAATCCGACCCGCATCGTGCTCGTGCCGCGTTCCAATCGCGTCGATGTCGGCGAGGTGATGAACCATCTCTTCGCCACCACGGACCTCGAGCGCAGCTATCGCGTCAACATGAACATGATCGGCCTCGACGGCCGGCCGCATCTGTTCAATCTCAAGGAACTGCTGCAGGAATGGCTGGAGTTCCGCATCGAGACGGTGCGGCGCCGCCTGCAGCATCGCTACGACGCGGTCAACGCGCGGCTGCACATCCTCGATGGTTACCTCGCGGCCTATCTCAACGTCGACGAAGTGATCCGCATCATCCGCCGCGAAGACGAGCCGAAGCCCGTGCTCATGCAGCGCTTCAAGCTGACCGAGATTCAGGCCGAGGCGATTCTCGAACTCAAGCTGCGGTATCTCAACAAGCTCGAGGAGATGGAGATCCGCGGCGAGCAGGCCAAGTTGCAGACCGAGCGGGCGAATCTCGAGAAGATTCTTGGCTCGAAGAAGCTGCTGCACAAGCAGGTGAAAGATGAGCTCGAGCGCGATGCCGAGGAGTTCGGAGACAAGCGGCGGTCGCCGATCGTGGAGCGCGAGGCGGCGAAGGCGCTCGATCCGACGGCGCTGATTCCATCCGAGCCGGTGACGGTCGTGCTCTCCGAGCGCGGCTGGATTCGCGCTGGCAAGGGACACGACATCGATCCGACGATGTTGCAGTACAAGTCGGGCGACGCGTTCCTGCATGCGGCGAAGGGGCGCAGCAACCAGCAGGCGGTGTTCATCGATTCGACGGGCCGCACGTATGCGTTGTCCGCGCACGAGCTGCCGTCCGCGAAGGGACATGGCGAGCCGCTGTCGTCATCGGTGCAGCCGCCGCCCGGCGCGTCGTTCGCCGGCGTGATGATGGGCGAGGCCGATGATCTCTGGCTGCTGGCGACCGACGATGGCTACGGCTTCGTGATCAAGCTCGGCGAGATGATCACGGATCGCAAGGCAGGCAAGGCGATCGTGAACGTTGCGGATGGTGCGGCGCTGTTGCGGCCGCAGCGCGTGATGTCGATGGAATCGGATCGCATCGCCGCGGCGACGACGGAAGGGAAGCTGCTGCTCTTCGCGGTGAACGAACTGCCCGAGCTCGGAAAAGGGAAAGGCGTGCAGACGATCAAGATCCATCGCACGCCGATCGCGCCGGAGAAGGTCGTCGGAGTCGCGGTGGTGCCGGAGGGTGGCATCCTCGTCGTGACGGCGGGCAAGCGCTACACGAACCTCAAAGGCGCGGATCTCGAGAGCTACCTCGGCAAGCGCGCGCAGCGCGGGCTCAAGTTGCCGCGCGGGTTCCAGAGCGTGTCGTCGATTCGCACCTGGAGCGAAAGGGATCGCGAGCCGGTCAACTAGTGCGGGGGAGACGCCCGCTCTCCATTTACAATCTCCTTCGATGTCCGAAGCGAAACTCAACTTCTACGGCAACTATCACAAGGCGATTCGCCGCGCGCTCTTCGAGCTCGCGGCGCGCGCGGGCCTGCTCGACTACGAACACGATGAAACGGCGATCGCCCGTCTCACGGACGAGTTCACACGCCTGACGCGCGCGTTGCGCGAGCACAGCACCTACGAGGATGCATACATGCAGCCCCTGCTCGTGAAGTACGCGCCGGAAGTTGCGGAGTACATGGAGCGCCAGCACGCGTCGCTCGATCCGGTTCTGGACGTGCTGGACGAGCAGTTGCGTAACGTTGATTCCGCGAAGGATCGCAACGCGGCGGGCCTGGCGTTCTACGCCGCGCTGAATCGTTGGATCGCCGGATACCTCGAGCATCTCGCGGATGAGGAAGACGTCGCGAATCCTGCGCTCTGGGAACGCTGTCCGCACGAGGAGCTTGCGGATGCGATCGGGCAATTCCGCAAGAGCCTTGCTCTCGAGCAGGTGGCCTCGAGCTTCGAGTTCATGCTGCCGGCACTGAGTCCTCCCGAGCGTGCGGATCTGTATCTGACTGTTCGCGACAACGCGCCGAAGCCGGTGTTCGAGACGCTCATGGAAGTCGCGGAGAAGGCTTTGTCCGCGAACGACTACGAGGATTTGAAACAGCGTTTGTGACCGATCAGACGATCTGCATCCGGTAAGCGAACGCCGCCGCCTCGGCCTTGGAATGCACCTCGAGCTTCGCGAAGAGATGCTGGATGTGGTTGCGCGCGGTGAGCGGCGAGATGCCGAGGTGGCCGGCGATGGTGCTGGTGGAGCAGCCGGAGGCAACCATCGCCAGGATCTCGTTTTCACGTGTCGTGAGCGAGCGGACACGTGCGTCGGGGTGCAGCGAATGGTTAGTGTGCGCCGGTGCTTCGCGAGGTGCGGTCACGATTTCGCGCCCCGGTTGCGCGATGTGCGCGAGCACCATCCGGTGCGACTGCGGAATCGCGAACTTCACGGTCGCGATGTCGAGCGCGATGTGCCGGCCGTCTTTCGTGCGCGCCTGCAGGCTGAACTGCTTCACGCAATCGCCGCGCTGCACGATCGACATGACAGGGCAGAGATCCGTGCAGTATCGGTTGCCGAAAGGGTCCAGTCCCGCAAGGACGTCGCCGCACCCCCGTCCTACGACATCGTCATACGTGTAGCCGAGTAGACGCTCGATCGCTTTGTTCCAGAAGATGATGCGATGGCGCTCGCTGAGAGCGAACATCGGTTCCGCGCAGAGAGCCAGCACGTCGAGTATGCGCAGGAAGGCTTCTTCCTCGGAGGCATGGCGCATCGTTCGTGATGGTCGCCAAATGTACTGCCGGGGGAGGATGACTGCCGTCACATGGGAGTGTGATGGAGGGGCTCTGGGGCACTGCGTGTGCCTCACCATGACCCCAGCACCCCAGCACCTTATTTCAACCGATCCCGCAACTCCTGGATGTGTACAGCTTTGACCTGCGTGCCATGAGCCGTGATCGTCGGATCGGTGAACGCGGCAGTGGCGAGACCGGCGGCGGCACGCGCGGCGATCAATTGCGTGCGGAGATCGTCGAGGTGCGTCTTCTTCACGTTGATGCCTGTGAGGGACCCGTCAGTGAATGTCGTGGTGCCGATGCCCGCCGCGAGGCGAAGCGCATTGATCGCATCACGCAGCTCGGTGACATGAATGGCCTTGATCCTCGTTACATGGGCAGACGGAGGATCGTCGGTGAACGTCTTCGCAATCGCGATGTCGGGTGTGCTGTAGGCGGATGCATGCGCGGATGAGTCGAGTGCACAGACCTTGTAGATATACGCATTGCCAGTCGTAACGTTGTCGCCGTAGCTATTGACGCCCGCGGTAAACGTCTGCTGTCCCGCAGCGGAGATTCTCACGATCTGATACGACGCGGCGCCTGCCGAAGCATTCCATGTGACCCATACGTGCGCCGGCGTATCGGCAGTCGCGGTGACGCCGGTGGGCGTTGGTGGTCCGACGACGATGCCGCGTGAATTGGTGATGGTGTTTGTGACGCTATCGGTTCCTGTCACGACCTGCGCACCGATCGTGCGGAACGTGAAGGCATTGGTGAAGGTGTGCACGCCGGCATCCGCACCGGTTAATGTGTAGTTGACGGGCAGCGTCGCGGCTCCGTCAGTCGGCGTGAAA
>CAZKID010000520.1:0-3638 GCA_964552405.1 uncultured Thermoanaerobaculia bacterium
TGCCTCACACGAAAACCGCCCCTCATCCGCCCTTCGGGCACCTTCTCCCCCGTGCGCGGGGGAGAAGGGACTATCTCAGGGCTCAGACGAGGGAGGGATGACGGGTCGCGCGTGCGGGGCACACGGTCACGTTGTCAGCAGGTGCTTCTGCACTTTGCCCAACGCCGTGCGCGGAATCGAATCTACCTTCTCAAATCGCCGCGGCACTTTGAACGAGGCAAGCTGCTCGCGGCAGATGCGCTCCAGAACCACCGCGTCGAAGTCGCCGGTGAGGAACGCGACCGGCACTTCGCCGCGCACGTCATCCTTCACACCGACGACCGCGGCCTCCGCAACGCCAGGCTGCTCGAGCAGCAACTCCTCGATCTCGCGCGGATAGATGTTGAAGCCGCCGCTGATGATCAGATCGCTCCTGCGGCCCAGGAGAGTGTAGTAGCCGTCGTCGGACACGGAGGCCATGTCGCCGGTGGGGAAGTAACCATCAGCCGTGAACGGAGAGCCGGTGCGGCGCCAATAGCCGGAGAAAAGCGCCGGCGATTTCACGAGCAGCTCGCCGTCCTCGATGCGCGTGGAGACACCCGGCAGAGGAAAGCCGACCGTTCCCGCGCGCCGCTCGCCAACATATGGATTGCTGATCGTCATGAACGTCTCGGTCATGCCGTAGCGTTCGAGAATCGTTTGTCCGAACAGCGCGCGAAATCCTTCGAGCACGTGCGGCGGCAGCGGCGCGGAACCCGACACGCAGAGGCGCATCGCTGCGCCGATCTCGCGCGCCGCTTCGGGCGGAGTCTCGAGCAGACGCACATACACCGTCGGCACGCCGAAGAGCAGCGTCGGCTTGAAGTCGAGCAGCTCGGCGGCCGCCTTCGCGTGCTCGAAGCGTTCGAGCAGACGCATGCGGCAGCCGCTCATGAGCCAGCAGTGCAGCCCGTTGCCGAGCGCGTGAATGTGAAAGAGCGGAAGCGGCAGAAGAAACCGATCGCGCTCCGTGATCTGCCAGGCCGTCAACAAGTTGACGGCATTCGCAGCAAAGTTGTTGTGCGTGAGCACCGCACCTTTCGACGCACCCGTCGTGCCCGACGTGTAGATGATCGCGGCCGGCGTGTCGCCGTCCAGCGCAACCATCGGGCGCGACGAATCCTCCGCGTACGGCACGTCACCCGTGATCACCTCGCGCGGCTCGGCATCTCCAACGATATGGGCGATCTCACGCTCGCGATAGAGGATGTTGATCGGCACGAAGATCACGCCGAGCTTCACGCACGCGAGAAAGAGATCGATCATCTCGATCGAGTTCGCGAGATAGACGCCAAGCCGGTCGCCCTTCGTGAAACCGCGCGCGCGAAGCGCGTGAGCCACACGGTTGCTGCGAGCTTCGAGCTCGCCGAAGGAATACGTCCGCCCCTGCCATTCCAGCGCAGGCGCGGCAGGACGGCCAACCAGCGAGAGATCGAACAGCTGGAGAAGATTCATGCGCAGTCAAGCATAAGCACATGAACGTGTGTGCGCGAACACCGCGACATCCCGTGTCGCTGGCTTACCTTGCCGCTCATGAGAAGAACACTCCTCTTCGCCCTGGCACTTCTTTGTGCAACCGCAACGCTTGCCGACGACATGGGAATGATGTCCGCGCTGATCGCGCCGGACGGGACCGCGCTTCTTCGGAAGACCTCGGCCGACCTCGGCAACATGATGTCCGGCAGCGGCGCGATCAACTCAGAGCTGATCGCGGTGAGTGCCAGCGGAGCCGTGAAGTGGCGCTTCAAGGGCGGCACGATGATCATCGATCTCGCCATCAGCGGTGACAAGGTGATCGTGCTGAATCTGACGAAGAGCGGAACGGAAGTGATCGCGCTGCGGCTTGCCGATGGTGTGCAGGCGTGGAAGACGACGTTCGATTCGTTCGGCAGCGGTGTCACCGCCACCTCGACGTTGATCTATGTGACGAGCGTGAAGAGCGCGGCGCTGATGAGCCCCGGCGTCATTCACGGACGGCCATCGGCGTCAGGGCCGATGATGCAGGCCGGCGTGACGTTGACCGCATTGAATCCGGCAAGCGGCGCCCTGGTCTGGACGGTGACGCCCTAAACCATCGTCATCGTCTCGTGCGCTTTGAGGAAGGTGTCCGGCTTGCTGAACACCTTCGCGATGTTCATCCCCTTCCGGACCGCGTTGAACGACACCTTCCCCATCGCGAGTGCAGCGCCGAGTTGGGCGTATGTCTTGATCTTCCCCTTGTACTTGTAGCGGACGTCGAGCGCGTGTTGCCAGAGTCCGGAGTATTCGGCGTAGAACTCAGGCAGTGGCAGCTTCGTCGGCAGGACGGCGTGGACGATGTCGTACATCTCCCAGTCGTACGTCGTCACATCCATCTTCGCGGTGTTCCAGAGATCGGTGCCCGGCAGCGGCGTCAGGATCGAGAAACCGCTGTTGTAGGCGCCCATCTGTGAGATCCATTCGCGCAGGCGCGTGAAGTCTTCGCGGTCCCACGCGGGATCGACGATGAAGTTCGGCGTGAAGCCGACGCCCATCTCCTTCAGCAGCTCGATCGCCTTCACGTTGTTGCACGCCTTGTTCTTCTTGTTGACCGCGGCGAGACCTTCGTCCGTGACGGATTCGAGGCCGAGGAAGATGGCGAGGCGGCCGCAGTCCTTCCACATCTCGATGAGATGCGGGAACTTCACGATGATGTCCGTGCGTGTCTGCACCGTGAAGAATTTCTTGATGCCCGACTTCTTGATCTGACGCGCCATCTCTTCGCCGCGCTTGACGTCCATCCAGAAAATGTCATCGGTGATGAAGATGTTCGGCGCCTCGATCTGGCGCAGCTCTTCGACGACACGCTCCGGCGACTTCTGCCGGAACGTCGCCTCGTGAAACTTCCAGACCGAACAGAAGTTGCAGCGGAAGGGACAGCCGCGCGCGGTCTCCATGAGTGCCAGCGGCTTGTTGAAGTTGATGTAGTAGTGCGGTGCGTACTGTTTGATGAGATGGCGCGCCGGCATCGGATAGCCGTCGAGGTCAGGGCGCGTCGGCGCGTGACCCGTCGAGGCCCATTGATCCTTGTCGCGAAGGAGGAGTCCCGGCACACCGTGGAGATCGCGGCCGTCCTTCAGCGCGTTCACCAGCGGCGGCATCACTTCTTCGCCGTCGCCGATCGCGATCACGTCGATCGAGGAATCGTGAAACCAATCCGGATCGCGCGACGCGTCATGGCCGCCGACCACGACCATCGTGTCCGGCATCTCGCGCTTGATCCGCTTCGCGAGGCGCACGGTGCGATTGCGCTCCGTCGTGAAGTTGCACTGCAGGCCGACGACCTGCGGTCCGAACTTCCGGCACTGCGCCATTCCGTGCTCTTCGCCATCGATGCGCAGATCGATGACCATGCACTCGTGACCGTCGCGCTCGAGACAGGCGGCGACGCAGATAGGACCGAGCGGCTCGACGAAGGTGAGCATCTCCAGGCCGAGGATTCCCCCGACTGGAGGCTTGATGAAGGCGACTCTCATGTGGGCGGGATAAAAGCTACAGCAGGAGAATCATTCCGGCAAGCGGCGAATCCTTCGCCCCTCCGCGAGGGTCTCCGTCATCCCGAGCGGGCGACGTCGCTGCGCGACGCGACTGAGTAAGAGAAA
>CAZKID010000521.1:0-3638 GCA_964552405.1 uncultured Thermoanaerobaculia bacterium
ACCTAATCGCGATCTTCGTGTCGTCGGTAAAGAACCTGAAAAAGCGCTGACAGGCCATCTCTCCGTTTGACGCCCTCATCCCTCATCCCTCATCCTTCATCCCTCATGAGAGTCATTACCATCGTTTGTGATTCGTTGGGTGTTGGCGAACTTCCGGACGCCAAAGAGTTCGGTGACGAAGGCTCCAACACGCTCGGCCACGTGCTGAGCGCCGAGCATCCGAGCCTTCCCACGCTTGCGAAACTCGGCCTTCTGCACACGCTTCCCGAACCTGCGACGAAGGACGCGCCCATGTCCGCATTCGGGCGCATGGCAGAAGTCAGCGCGGGTAAGGACACGACGACAGGTCACTGGGAAATGATGGGGCTCGTCGTCACGGATCCGTTCCGCACGTATCCTGATGGCTTCCCGCCCGAAGTCATTCACGAATACGAGAAGCGCATCGGCCGCAAGACTCTCGGCAACAAGCCGGCCAGCGGCACGGTGATCCTCGATGAGCTCGGGGAAGAGCACATGCGCACTGGAGCGCCGATCGTCTACACGTCGGCGGATTCGGTGTTTCAGGTCGCGGCGCACGAAGAAGTCATTCCGATCGAAGAGCTCTGGCGAATCTGTGCGGTCGCGCGCGAGCTGATGCGCGGCGAGCACAACATCGGCCGCATCATCGCGCGCCCATTCCTCGGGCCCGGCAAGGGTGCATTCAAGCGCACCGCGAATCGCAAAGATTTCTCAGTGAAGCCGACGGGCGAAACAGTCGTCGAGCGCGCCTCCAAAAACGGCAAGCGTGTAATCGGCCTCGGCAAGATCGCCGACATCTTCGATCGCGTCGGCATCGATCAGGAGCTTCGCACCGAGTCAAATTCGGACGGCATGCGCAAGACGATCGATCTCGTCCGCGAGTCGGACGCGAGTTTCATCTTCACGAACCTCGTCGACTTCGACTCGAAGTACGGACATCGCAACGATGCGCATGGCTACGCGAAGGCGCTCGAGACTTTCGATCAGGAGCTCGGCGGACTGCTGGATGCGATGCGGTCCGACGATCTACTCTTCATCACCGCGGATCACGGCTGCGATCCGACCGATGTCTCGACCGATCACACGCGCGAGTACGTTCCGATGCTCGTCGCAGGCCCCGCGATTCGCGAGCAGCGGCCGCTCGGCACGCGTACCACGTTCGCCGATCTCGGCGCCACGATCTGCGACTACCTCGGTCTTCCGCACGATGACATGCCTGGAACGAGTGCTTTGGGTGAGTTGGGAGTGAAGCGATGAAACTCGGAATCATTCTGTTTGCGGCGACGACGGCGATTGCACAACAGGTCCAAATGCCGGTGGCGCGCATTGCGGACGACGCGAAAGTGATCGATCGTGTTGCCGAAGTGAGCAAGGGCAGCGAGCTGCCGAAGGATGTGCTGCGGCGGATCATCTACGAAGACGTCGAATTGCTTCGCGGGCGCCGCGCTGATGGCACGTACGCCTACGCGAGTTACGAGCGGATGGAGGCCTCACGCGTCTCCGACTCGTTCTCCGTGCAGCCGTCGAGCGACGATCGCACGACGAAGCTGGAGCTGCATGGCGAGTTCGGATATCGCCTGACCATCGGGTTGCCGCAGCGACGGATGCTCGTCACGAAGAATCGCCCGTTGTGGATCGAGAATGCGGAGATCGAATACATCCCACAAGGTGCGTCGGAACCCAAGAAGGTGAACTTTCCGATCAAGGCAATGATGGAAGCGGGCGAGACGCGCAACGTAGACTTTCCGGACATCGGCCGCCAGGTGACCGCGCGTGTGTTTGCGCGCGCGCAGAAAGACTCCGGCTACGGCAACCTCGTGCTCACGATCATTCAGGCGAAGGTGTTCGACAATCCGGACAGTCCGTACGCCGATGCGGTGACGAACGCGAAGTCGATTCAGCGGAATCTCGATACGGTGGACGTGGCGTCGTTGCGCGCGACCGCGCAGCGGATGCTGGCGAGTCTGCACGTGCAGAGTCCCGTACCGGCCGTTACCCCCGTTCCGTCGGGAGCGACCCTCGAGGTGAGTGCGGCCTCGGATGTGTATGGGGAACTTCAGACGATCGAGGATCTGCTGACGGGAACCGATGCGGAACGCCGCGCGGGCCTCGACCGGCTGCATCAGCTGGTTAGACGGCTGCGGCGGTAAAGACTTCAGGGACACGCAGGAGAGTAGCCCTGCGTGACCGCCGCGCTCTTCGCGATCTTCAGCGCGCCAGCCGGCCGGCCAGGACAGTTCTCCGTGTAGTACGTGCGTGTGGCGTTATCGATATACACCTGCGCAAATGCGCGCGGCGCTTCCTCAGCCACGGTTTGTGTGACAGGTGGCCGCTTCGGCGGTTCGCGGCGCGTGGGCGGCTCGATGAAGCCTGTCGGCGCGGCGCTGGCCTCAGTCACCGGAGCCGGAGCGGGTTGTGGTGCAGGAACTTCGGGTGCGGGGGCGGTAGATGCTGCCGCGACAGGCTCGGTTTGCGCTGATCGAGCCGGTGAGTTGATCATGAGGGAGATAGTCATCACGACGGCGTAGGCTCCGAAGATCATCGGCCAGATGCGCAGTGGAATGAAGAAGAAATGATCGCCTTCGCGCCCTGACTTCTCAGCGGACCTGGCGATGAAAAACATCAGCGCTGTCGTTGCGACGAGTCCGAGAAAGACCACCCAGCCGTGTGTCCTGGGGTAGCCGGCGCCGAACGCCTGCTCAGCGAGAAAGTAAAACGCGGCAGGAGCTCCCAGACAAACGATCGGGACAACGAGTCCATAGCCTCGCCAGATGATGATCACGATCGATCCTCCTCGACGCGCGGTTCAAGAACGAATTTTTGTGGAAACCTGCGAGAAGATAACATGGCTGAGAGCTGCCACGCCTTCGGGTGACTTTCGGCACGAGTCGCGCATGCCGCCTGGCGCGATACTTGTGTCGCAACGCACGTTTTTGAGCCTGGTTTGAGCGTTATTTGCTCAGATTTCCATCTCTGCAGGTTTGACGGAAGAGGGGGGCTAAAGTAGAATGCGCATCCCTCTGGTTGTTTCCGTAACACTTCCGAAAGGAGCCACAATTGTCGTCACTGAAGCTTGGTTTCAAGGTCGGGGACAAGCTCGTTTATCCGAATCATGGGGTCACGGTCGTCGAACAGATCGGCGCATCGGCAATCATGGGATCAGATGAGTCCTATTACCACCTCCGGCTACTGGCCAATAACTCGCGGCTGATGGTGCCGATCCGCAATACGGATCGCGTCGGTCTGCGCCGGCTGTATCAGCCGAAGGAAATCAAAGGTCTCATCAGCCTTCTCGAAGAGAAGGGTCCGAAGAGCCATACCGAATGGAAGGGGCGCTACCGGGAAAATCGGGAAAAGATTAAAAACGGCCGCCCCAAAAATGTTTCCCAGGTTTGCGGGTATAAGCCTTGTAGCTGAGACAGGTCTTGCAGTACTGGAAGTATCTGAAGCCCGTAACCTGCGGCGAGGCCCATAGCCGTCTCGATCACGCCCAATTGCCGCACCGCGCTTGCAAATTCGTCCAAGATGGCCAGCACCGGAACATCGCGCTCGCCTTCATGGAGAAAGCTGTCTACCGCCGATGCCACGATGACCCGGAACCATTTCGAGCAGCTGGCCAA
>CAZKID010000522.1:0-3632 GCA_964552405.1 uncultured Thermoanaerobaculia bacterium
ATGTCGCCGCCGAAATTCTTGACCGTCACTGCACCGGCGACTCCGGCGATGCGGACGTGATCCGCGATGGCCGTGACGAGGTGGACCTGCGCAACACGCGGTACGCGAATCACGTAGCTGACCGTGCTCTTCCACTTCGCGGTCTGCGGCGGAGCGACGATCGTGCGCACGATGAACGCCTTTCCGTCGCCGCCCATGTAGACCTGTGTCTGCTCGCGGCCTTCAGCCAGCGTCGCCGCGTCGGGCGCATTGACGAACTTCACGACGGAAACAGAAACCGTATCGCCATCGACGCCGATGATCTCCGTATCACCGACCGGATTTTCGACCCATAGCGATGCGCCGGTTCCCAGCGGGAAGTCGCGCGTGAACCGCTCTGTGTGAGTCACAGCGGCAAAGAGCGATCCGCACGCCAGGAGCGCGACCGTCAATCCGCCGGTTCGAAGGAACGATTTCGTCATGGATTGAGCTGTTTGAGCGCCTCGGCGGCCTTGGTCCGCACATACAGATTTTCATCGGCCTGCATCGCCTTCTGCCGAAGCGTATCGACTGCGGCTTGATCGAGCTGACCGCTCGCCGCGATCCTCGCCAGTGCATCGACCGCCTTGATCCGAACGGCCGGATTCGGATCATTTTTCAGCGCGGCGATCAGCGCCTCACGCGTTTCGCTCGTGGCTGCCGGCAGCGTCTTGAGCGTATCGATTGCCTTGATGCGCACACCTTCGTGCTCATCGTTGCGCAGCACTTTTGCGACGGCGCCGGCGATGACCGGTTCCGGCTGATGCGAGTTGGCGTAGGTCTGCTTCACGATATCGATCGCGCGCGTCGCGGAAGGCTGCGTCTTGTCCTCGTTCTCCATCACGTAGGCCATGAGCTGCACCATGCTCTTGTCCGAGCGCCTGCCGGTGACCGTCATGTGCTGCGTGAGGTCGAACGCGAGGGAGACCTGGTCGTCGTTCGGGTTCGTATCGATGAACTGCACGTTCTCGATATCGGGACGCCCTTCGATGTTCGGGCTGAGCGCCGAAGAGTTCAGCACGCGCGTTTCGGCGAGCGAGACCGGCTGAATGCTGTTGAGCGTCACCTGCTGCGGCGCAACCTTCACCGTCTGGCTGCGATGACCAAACAAGTACGAGCCGCCGGCCAGAATCACGACTGCGGCGGCCTGCGACATCCAACGGACCCAGGTCCGCTTTTGAAAGGGAACGACGTTCGTTGCCTTCTTCTCTTCTACGCCGATTTCGGCGAGGAACCGCTGGCGCATGCGTGGCGGCGGCGTGAGCTCCGGCAGCGCCTCCATGAGACGCCACGCCTCTTTCATCGCCAGCCACTCGGCAGTGCATTCGTCGCAGCTCTCGATGTGCTGATGCGTCAGCTCGCGCTCATGCGCGTCGAGCGACTCGGTCAGCAGCAGTGGAAAACCTTCTCTCATTGCGCTGCATTCAGCCATCGGTCACCTCCGCGGGTTTCGGTCATCAGCGCCTTTTTCAGCGTTTCCATCGCACGGAAGACTCGCGTCTTCACGGCGCCTTCGCTGCAGCCGGCGATCTGCGCAATCTCGGCGTACGACAATCCCTGATAGCGCGAGAGGAGAATCGCCTCGCGCTGTTCGGGAGTCAGCGTCTGAAGCGCACGCTGCACCCGCAACTGATCTTCACGTTGCTCGAGCGCTCGATCCGGACCATGTTCCAGAGGTGCCGGCAGCGTGATGAGCACGTCATCGGATTCTTTCGACTTGTTGTCCGCTTTGCGCAGGTAGTCGCGGCACCAGTTCGCCGTGATGGAGAAGAGCCACGTTGACAGCTTTGCGTCGCCATGGAACTGGTTCGCGTACTTGATCATTTTGACGAAGACTTCCTGCACCGCATCCTCAGCCGCCTCGGCGTTCTTCAGGAAGCGGAACGCGAAGTTGTAGATCCTGCCGCTATAGCGGTCGTAGATCTCCGAAGCGGGAGAGAGGTCGCCCGCCTGAACGATACGCATGAGCTCCTGATCGCTCAGGTGGTTCATCTCCCCTGTTTCTCGCTGTTTGGACGGCGGCATGTCGAAAAGGTTACGGGCCTGGCTGTGGAACCGCCACGAAAGCGTGGGAATTGCGTTGGAGAGCGGCGTCTCCTCCCAGGACGACCAGCTCGTCATCCGGCGTGTTCGTCTCGATCACTGCGATCACTAACGCGAAGAGATCCAACATGATGTAGAAGACTTCGGTGTCGCCGAAGTTGAACTCGAAGAGGCCGGCGACGGCGAGTCCGACCGCGATCGCCGCGCCTGCCCGGGCGAACGCCCGTGACGGTCCATTCCACGCACGCCAGCACTCTCGCAGAAAAAGACCAAGCAGGAGGAAGTACGCGATGACTGCAAGCACGCCGCGCTCGGCCCAGATCTGGAGAACCGTGTTGTGAAGGTGAGGAATGCGAAACCGCGGCGCATCATGACGCCGGTAGAGCGGATAGATCTCCTTCACGTTTGCCGGTCCGACGCCGAGCAAGGGATAGTCGCGGATGATCTCGACGCCGGCCTCGGCCATGCGGATCCGATCGAGATTCGATTCCTGTTTCGCATCGAAGATCGAGATCACGCGGCTGAAGAGTGACAGCGGCATGAATGTTACGAACAGGACGAACGCCGGCACTGCCCAGATGAGGATGCGCGGCCGCGTGAAAATCACGACGACGAGCAAGCCGAAGACCCATCCGAGCCAGATACTGCGCGTGAACGTCAGCAGCAGCGTCACCGTCACGATCGACGCCGGCAGAATCAACCACCACTTGCGAATGTGAAATGCGAGCACGATCAGCAGGAGCGAGATCGGGAGCAGCAGCCCCGAGAACGTCATGACGTGCGTTGCCGGGCCGGTGATGCGGTGTTCGAGGTCGCGGCGGCCCAGTCCGAAGTATTGAACGAGTCCGATGATCGCGCTGATCGTTCCCATCGGAATGTGCAGCCACAGCGCAACCGAGCGGACGCGCGGAAACGTCCGGAAGAACATCAAGCCGATCGGGAACGTGAGCATCTTCACCCATACCATTCCTTCGAAGTAGCTGTGGATCGCGCGCGGCGCCGTGAGTGCCGAGGCGGTCGATGCAATTCCGTAAAGCGCGAGCGGATACAGAAGGATGTGGAACGACGGTGTGATTTGCTTCTTGAGCAGCAGCGCCCACCAGAGAAAGACGATCGTCAGACCGGCGAAACTCTCGGCGAGCGCGATCTTTCCCTGACAGAAGATGTGCAGCAGATAACAGCCGAGCGCGAGGCGGAGGGCGAACGGAAGTCCGCGAGGAAGTCCGATGCGATCGGCGAAGGACACGTCACGCCTCGTCGAACGCTTCTTCGACGAGCATGACCGGGATATCGCTGACGATCGGATAGACGCGATGACACTTCACGCACTGCAGCCCCTGCTCGACGACCGGTTCTTCCCCGCGAAATTTCTCGCGATACTTGTCGCGAACGAGCGTCCGCTTCGCTTCGCTCAGAGGCACGAGCTTCACTTCCTGCTTGCAAAGCGGGCAGGCGAGGATCTCGAGTAGTTCGTTGTCGATGGCCATCGGGCGCGGATGATAGCAGACAACAGGTAGCTGTCTGCTGTCTGCTGCCTGGTGCCACGGATAAGCTTCTCATTTGATGACATA
>CAZKID010000523.1:0-3616 GCA_964552405.1 uncultured Thermoanaerobaculia bacterium
TGCTCGTGCGCGCCGTCGCCGGCGTTGATGATCGACGCCGGCAGGCGATCGGCGAGCATCTTCGATGCCCCAGGATGCTTGTGCCGGATGACGATCATGTCGGGGTGCATCGCCACGAGGTTCTCGGCCGTGTCGATCAGCGTCTCACCCTTCTCGACCGAGGATCCCGAGGCCGAGAAGCTGAGCGTGTCGGCCGAGAGGCGCTTTTCCGCGATCTCGAACGAGACCCGCGTGCGGGTCGACGCCTCCATGAAGAGATTGATGACGAGCTGCCCACGCAGAGCAGGCACTTTCTTCACCGGCCGCTCGCTCACTTCCTTGAAGCCCTCGGCGGTGTCGAGAATGAGATTGATTTCTTCGGGAGAAAGGGGCTCGATGCCCAGCAGGTGGCGTGATCGTAGTGCTGAAGTCTGAGTACGCATTCGTTACGGGGTGCGCGGGGCGCGCGGTCTCGCGGGCTCGCGGTGCGAGACCCGCGTGACGAATCATTTCTCCATGATCAGGACTTCGTCTTCGTCGTCCGTCTCGGTCAGTTTGACCTTGATGACTTCGTGGGCATCCGTTGGAACCGTCTTGCCGATGACATCCGCGTGGATCGGCAGTTCGCGATGGCCACGATCGACGAGGACCGCGAGCATCACTTTTTTCGGACGTCCGAAATCGATGAGCGCGTCGAGCGCTGCGCGAATCGTCCGGCCGGTGTAGAGCACGTCATCGACGAGCACGACGACTTTGTCGTCGATCGGCTCCGGCAGCTTCGTCGGCTTCACGACGGGGTTCGGTGCGATCGTCGTGAGGTCGTCGCGATAGAGCGTGATGTCGAGAATGCCGAAGGGAACGGGAGTCCCTTCCATCTCGGTGATCTCTTTCGCCATCCGCTCACCGATGGGAACGCCGCGACTGCGGATCCCAACGATGATCAGGTCATCCAGCCCGCGATTCTTTTCCACGACCTCGATGGCCATGCGCCGAATCGCGCGGTTCATCCGTGCGCCGTCAAGCAAGCGTTTTTTTACATTCATGTCCGATTCGGGCGCGGAGGATATCACGGGGAGAGTTCTGAGTTCTGAGTTCTGAGTGCCGAGTGGAGACGACTCAGAACTCTCCCCCTGTCATGGCGCTTGCAATCTCGCGCCCTGAATGCGATCTCGCCCACGCGTCCTCATCGTCGAAGACAACTCCGACATCCGCCGGCTCTACGCCATTGGGCTCAACCGTCACGGCTTCGAGGTCAAGCTCGCTGCGAATGGAGCTGAAGCACTGGAACGAATCGTCGATGAAAAGCCGGATGTCGTCCTGCTCGATTGGGTCATGCCGTTGATGGATGGCGGGCAACTGCTCGACCGTTTGAACGGTACGGACGCGATTCCCGTGATCGTCATCAGCGGTCAAACGGCGCCTTCCGAGCTCGATCCTCGGATCCGAGTCTGGCTCACCAAGCCGGTCTCGATTGATGAGCTCCTGAGGCACATCGCTTAGGCGAATCGGTCAAGCCTGCTAGAATCGTCGCGAATGGCGAGGATCTTCTTCGTCGGACTGGACGGCGCGGAGAAAAGCTACCGGCTGCAGACGCACCGTCCGTTCACGGTCGGGCGCGATCCGGGGAATGACATCATTCTCCGCGACCCGAAGGTTTCGCGTCATCACGCCGAGATCGTTTTCGAGCGCGGCTTCTTCGTGCTGCACGATCTCGCGAGTGCGAATGGCACGTACGTAAACGGCAAGCGCATTCGCGTCGCCCCTCTCACACATGGCGCCAAGCTCCGTCTCGGCAACAGCTATGGAAGGTTCTCCGAGGAACTCCCAACGGAAGCGGATGCGCCACCACAGCCGGAGAGCATCGAGACGCCGATTCCGCAACAGCCGACGGTGACCGTCGATGCCGGCGAGATCGATGCGGCGACGGACGAGAATCAGCGCTTCAGCATGGAGACACTTCCTCACGAATCGCTCGACCCCGAAGAGCTAAAAAAAAAAGCGGAATAGACTTGAGCGCGGCCGAGCTGGCGCCGCCTGACGAGCCGTCCACGGAACCGCTGACCGAACCGCTCCCCGATCCTCTGCCGGAAGGAGGATCTTCTCCTCCCCCAAAAGCGAAACCTGAGACGGAAGCGCAGCGCGATCCCTTCGCCGCAACGCGCTTCCGGTTCATGACCGGCTTGCCAGCCGGTGAGACCGTGCGCGTGCGCGACGACGAAGGCAACATCGTTCTGACGTACCGCAGCTTCGCGAGCGTGGTCGGAATCGTCGCGGCACTCACCGCAGCGATCGTGCTCATCGCAGGGTTTGCCGCGACGATGTTTCTCTTCGCGGAGCACCGGCTGGGAGCGGGCTTGATTTCGATCCTGCTGTCGATCTCCTTCGCGCTGCTCATCGCGATGCTCGTGCCGCCGACGAGCGTGACGTTGTATGACGGACCGAATGCCGCGCTCTCGATCGCGCAGGACTCACGCGCCGCGTTCCCGTTGATCTCGTTCGCGATCCTCACGACGGATGGCGTGCGGATCGCGCGCGTGCGCCGCTCGTTTCTCTCGCGACTCTGGCGCAATCGCTGGCAGATCTTCGACGCGCGAGGGAGAGCGATCGCCGAAGCGGTCGAGGAGTCGGCAGGACGCGCGCTGGTCCGCAAGTTCGCCGCGAAATTCAGCCGCCGCTACGATGCGGATGTGCTGCTGCAGATGGGGCCGATCGAAGCAGGAAAGATCGTGCGGCGCGAGGAACAGACTGGAGACGTCGACGTGCTCGACCTCCCGCCAGCGTCACCCATCGATCGGCGCGTGGCCGTCGCGTTGTCGGCGCTGATCCTCGGGAGCGAACCTTAGGGCTCGCGGTCTTGCGGGCTCGGGGGCTCGTGGTCTCTGGCGCCGCAGTGATACGCATCATCCGCGATGGCGGCGGTTTCGCCGTTGTCCACGTTCGTGACGATCACCGTGAACTCCGTGCACGGTTTCACGCTGAGGGGCGGGAGCACTGCGAGGATCCTGTCCGGGTCGACGCGTAGGACTTGCGCGTTCTGACCCTCAACCGTGACGATGACGGGGTCGTAAAAGCCGGTGCCGCGAATGGTTAGGCGATCACGGGCCGCTGTGGCCGACGTGATCGTCATCGGCAGGCGGTATCGATATCCACCCGGGAGCGTCACGTCCTTCGAAGTATTGACATTGACCACGCGGACATCCGCGGGCCCTTCGCTCCCGGCTGCCGGTGCAATCACTCGCAACTGCTTCCGATTCACACTGATGACCTGCGCCTCCCGATCACTGAAGAAGACCCGAAGCGGCGTGTCGAACCAGTCGCCGAAGATCGTGACTATGGTGTCGCCGGCAATGGAACCGCTGCTGGGAGCGAGCGCGATGATCTCCGGTCTCGGCGGAAACGCCAGAACCGTGATCGGCGCCGGGAAGCTGCAGCTCAATTCATTCGGCGTATTCGCGTTCACTCTCATCGTGATCGGAACCGCCAGCGTCTCGTCTTCCCTGACGTCGAAGGCCGGGCTGACAACCACGACCTGGTTGTCGGTCCGAGAGACCACGAATGACTCCTTCGATCCGAAGAAGACGCGCAGCGGTGCGGTAAATCGCTCACCCGACAGAATGACAGATGCCCCGCCCGACGT
>CAZKID010000524.1:0-3603 GCA_964552405.1 uncultured Thermoanaerobaculia bacterium
CTGGCCGCGGGGGGACACGGCCCGGGGGCCATCCTGGTGCACGCCCACGTGGACGAACGGGCCGAACGCGGTGACGTTCGTGACCACGCCCTCGGGCGTCATCCCGGGCTTGAGGTCCTCGAGCGACATGACGTCGTCACGGAACCTGGGCGGCTCGAAGCTCGCGCGCGGGTCGCGCCCGGGCTTGCCGAGCTCGGCCACGATGTCGCGCAGCGTGGGCTCGCCGACCCCGTCGCCCACGTACTTGTCGATGCGGATCGCGCCCGCGAGCTGCGCGTCGCCGACCAGCTCCGCGAGCGCGACGCCCGCGTCGGCCGCGATCCGCTCGACCAGCGCATAGCGCTCCGGATGCACCGCGGACGCGTCGAGCGGGTGCTCGCCGCCGTGCCCGCGCCGAAAGCCCGCCCACTGCTCGAACGTGCCGGGGGTGGGTCAACGCAGTGCCAGGAACAGACGGTTGAACGCCTGAGCGTCCGCATCGGTCGTGATGCTCTTCCACGACTTGTGCTCCTCAGAAGTCATGATCCACTGAACCGGCCCATTTCCCCATTCCACAAACGTCTGCGAAAGCGCCGCAAACATTGATGAGGCCTCGACAATCAGCAGGAACAGCATTGCACTTCGCATCGTGGCGCGCATATCGGGCTATTTCTCCGAACGGATCTGAAAGGGCTCGTTGAAATCAAACATCTTGCCGGAGACCGCGTCGACAAGCTTGACTGTGATCACATAATCCCCTGGCTGGAAAGACTCGAGCGGGATCGAAGTACCGACACCGAAGTGGCCCGGCACACCGTTGAGCGGCTGGGCATCGGCGTCGTACATCGGAAGTGCGCGATGTACCTTCTCGCCCTTCGATGTCGTTCCCGTCACCGACGCGGATTCGCGAAGCTTCGGCTGCCTGGTCGTCGCGTCGAGACCCGGGTTGCGCGCCTCGACGAAGTACCAGAGCTCTTCATTCGGCCTGAAAACGCGATCCGCCTTCGGAACGATCTTCAGACCGCCAAAGGTGAACGCATCCGTCGGCTTCTGCGCCGTCGGGAGCGCGTAAACATTGTTCGAGAGGATGAGGCGTGACATCGATGCGGCATCGCGGTCGAGCGGTGTCAGATTCATCTCGGCACTAACCATCGACAGCACCTTGCCATCCGCTGCCAGCCCGAAGGCACCTTTGTACTTTCCGGCGGCGATGGGAAGCACGCGGTCGACGAATACATCGCCCTTCGAAATTTGAAACTTTGCCGGCTCCTCGAAGTCCGAGACCACCTTGCCGGTTTCATCCTCGATCCGTCCGAAGAACGTCAGCTCCTGGGCCGATGCGAACGCTGCACTCTTCGGTGCATAGACTTCCACGGGGACGAAGTAATCCCCTTGCGGCGTAATGAATTCGCCGTAGGAAAAATACAGATCTTTGTAGGAAGACTTGCCGCCGCGAAAGTCGTCGATTGCCGATTGAAACGACGCTGACTTCATCGGTGCCGGTGCCGCGAGGAGAGGAGCCGGCGCAGCAGCAGTAGCGACAGGGGCGGTAGCCCCATACTTCGGAGCGACGGTCAGGTCCTTCTGCACGATGAACGAGTCGATCGCGCGATTGAAGAGACCGACGACATCCGTCTTGCCCGTTCGCTCGAGCTTCCACTCGTTCGATCCGTACTGATCGATGAATGCGATCTCCGCGGTCTGCGATAGAAGCTGGACCTTCGTCTTCGCCGCTTCGTATGTCCAAAGCTGCTTCGGGCTGTACGACTGCACCGACTCGAGCTGTTTGTCCGCCCCGCCGAGCCCGCCCTCGCCGGTGTTGCGCGAGTCCTGAGGCGTCAGGATCGTGCTCTTCGGTTCGACCGAGGTGCGACCGATGTGCGCGGGTGCTCCCAGAAGAATGAGCACATGGCCGCGATCGGTCATCGAGCCTCTGGTCTTTCCCTGTGCAAACGACTTGTCCGCGTATGCGACACGCGCATCGAAGTCGTCCTTCATTTCGTTGGCGGGCGTTCCGGGCGATGGATCGCGGCGCGCCCAGAAGAGATCGATGAAGGACTGCGCGGCGGCGTCATCGGAGATCTTCTTCCACTGCGCCTGCTCATCCTTCGTCATGAGCCACTGCGCGGGACCCTTCCCCCAGTCAACAAAGGAGGGCGCCAAAGACGCAGAAGCGGCCGCGGCAAACGCCGCGACCGCCAGGAAAGTGCTGAAACGCATCAGCGTGCGCAAGGGTTATTTCCCCTCGGGAACAACCTTGAACTCTTCGCTCTTGGTGTATTTCACCTTCTTCACCGTGTCGTTGATGATGACGGTGAGCTTGTAGTCGCCCGGCGCAAACTTCTCGAGAGGAATCGAGCTGCCGACGCCGAAGTGACCCGGCACACCCTTGAGCTCCTGCGCATCGACGGGACGCGGCGGCGCGGTCATCTGCACCGACTTGCCGTCCTTCGTCTTGCCCGTCATGTCGAGCTTCACCTGGATGCTCGGTACGTTCTTCCCGTTCAATCCAGGGTTTCGGGACTCGAAAAAGTAACAAAGCTCCACCGACGGGTGGAAAGTCTTGTCGCCCTTGGGAACGACCTTGATGCCGCCGAACGAGTACGGGTCGGTCGCACGCTGTGCCGTCGCGAGAGGATAGACGTTGTTGGAAAGGATCAGATCGGAGACCGCGGTAGCATCCTTGTCGAGAGTGCCCGCGAGCGTCATCTCGCTCTGCACCATCGACACTGGCTTGCCATTCAAGGCAAGACCGAACACTGCCTTGTGCTTGCCAGCCGGAAGCATCAGTGACTTGTCGAAGTAGAGATCGTCCTTCGTGACCGACAGCTTTGCCGGTTCTTCGAACACGGCGATCGGCTTGCCTTCGTCTTCGACGACGCCGAAGAACGTCAGCTCCGCCGCGGGATCCATGCCGGCGGCCTTCGGCACGTAGAGCACGACCGGAACGTAGTACTCGCCCTGCGGCGTGACGTACTCGCCCCAGGAGACATAGAGGTTCTTGTAGGGATTCGTCTTCGCGGCTTCGAACTCCGTGACTGCGGTCTGATATGCCGGCGTCTTGAACGTCGTCGGATACGTGGGTGCCGCGGGGGCTGCCGGAGCAGGTGCTGCCGGTGCTGCCGCCTGCGCAGGAGCCGCGCCGAACTTCGGCGCTACGGTCAGATTGGGCTGAGTGAGCGAAGCATTGATCGCGTTTTTCTGCGCCGCGGCGATGTCGACCTTGCCGCGCTGCAGGTGGAACTCGCCCGTATTGAACTGATCGAGGAAATCGATCTGCGCTTTCGGAGCGCCGAACCACTTCTGCGCGTTGTCGCCTTCGTAGATCCAGATCTGCTTCGCGCTCTTCTCGCTCGCGCCGCCGCTGCCCTCTTCCGAGCTCACGCCAAAGCCGCGATCGTCCGTCGATCCGTCACGAGGTCCCGATTTCGACACCTGTACGTTCTTCGGTACACCAAAGAGAACGAGGATCTTGCCGCGATCACTCACGGCGCCGCGCGTACGGCCCGCAGTGAACTTCTCATCGGCGTACTTGACCGCATTGTCGAAGTTCTCTTTGAACTCGTTGCGCGGTGTTCCAGGCGACGGATCTCGGCGGCGGCGCCATCGTCGCGGCGGCCGACG
>CAZKID010000525.1:0-3587 GCA_964552405.1 uncultured Thermoanaerobaculia bacterium
CCAGCACCTCAGCACCTCAGCACCCACCCCCGGCGCCCATTCACTCCAACATCGCCTCGAACCGCGGATCGCCGATCAACGCCCTCAGATCGGGATCGTTCGCGATCCAGTGGGGGGACACGTGGTGCTGGGAGCCGATCGCGCGCTCGAGGGCGCTCAGCGCCTCCTCGCGGTCGCCGAGGGCGACGTAGGTGCAGGCTGCGTTGTAGATGATGGTTGGTTCATCGGGATCGATCGCCAGCGCGCGTTGAATCCAGGCGAGTGCGCGCTCCGGTTCGCCGATCTCGGCAAAGCCGCGCGCGGCCATCGTGAGCGCTCGCGTGTCGTCCGGATGCGTCATCAGACGCGTGCGCGCATGTTGCAGACCTTCGCGGTTGGCAGCATCGCCTTTCCCATCATCGCCGATCGCGTGATACGCCATCGAGAGGAAGAACCAGCAGAAGTAGTTCTCCGGCGCAATCGAGCACGCTCGCGCGAAGTTAGCCACGGCCTCGCCCATCTTCCCCTGCTCGAAGAAGACGCTGCCGAGAAAATAGTGCGCGTCGAAGAGCGCATCATCGAGCGCGATGGCGCGGCGCAGCTCTCCTTCGGCCGCTTCGAAATCCTTCGTCAGCGAAAACGCAAGCCCGCGAGCAGCCCGGGCTTCCGCAAGTTCCGGATCGAGCTCCAACGCGCGCCTGCTCGCGGCCTCGGCCTCCGCGACCATGTCTTCCCCCTGCCCGTGAAAGCGATGCAGATAGACACAGCAGTTGGCGATCCCGGCATAGGCAAGCGCATACGCAGGATCGATTTCGATCGCTCGCGCGAACATCTGCCGCGCCACTTCATAGCTCTGGCGGCGTTGCATGTAGAAGAAATGGCGTCCGCGCAGATACGCATCGTACGCATCGACGTCGCGGGTCGCGAGCCTCAGCGTCGGCTGCGAGCTCTGCTGCATGGTCAACTGCAACGCCTCGGCGACGCTGGATGCGATGTCATCCTGAATCGCGAAGACGTCATTCATCTCCCGATCGTAGCGATCGGACCAGAGACGATAGCCGTCGTCGACATTGATCAATTGCGCGGTCACCCGCACGCGATTGCCAGCCTTGCGCACGCTCCCTTCGACGATGGTGCGGACCTGCAGCCGCTCGCCGATCTCGCGAATGTCGACGGACGTGCCGCGAAACTGAAACGCGGAGGTGCGTGAGGCGACATAGAGCCCGCGAATCGCGCTCAGCGCGCCGAGAATCTCCTCGGCGATTCCGTCGCAGAAGTACCCCTCGTCGCGAGCTGGACTCAGATCGACGAAGGGAAGCACCGCGACGGAAGAGACGGTACGCGGATGCGTCCGCACGACCGGCACGCGACCCGAGTCAGCTTGCAGTCCCAACGCCTGCAGCGCGTCGATGAACTGCTCGACTCGCGCGTAGCGCTGCGCGGGCGATTTCTCGAGAGCACGCGCAAGGATGCCGTTCAGCTCGCGCGGAAGATCGGGGCGGACATCGGTGACAGGCCTTGGAATCACCTCGACGATCGCGCGCATCATGGCCTGCGCGGTATCGGCGTTGAACGGAGGATGTCCCGTCAGCATCTCGTACAGGACGATGGCGAGCGACCAGATGTCCGTCCTCTGATCGACCGCGAAACCGCGCAGTTGCTCAGGCGACATGTAACGTGGAGTGCCTGTGACTTCGCTCGCCGATTCATCCCGTTCGCCGCGTGCTTTCGCGAGTCCGAAGTCGAGGATCTTCGCCGTTCCGCGCGACGTGATGATCACGTTCGACGGCTTGATGTCGCGATGAATGATGAGCGCCTCGTGCGCGGCGGCGAGCCCCTGGCCGATCTGAATTGCGAAGTCGAGTGCCTGCTCGAGCGGGAGCGGTCCCTGATCGATCAGCTCAGAGAGTGTCTCGCCCGGATAGTAGGCCATCGCGATGAACAGCTCGCTCTCGCTCGTCTCTTCGATGTCGAAGATCGTGCAGATGTTCGGATGATCGAGAGCGGATGCGGCCTTCGCCTCCTCGATGAGGCGGCGCCGCGCGTAATCGTTCGACGCGAGCATGCGCGGAAGAAATTTGAGCGCGACGGCGCGCTCGAGGCGCTGGTCGCGCGCCTTGTAGACGACCCCCATGCCTCCAGCTCCGAGCATCTCTTCGATCGCGTAGTGAGAGATGGTCCGATGCATGGCCGCGTCGAGGATACGCCGCCTGCGGCGAACGTCAGTCAACGGGCGAGAATAAAAACGTCAACGCTTGGTGTCGGCACCAACACCCGAGCTGGTAAGCTGCTTCGCCGGAGGGTCCGATGAAATCCTGGCAAAAGCATCTCTGCTGCCTCGCCACCCTTCTCTTCGGACCAATCCTTTCCGCTTCTCTGCCCGCGAGCGAACAGTGGCTGGAAATAGGCACCGATTCTCGCGGAACCAAATGGTCCGTGCAGATCCTGCGGTCAGGACCTGAAGGCCCTCATCCCGCACAATTCTCCGGCGATGTCACGGTTGGCATTCCATCCGATCCCAAAGTGGGCGAGCCGCGCATCTGGACCGTCGATGCAAAAGACCGCGTGTGGGTCTTCTCGGAGAACGGACATGGTTTCAACTACGACATCCGTTCGCGGAAGCTGATCCGCGTGTCGATTCCCGTGCGGCAGCAAGTGAGCGCCGCGCTGACCGTCCAGGGAGACAAACTCTGGTTCCAGGAGTTCGACCCGGAGGTTGGCAGCACAGTCTCTTCATGGTCGCCGGGGGATGCTGCCGTGAAGCACGTGTTCGCCGCGCCGCGCAGCATGTCCATCGAGAGCTACGTCGTTTCGCCGTCAACGCTGTGGGTGGCAGCGACAGCGCATGGAACGAAGTATCCGATCCTCCGCGCGGCCGTCGATCCCATCTCCGGAAAAATCGTGGCGCGCTTCGAGGCAACTGTCAGCGACGATGTCGCGGCAGGCAGCGCATCGCACATGGTGACCGACGGCGATGTCTTATGGATCACACATCCAACCGCGGGCCGGATCGATCGCCTGACGCGCAGCGGACTTCAGCGTGCGTGGACGATCGGCAAGTATGCACCGGCCGCTCTCGTCGTTTCAGGTGGACGAGCCGTAGTGATCGGGCAGCAAGGCTCGTGGCATGACGTCGGACCGACGGGTCCGAATCAGGCGCAGTGGTCGATCGCATCCTCTCGCGTTTTCGTCCTCGTTCCGAATCGAACCGAGGCTCCGGAGTCAGCCGAGATCCCCGCACCACTTCGGGGTGCGACGCTCTCCCTTGGCAGCGACGGAGTGGTGAGGTTGGGTAGCGCGAGAGTCCGCATCGACGGAGCAACGCCGCGGATCGAAGTCCCGTAAGGATTGAATGAAAATGAAAACGATCCGCCGGCGCTGGCTCTGCTGGTAACCCGATCCCCCGCCATCCCGAGCGAAGTCGAGGGACCCGGGTGTGTGCGTACGAAGATCATGTCGCGCGCCTCCCACACACGCGAGGTCCCTCGACTTCGCTTCCAAGAAACTTCCAGTGTTTATGCGGGTTTGAGCCGACTAGTCCCTTCTCCCCTCGCGGGGGAGAAGGTGCCGAAGGCGGATGAGGGGCCTCTTGTTCGCGCGTTGCACGA
>CAZKID010000526.1:0-3582 GCA_964552405.1 uncultured Thermoanaerobaculia bacterium
CTGCTGCCTGCTGTCTGCTGCCTGCTGTCTGCTGTCTGCTGCCTGCTGCCTGCTGCCTGCTCCTGCTGCCTGCCCGCTGCCTGCCCTTTGACTCGCCATCCCCTTGTGAGTTAACGTTTTCGGGTCAATTTGTCTCGAATTCTGGGAGGGGACAATGGTTAGTGTGCGTCGGGTGGCTCCCGTTCTCCTGCTTGTGATGGCGATTCCGCTCTTCGCCGCGGCAAAGAAATCGTCTTCACATCCCCCGCGTGAGCTCCATCGCGTCGGCGATCACTACACGCCGTATACCCCGCCCGATCCTTCGACGTATCCGGCCAACGCCAAAACGTACACGATCAAAGCCGGCGATACGCTTTGGGCGCTCGGGAATCAGTTCTACGGCAACGCCTATCTCTGGCCGCAGTTGTGGGAAGCGAATACGTGGGTCACGGATGCGCATTGGATCTATCCCGGAGATGTTCTCCTCCTGCAGGGTGAAGCCACGCAGCAGACGGCAGACGTCGAGACCGGCACGACCACGACAGCACATCCCGTGACTGGGACATCCTCCGCGCAACAGATGCCCGAGACGACTGCCGAAGTGTCACCCGTCATCGGGCCGCCAATTCCTCTCGGTGTTGAAGCGGACATCTACTGCTACGGTTACCTCGGCGATCCGAATGAAGCGATGCCGAACTTCGTCTCGTCGTTCGAAGATGTCGAAGTGCTCTATCAGCCGGGCGCACAAGAACAGACGAATGCTGTGTCAATGGGCGATCTCATCTACATCAACGGCGGAACTGCAACAGGCATCAATCCGGGCGATCTGTATCAGGTCATCGAGCCCGGCGATCTCGTGTATCACCCGCGGACGAACAAACTCCTCGGCCGCTATTACGACTTCCGCGGACAGATCAAGATTCTCTGTGCGGATGATCATCATGCGCGCGCCATCGTCACCGATGCCTGTAAGGAAATTCATGCAGGCGCGAAGCTGAAGCCGTGGCCGCAACTCCCGATTCCTCTTGCACGCATTCCCGCGATGCCTGGTTTCTGCGATGACCCCAACGGAAAGACGGGTGGCTTCATCGTCTCGTCGCTCGGCTGGGAGGGCGCGCTTGCGGAAGGCAACCTGGTGATGATCGATCTCGGCCACGATGATCAGATCCAGCCGGGTGACTTCTTTACAGTCTGGCGCGAAAGCCCTGTTGCCGGTCAGCCCCGGCAGGTCCTTGGCGAGATCGGCGTCCTGACAACGGAGGCACACACCTCGACCGCGCGCGTCCTCGACATGCGGCGCGCGATGATCGCCGGCGATCACATCGAAGCGAAGTGAAAAGTGGGCTCGCGGGCTCTCGGGCCCGCGGGTTCGCGGTTTCACTTCCCGAATCCACTGCACGCCCGCGTAACCACGAACCCGCGAACCCAAAGGGTTGCAAGCCCCAGCACCCTTTCCTATACAATCCATCGCTTCGGGTCCATAGCTCAGCGGTTAGAGCTACCGGCTCATAACCGGCAGGTCCCAGGTTCGAATCCTGGTGGACCCACTTGATACGTGATGGCACGACTGATCATTCTTCATCGATACCACCCGCACATTGCGGCCAAACCGTTTCGCACAGGCGTTCCGACCGAGGAACGCCTTTTTTGTCTCCGGAGGAGCTGTTGAGCGTAGACGTCGAAAAGCTATGGGAACTGCAGTCCGTTCTTTCTCAATTGGCCGACCGTGAAAAGGCGATGAGCGTCAAGCCCGAAGCCTTCGCCGAAGTCGACCGCGAATTTCAAGCCGTGAACGACGAGATGGTTCGTTTGAACCAGTCGCTCGAGACGCTGGGCAAAGAGCGCCGCCGCGTCGAAGGCGAGCTGTCGGACTCTCAGGAACTGCTCAAGAAATACCAGGGCACGCTCATGCAGGTGAAGAACCAGCAGCAGTACGCGGCGGCGTGGAAAGAGATCGATGCCGCGCGCAAGCATGTGAAGGAGCTCGAGGAATCCGCGCTCAAGACGATGACCGAGGTCGAGGCGATCCAGAAACAACTCGACGATCGTCAGTCTTCGTATGACGAGTTGAAGCTGCGTCACGATGAAGCGCATGGAGCGTGGCAGGCATCCCTTGGCGATCTTCGCGGTGAGGCGGAAGCGCTGCGCAAGAAAGCCGACGAGCTCGAGGCCGCACTGCCCGAGACGGAACGCCGCGAATTTCAGCGGACGTTCAAGCAACGCGGCGGCATCGCGGTGTCGCGTGTCCTCAACGAGTCCTGCTCGTCATGCCGCACGCGAATCCGGCCGGCACTCTCACAGCGTCTTCGCCGCGGCGAGCTCGTCGCTTGCGAAGGCTGTCATCGCATTCTCTATCTGGAGAAGACCCCGGCTTGATGCTCGATCGCGAAGCCATTCGCGCGAATGTCGCAGCCGTCGAGTCGAAGATTGCAGCAGCCTGCGCACGCGCGGGACGCGCACGCGACGAGGTGACGCTCGTTGCCGTCACGAAGACGTTCCCTGCGACTGCCGTCGACTATGCGGCGGCTGCGGGAATCGCGAACGTCGGCGAGAATCGCGTGCAGGAAGCGCGCGACAAGCGTCCCGACTCGAAGGCCAATGTGCGCTGGCATCTCATCGGACATCTGCAGTCGAACAAGGCGAAGGACGCCGTGAAGTTGTTCGATGTGATTCAGAGCGTCGACTCGGTCGAGCTGGCCGAGAAACTCGCGCGCGCTGCAGGTGAGAAGAGGCTCGAGGTGCTGCTGCAGATCAACATCGGCCGCGAGCCGCAGAAGAGCGGGATCGCGCCGGAAGATGTGGCAAGCGCCGTGAAGCACATCGGCTCGCTCGCTTCGCTCGATCTGCGCGGGCTGATGATCATTCCGCCGCAGGGAACCGACGGCGAGGCGCGCGCGTTCTTCCGTGAGACGCGCAGGCTGCGCGACGAGCTCGGACTGCGGGAGTTGTCGATGGGCATGAGCGAGGACTACGAGATGGCGATTGAGGAAGGGGCGACGATCGTTCGCGTCGGCCGCGCGATCTTCGGAGCGCGCGGATGAGAAGAGGCCTCGCAATCGATCCGCTTCTCTCCTGGCTCTACCTGATCTTCGACGTCATCAGCTGGACGATCTTCGCGTGGTGGATCATCTCGTGGGCTCATTTCTTCGCGTCGCATACGTCGTTCCGCTGGCGGTATCGCGGTGCGTTCAATGTGCTGACGCAGCTCAACGAGATCTTCTCGCGCATGACGTGGCCATTGCTGCGGCCCATCAGGCGCCGATTGAATCGATACGACACCGCGGGCATCGATTGGTCGCCGATGATCCTGCTGATCATTCTCTGGCTGATCAAGGCGCTCATCGAAGTCGGTCGCAATCTGCTGTTACAATAACTGGTCGCTGCGGTCGCAGTTCGTGCCGGGAGGGGATGATGCAGAACCTGACGCCACTCGAGATCCAGAAGGCCACCTTCTCGAAAAAGTTCAAGGGCTACCACCCGGATGAAGTGCGCGGTTATCTCTTCCTCGTGGCAGAAGAGATCGAGCGCGTGCCCAAGCAGAACGATGATATGGTGCGCGACAACGCCAACCTCCGCGAAAATCTCGAAGAGCACCAGGCGCGC
>CAZKID010000527.1:0-3582 GCA_964552405.1 uncultured Thermoanaerobaculia bacterium
CCGATGCGGATTCTCCGAGCAGTTGCCCAGTGCCCGGTATGCGACTGGGACCTGCAGTGACTCGAAGCGCAGCGGCGACTCCGGTCCGGAAAGCCGGCGCTCAATCATCTTCACGTCGCCTCCGTCGGAGGAGAACTTCACCGCATTCGACAGAAGGTTGTAGACGATCTGCTTGAACTTCACGGCATCGGCTTCGATCGTGCCGAGGTCCGGCGGGACATCGAGCGTAAGCCGGATGTGGCGCGGCAACGCGATGCCGCGCATGATCCTCTCCACGCTCTGCAGCGACTCCATCACCGGCACCTGCTGCACGTCGAGCTGCATCTTCCCTGCTTCGATCTTCGCCAGATCGAGAATGTCGTTGATCAGATTCAGGAGATGCTCACCCGATGAATTGATGTTGCGCAGGAAGAGTTTCTGCCGTTCCGTGAGGCTCTCCGCACTCGACTCCAGCACTTCCGAGAAGCCGATGATCGCGTTGAGCGGCGTGCGCAGCTCGTGCGACATCTTCGCAAGAAAGACACTCTTCGCGCGGTTCGCCGCCTCGGCGGCGGCGAGCGCCTGTTCGGCCGTCTTCTCGTGCCGCTCGGCTTCGGTGCGCGCCTCTTCCGCTTCGCTGAGCGCGCGCTCCGTATTCTCCTTCTCCGCGAGAATCGCCCGTGTTCGCTCGGCGACGATCGCCACCAGCTCCTCTTCACGCTTCCGCACACTCGTAATGCGCCACAAGTGCATCGCCAGCAACAGCCCCACAATCATGAGAATCACCAGAGGAGGAAACCAGCGATGCTGCCAGAATCGCGGCTTCATCTCGACCGCGATCTGCGCCGACTCCGGACGCGGTGCTCCACGCTCTTCTGCCGTAACGCGAAACGTATATTGTCCAGGCGGCAGGCGCGTGTAGTACGCGACGCGGCGAGAGCCTGCAGCGACCGTCGCATCATCGTAGCCTTCGAGCTTGTAGCTGTAGGTCACCTGTTCCGGCGAAACATACGTCAGCGCGGCATAGTGAATCTCGACTTGTTTCGCACCGGACGGCACGACGATCGTGTGGGGCGCACTCGTGCGCACACCGTCAATCGACACCGCATCGATCACGACGTGCAGTGGTGGCGCAGGGACAGGCAGCGGGACGTGCGAGTCGATGGTCGCCACACCATCGACGGTTGGGAACCAGAGCCGGCCATCGCGCGACTTGATCGCAAGCGGCTGCGCGCTGCCATTGCACTGCGTGCTGCGCAGGCCGTCGCCGCTGCCAAAAACCAGCGGCTGCAATGTCTTGATTTTTCCATCGGCAAAGGCATCGAGGTCCGCACGCGACAGCAGAAGAATTCCGCGATCCGTTCCGATCCAGAGGCGTCCGAGCCCGTCATCGAGAATCTGAATGACCTTGTCATAGGGAATCGCCGAGAAGTAGGAGGTGAACTTCCCGTTGCGGTAGCGCAGCAGTCCACTGCCGTCCGTACCGAGCCACAGCGTTCCGTCCGGATCAACTGCCAGCGAAAAGATGTGCTTCTCGTCGAGACCATCGGCGGGCCCGTACAAGCGGAACTTTCCATCCCGATAGCTGACGAGTCCCTGTCCATCGCTTCCCAACCAGATCGTGCCGTCTGGTGCCTGTACCGTCGGTTGTACGTAGGCCTCGGTCCATGCGGCGTTCACGAAGGGACGGCGGAAGGTCTTACCATCGAATGTCGTCACGCCGTGATCGGTGCCAATCCAGAGGGTGCCATCGCTTGCGACCAGCAGTGTGCGCGCAGCATTGCTTCCGAGGTCTTCGCGGCTCGAATAGTGCGTGAATGATGTTCCGTCGTAACGATCGAGTCCCGTCGGTGTGCCGATCCACAGAATTCCAGGAGGTCCTTCTGCGAGACTGAAGATGTAGTCGTTCATCAAGCCATTCGCCGAGGTGATCGTCGAGACGCGACCGTGGTCGATACGCGTGAGACCATTGGCAGTGCCAAGCCAGACGACGCCCGCGTGATCCTCCAGCACGCTGCGAACGTATCCGTCACCGACTCCTTCAGGCACGCCGATCGTTGCGAAAACACCCATTGTGAACTGTTCGACGCCTCCGTTCGTGCCGACCCAGAGCGAGCCTTCGCGATCCATGGCGAACGACCGAACCGAGTTGTTGGTCAGACCGTCGCGATGCGAATAGCGATCGACGCGGTCGCCGATCACTCGATACAGGCCATTGCTATACGTGCCGACCCATGTCGCATCGCCATTCTGAAACAGCGCCGTGACTTCATCGACGGGAATCGCGGCGACCGGCGTGAACTGACGATGGCCCCATTGACCGCGAATCGCAACGAGTCCCGCACCAGTTCCGGCATACAGCGTTCCGTTGCCGCCATCGACGACGCGATACACCGCCGAACTACCGACCGCCTTCGCATCGAACAGCTCGACGCGATCGCCTTTCACAGCAGCCAGTCCTGCTCCATTCATCCCGATCCAAAGCGTCCCGTCCTTCTGATGGAAGATGGTGAGGATCGAACGCGAGGGAAGTGAAAATGACGCAGGAATGAAGTGGCCGTGATCGAACCTGCACACGCCTCCCTGAGTACCGATCCAGAGAGAGCCGTCAGGAGCAGGCTCGATCGCCATCACGACGTCGTTCGGCAGTCCATTCACGGTCGTCCAGGCTGTCGCCTTATTGTCCTTGACGCGAACGAGACCGCTGCCGTTCATTCCGGCCCAGATGGAACCATCATCCGCTCCATAGAGCGCCAACACGCTGTTGCGGCGCATCTCCGGCAGCTCGATGCGCGTGAATCGCGTGAAGCCGTTGCCGTCGAAACGTGCGAGGCCTCCGTACGTCGCGACCCAGAGGTAGCCATCCTTCGAATGCACGATGCCGCGCACGACGCTGTTAGGAAGACCATCGCTAATGCGCCATGCTCGATGCGAATACTGCGTGATCGCGCGGGACGGATCGAGCGTGACTGCCGGAGACACAAAAGCCCCCAGCATCAACAGAACCGCGACCCACAGGCGACGGGACATCGGCTTCTCTCTCTCTCTGGAGCGAAAGTTTACATCGCGAGCACTTCTTCCGCCGCACGGACGCCATGCCAGAGCGACTCCTCGAACAGCGCGATGCCGCTCAAATCGCAATTTGCGAAATGGATGTTGCGAAACGGCTGTACGGCCTGACGACGCGCTGCACTCGTGATGAAGCCGGGATGCGGCCGGATCATTGCGTGTCCCCAGCGCATGATGTCGAGGCGCTCGGTCAGGGCGCGGATGTCCGCATGCGCACGAGCCAGATCGCTGAGCACGACCTCGGCCCATTGCTCGCGATTCGCGGAGAGCAAACGCTCGCGCGCCACGCGCGGATCGCGATCGCAGAACGCGTAGTAGTACGTGAAACCCGTCGGCCCATAATCCACGTCGCTCTGATGCGTCGACACGACATAGCCCAGCGCCGGGCTTTCGTACAGCACGTTGTCCCACGCGAGCGGAAACCCGCGCGTCTCCGGACGATCGCGTAGCGCGAGATTCGCTACGAGCCACGATCCGTACGTTAAAGCCCCGACGTCGCGATCGAATCCGCGGATCACCTTCACCGCCATACAA
>CAZKID010000528.1:0-3531 GCA_964552405.1 uncultured Thermoanaerobaculia bacterium
GCCGGAACGACGATCGACGGCGAAGCACACAACATTCTTTCGACCGCATCGGTGGTCGACGTGAACGAAGGCCGCATCGATGAACCTGCCTATTTGCGCACGGGCGATCGCCGGAACGATCCGCGTGAGGAGAAGCCGGAACTGGAGGTCGTTGCAGCCGGCAGCGAAGGATTCGTCTGCGACGCATCGTGTGAGATTCGCGGCCTCGCGCTGCATGGAGTCGCAAACTCGATCGTTACGCGTGCCGATGCACGCATCGAACAGGTCGTTGTCGGCGCACACGCGGACATCGAGGACGGACCGCGTGCGGGCAACGTCGGCATCCAGATCGAGCGCGGCACGACCACGCTGCGCTTCGTCTACATCGTGCAACAGCAGACAGCCGGTGTCGCCGTTGCAGCGAGCGGGGCTCGCATCGATGCCGACTACCTGCAGATCATGCGCTGTGGCGAGCCGGCGTCAGGCGCGGGCATCGTCATCCTCTCCGACGGCAGCACGGTTCGCCACTCGCGCATCTCGGCGAATTACGGCGCGGGCGCCGTCATCGGTTCGCCGGAGGGAACGCACGTTGCGAACGGCAATGTGCTCGAAGATTCGATCATCAGCAACAATCTCGCGGGAATCGTGCTGACGCCTGGCTCATCGCGCAATACATTCGCGCGCAATCAGATCACGTGGAATCGCGTCGGCGGCATCACGGCCTCGCCGTACGGCGCGAATCCTCCGCAGGCCAATCGCATCAGCGCGAACATCTTCGACGAGAATGGCGGACGTCCCATCGCACTCAATGCCGAAGAGAAACGCGACATGCTGGCGACGGCGACCGGCACCTGCGGCCGTGTCGATACCGTCGCGAATCATGGCATCAATGCGCCGGTCGTCTCCACCGCGGAGCGCTCCAGCGACAAGAGTATGGTTACGATCACCGGGCGTGGGTGCCCGGGCCAGACGATCGAGCTTTATCGCTCCTACGTCACGTCCGACATTCGCAAGGCCAAGGACAACTCGCGGCTGATTCGCAAGACGAAGACCGGTGAGACGATCACCATCGATCAGCAGCAACTGGATGCCTATCCATCGATCGGTGAGTTCAACTACGTCGTCACGACGGTCATTGCGGCTGACGGAACCTTCTCTGTGACCGTACCGCTCGAGACGGTCGTGCGGACAGGACGCGCGACGACTTCGGATGATGTCATCATCACGAACGAAGAGGCGCTGCACGGGAACGAAAGCGACCGCGCTTACTCCGCGATCGCGATCGACGCAGAGGGGAATACGTCGGAGATGAGCGAGCGGCGGCGGGTGCACGTCAGCGGATGACCGGATACGCCATCGCATAGACGCGCAGTTGGAACATCGCCAGCCAAATCGCGCCGAACAGGGCGATGACGGTGAAAAGGCCGCCTCTTTGCACCCGCGCCTCGAGTAGAGCCGGCGCAACCGCGAACAGCCCCAGCATCATTGGCGTCGCCAGCAGGACATCGTAGGCGTACGGATGAATGGCCACCTGCTGACTCAGGACGGCCGCGCAGATCACATACGGACCGGTCAGCAGGAGCAGCGGCATCGCCGCATCGAGTGAGACTCGGCCGCGCGCACAAACAACGAGCAGCGCGAGAATCGACAGCGTGCCCCCCAAGAAAAGCGACGGCCAGCTGAACAGCCCCTCGGGGTTTGCGGGACGGCCTCGACGCGCGTTGTCCCTGCCGAATGCAATGTCCAGATGCGTTTTGTAGAGGAACGTATCTCCATCCAGTCCCGATCGATAGAGAAACGGAGAGCCGACGATCGGCCGCCGCGGTTGATCGAATCTCGTCAGGAGCGCTTGCACCGGATAGATCGAAAGCGCCATGACGAATGGAGTCACGAGCAGGATCACGAGACGTCGAAACTCCCATCGTCTTCGGAGCGTGAACGAGACCAGAAGAAACGCGGCCACGAACATCGCACCTGAGATGAAATCCATCGCACAGAGAACGAAAACGCTCGATCCCTGTACCAGCGCGAGGGCTCGCGGTCTCCTCGTCACAGTTCGTCGCTCCTCGCAGAGCGCGAAGAGAATCGCGGCGGGCAGATAGCAACTTTGCTGGAGGATTTCCCAGTACAGCGCGAGATTCGTCGGAAAGGTGACGAAGACGAGTTGCACGCACCAGCCGAGCACGATCGCGTGCCGCCGCGTGGCACCGATGCGCGTGGCAACACGGTACGCGAGCAGAGCGAGAAGCGACGCGGTCAACAGCGACACGAGCTCGTTGTGCAGCGCAAGAAGACGAAATGCGTAGACGCCTGTCAGCGCCATGCTCATCTTCTCGAGCAGGAAGCTGCTCAGCAGGTAGAGCGCCGTCGTGCGCCCGTAAAACACCTTTCCATCGGACAGCGGCACGATCAGTCCATGGAGGTGGAAGTAGCCCTCGCGAATCCAGTGCAGGAGCACTGTCTGCGTCCGGACCGCGCCTGGCATCGATGCGAGTGCGTCTTCGGATCGGGGAAAAACTGTGAACCAAGCGAACACCAGCGGCGCGAGACCGGTGATCGCATACAACGTGAAAAGCGCGAGGCTCTGCTCGCGAACGAATCGGAACACGAGCGGCGGAACTCTTCGCGCCTTCACCCTGCCCAGCAATGAAGATTGATCGAAGGCCTCGTCATCGCGCGGTGTGTTGTCTCCACGCATGACAAAGCGGAATGTGCCGCCATCGCGCTGAATGCGGACGACGCGATGCGCCGTCAACCCGCGTGACAGCCGCGCCAGCACGACATCCCCGCGCCGGATCGTCGCGGGATCGACGCGCTCGATCTCGAGAATCTCACCGGGACCGATCGACGGCAACATGCTGTCGCCGCTCGCGCGGAAGCGAACCGAGGCTCCGGCATCGAGCACATCCTCGATGACCGTCGCTGCGTCGATGATCACGCGGCCTCGCGAATGAGCTCGATCGCGGAACGATCGAGAGTGAAACGGAACTCGCGCACCAAAGTGTGCGTGACGATCCTCTCGAGCATCGACATCGTGAACGCGATCGCCGAGGCATCATGGAACGGCGGGAACGCGCAGGAGAAGAGGCGCGCCACTGCGTCCGCGCGCGCCAGCTCGCGCAGTTCGTTCGCGCGCGCCTGCTGCAGCAGGTAAACACCGGTCAGCGGTGCGCGTGCCGGTGAAGACAGCGAGGCCTCTCCATGCCACGGCGTGCCATACATCCAGAGCTGGCCGTCTTCTTCGCGAACGACGACGCGATCGTCGCTGACGATGTCGCGCGCATCCGCGCCCCACAACCGCGCCGTGGTCGACTTCCCTGCTCCGGAATGACCGACGAAGAGATGGCCGCGGCCCTGATGATCGATGATGCCGCAGCCGTGGAGCTCGACGCCAAGGCCGCGCGCGAGGAGATTCGAGACCAGCAATTCATCGAGCGGATAACCGAGAGGATCAATGGGTTCGTCGAAAGCCGAGGCGTTGATCCAAACGGTACCGCGCGTGAAGTCTCTGTCGAAGACCGCCACCTTGTAGGGTCTGTCCGACATCACCGC
>CAZKID010000529.1:0-3529 GCA_964552405.1 uncultured Thermoanaerobaculia bacterium
CTGATCCGTCGTGTGGATGCGCTCGAATGAGTTGTTACAACTTCACCCCAAACTAGACCACTACCCGCCTAGAACGTCAACGCGTGCCGGAACAAGAAAAGCACGACCGCGAACGCCAGCAGCATCACCGCCTGCGCGACGACGCATCCCGGCCCAACGCGCCCTCCCATGACACCCGCTTCGATTTCGGCGACCGGGCGCTTTGCGATGTAAAGCGCAGCAGCGCCGATGACCGATGCTGCGATCGTGAGCCAGATCATTTCTTCAGCCACTCCACCGGCGGTGCGAGCCGCTTTCCTTCTAAATCGTAGAACGTCACGCTCATCTTTGTCGTGTTCATCTCGATGACCGCGAAGCCGCCCTGTTCATGTCCATCGTTGGGAAACACGGTATGCGCATGCAGCGCGAGCGGCGCAATTGGATCCGATGCCGCTCCACTGATCAGCATACGCGGCTTCCCCTCGACGAGCTCGAGATGATGATCGTGCCCGCATACGTATAGATCGACCCGCGCTGCACGCATCGGTTTGAGCAGCGACAACATTCTCCGGTGTTCGCGCCGCGGGAAGTAGCCGTGATAGCCCGACGACACGACCGTGTGGTGACCAGCCACGATTCTCCATGGCGCTTGCGACTGCGAGAACATCGATGCGAGATCGGGTGCCGCAGCGGTTTCACGAACGAACGGCGTCGTATCGATCATCGCGATGCTGGCCACGCCGGTCTCGACCAGATACTCGCGCGCCGGGAATCGCCAGCGATCGAGTTTCGAGCTGAACGCGATCTCGGCGTCGGGATTGCCGGACCGGGCGTGGTTGGGCGGGGTAAGGGACCTCGGGAAGGCGAGATGCAAACGCGGGCGGGGCCCGGGCCAACACCGGACGTCCGTGCAACAATGCACCAACTGGATAGGGGTTGTCGCCCGGCAGCAGAATGCCTTCGAGCGGCTGTTCCGAGTGGACGCGCGCGATGCCACGCGAGACGGCGGCCGTACCGTCGCCCGCGTCTCCCACGACCGCCAGACGGATCGTTCCGTTGCGAGGGGATAGTTTCGTGAACGGTTGCGCGGCGCCGGCAACTGCACAGAACAGCGCAGCGATGACGAAAGCCCGTTTAGAATGTCGCACTCATGCCTCTCGTAAAATTGTGGATGCGCCGCGGCAAGTCACCTGAGTATCTCCGCACGGCAGCCGACTGCGTGCATGAAGCACTGGTCGCGCAGGCGAATGTTCCGGCCGACGATCGTTTTCAGATTCTGCAGCAACTGGATGATGATGCGCTCATCGCTCACCCTTCCTATGCCGGTGTGAATCGATCAGCGGATCTGATCATCGTCGAGATCACGCTGAACCAGGGCCGTACCCTGGAAATCAAGAAGGCGCTCTATGCCGATGTCGTCGCGCGCCTCGGGCGCGCACTTGCCGTTCGCCCGGATGATGTACTCATCTCGCTGGTCGAAGTGACGAAGGAGAACTGGTCATTCGGCAACGGTTTAGCGACGTATGGCTGATCCCCATGCGGCTGAACCCCGGAAACCGGGCCGCCTGCGGTAGAATGCGCCGCGCTTTGGGGCTGTTCTGCCCCCGCGCGTGACCTCGACCCGGCTTCGGTCGTCACACAGTCCAAGGGTTTTCATAACCACATTCATATGAATCGACTGCCATCTCTTTCGCTCGCGGTCCTGCTGGCCGCCGCCACTACTGCCCTGCAGGCGCAGACAACCGAACAGAAGCCGCCGCAGCGTCCGAAGCCCGGATCGATCCTCGAGACGCCGTCCGGGGGTGGCCGCATCACCGACGCCCCACTCTCGAAGCCGGTCACTATGGCGCCTGTCTCGAAGAACGCAGGCGAGCTGGCAGGGCTGAAGGTCGACCGCTTCGAGGCGGTCGGCAACGCGAGTGTCGCCAGCGACACCATTCGGGTCTATCTCGGCATTCTTCCGGGAGAGCCTTACAACCCCGACCTCGTTCAGCACAACTTTCTGAACCTCTGGCAGACGGGCCTGTTCGACGACATCCGCATCGAGGCCGAGAAGGGCGAGCAGGGTGGCGTCGTCGTGCGCGTCATCGTGAAGGAGCGGCCGCGCATCGGCTCCGTCGAGTACCGCGGCAACAAAGACCTCGCGACGAACAAGATCACCGAGCAGCTCGACAAGGACAAGATCGACCTGCACGTGGGCAACACGATCGAACAGACGCTGGTCCGCCGCGCCGCGGAATCCATTCGCAAGGCATATACCGAGAACGGTTATGAAGGCGTGACGGTCGAGCCGGCGATCGAAGATCTCGGCTCGACCGGCGACAAGCGTGTCGTCTTCAACATCAACGAAGGGATCAAGGCCAAAGTCTCCTCGATCGAGTTCACCGGCAACACCCACTTCACGAATCGCCGCCTGAAGATGGCGATGAAAGAAGTGAAGTCGCACAACATCATCACGTGGATCCGCAAGAAGGATCTCTACATCCCATCGAAGCTCGACGAGGATCTCGAGAACCTCAAGAACTTCTACCAGGATTACGGCTACTACGGCGTCTCCTTCGGTGAGCCGAAGGTCGTGCAAATCAAGGGAAAGAGACCGCGCGTCAAACTGATCATCCCGGTGAAGGAAGGCCCGATCTACAAGATGGGCGATGTCTCCGTCAGCGGAAACAAGGTCTTCACGAACGAGCAGCTCATCGGCGAGTGGCCGATCAAGAAAGGCCAGACGATTCGCCGCAAGCCGATCCAGGCGCGCGCTGACGCTTTTGGTGATGCCTATCGTTCGCGCGGCTTCATCTACGCGTACGTCAATCCCGACTACATCGAACGCGATGGCCACGTCATGGACGTGAACATGACCGTCTACGAAGGCGACCAGTTCCATCTCGGACGTCTCGAATTCGCCGGCAACACGACCACGAAAGATAAGGTTCTCCGCCGCGAGATCTTCATCGATGAAGGCTCGATCATGGACATGGAGACCTTCAAGCAGAGCCTCTACAAGCTCGGCCAGCTCGGTTACTTCAAGGTCACCGAGAATCCCGACTTCAAGGTGAATCAGGAGAGCAAGACCGTCGACATCACGGTCAAGGGCAACGAAGAAGGGAAGAACGACGTTCAGTTCGGTGGCGGCTACTCGGAGGGCGGCGGTTTCTTCGTCCAGTCGCAGTTCTCGACGCGCAACTTCCTTGGCGAAGGCGAGACCCTTGGAATGTCGTTCCAGAAGGGCAGCCAGACGAACCTCTTCAGCTTCTCGTACGCCGATCCCTGGTTCATGGATACACCGAACAGCCTCGGCATCTCGATCTTCAACCGCAACACCAAGTATCCGCTGTCCGTTGGTTTCGAAGATCGCGGCAAGGGCGGCACGATTGCCTATGGTTATCGCCTTCACCGTTTCGACAGCTTCAGCATCATCTACGGCCTCGAACGCTCGCGTCAGCACTACGAGACGACGGAGAAGCCCGATGACAACGGAAACATCCCGCTGACGGACGTTGCCGACTTCCGTTTCACGACATCGTCGATCGGACCTTCTTACGCCTTCGAT
>CAZKID010000530.1:0-3522 GCA_964552405.1 uncultured Thermoanaerobaculia bacterium
TAGGAGCGCGTTCCGTCACATCGCTCTGCGGCGTGCCGGATCCTTCACGTTGACCGTGACCGACCCGAATGCCGCGTCTCTCCCGTTCACCCAGTTGAGCAGCAGCGAGGTCGATCCTGCGTGCACTCCCTGCAGCGTAACGGTTGCTTCGCCTCCGGGAGGGATCACGACCGACTGCGGGGCGCGGATGATCGCGGGATCAGCGACTGTCAGCAGGACAGTCTCGGGAGTCACGCGCGGCGGTTGCAGCGAAATCGTGAGCGTTGTGTCGCCGGCGGTCGCCATTCTAACCAGCGGCTGCACCATGAACACGTGCGGCGCATTGTCATCGTCGATGATCGTGCACGTGGCGGTGCGGCGCGCGACCAATGGATGGACCCAGGCGTCGTAGGAGGGCCCGATTGTCAGCGTGAACGTCTCGTCAGGCTCGGGGTCCTGATCAGTGACGATGGGGACGAAGATTTTGCACGACGTCGTCCCGCGGGCGAGATTGCAGCCGGTGACCCAACCGAACTCCGACTGTTTGCTGGGGCCAAAGTCGTCCACGATCGTTGCGGTACCGCTTTGCACGGACGCGGAGAAGTAATAGTCGCGGCCCATCGGCGCGGAGGTCGTGATCGTGAATTCTGCGGCGTTCGTGCCGCCCGTGCCTTCGATCACGGTCGTGTCGGCGACGCTCGCGGACGGCGGGGGATCGTCATCGACGTACATCAGATAGAAGTTCGTGGCTGCCCAGGTGCCGAAGATCGTGCCGTCATCAGCGGCGAGTCCAACGCGGTAGCCACCGTCGCCGCTGTAGATGTTGTCGTTCGTGAGAGGGAACGAGATCGTCTTGCTCGTTTCGCCGGGTGCGAACGTGACGGCTCCGCTCGCCGCGCGGAAAGGACCACTCGCGGTGCCGTCCGGAAGGTTGTCCGCGTTGAAGTAGCGGACGCGTGCCGAGGTCGTCGTGTTGCCGCCGCGCGTCAGGGAGACGACCGCGGTGCCATCGTTTTCGTGGATCGTCGCGGGGACCGAATAGGTGATCGTCGTTGGAGGCGACGACGTGATCACGACGGGACTCCATTGCACGGTTGCGCGGCCCGCTGAATTCTCGATGTCCGCCGTCACGTTGCAAAGCCTGGGATTGGGAAACGTGTGCTGAATCGTGGATGAGCCGGTGACGACCGCGTCTGGCGTGCCGTCGTCGAAGTGCCACGTGAGGCGATCACACGCCTGGATCGAGTAGCCCGGGCCGCACCACGTCGAGGGAGGGAAACAGTTGCCGTAGAAGGGATCCACCCGCAGAGTGATGGGTGTGCCGGCAGTGCAGGTGGATGTGACGTTGCACTCAGCCGAGAGCGACATCTGGTCAAACGGCGCGCGAATGGGACAGCTCTGCGCGAAACCGCATTGCGCGAGGAGCAGAAGGACGAATGCCGCGATGAACCTGCGCATGATTTACAGTACGGAAATCGCAGCGAAAGTGTCGCGCCACACTCCTGGAATGACAACGATTACACACTTGTGCAGCTTCATCGCTTCTTCGCGGCGCCTCGTCGTGCTCACCGGTGCGGGCTGTTCCACCGAGTCCGGCATCCCCGATTATCGCAGTCCGGGCGGCGCATGGACGCGGCACAAACCGATCCTCTACTCCTCCTTTGTGCGCAGCGCAGAAGTGCGCCGCTTCTACTGGGCGCGCAGCTTTCGCGGATGGCCGCGCTTTGCAGCCGCGCGTCCGAATCGCGCACACGTTGCGATCGCGCAGCTCGAGTCGCGCGGCGGCGTGCATCAGCTCATCACGCAGAACGTCGATGACTTGCATCAGGAAGCTGGAAGCCGCGCGGTCGTGCAACTGCACGGACGCAACCGTGTCGTCGTCTGTCTCGACTGCCATTCCGAGTTTCCTCGCGCGGAGATTCAGGCGCGGCTGGCGCAGCTCAACGGCGCGTGGCTCGCGAATGCGCAATGGCAGTTCCTGCATGCCGATGAAGCGGACTTCGCGCCGGATGGTGACTCCGCATTGCCCGCGTCCGTCATCGATGGTTTTCGTGTGCCGGAGTGCGATCGTTGTGGCGGAGTGCTCAAGCCGGCCGTCGTTTTCTTCGGTGAGTCGGTGCCGAAGGCGAAAGTCGACTACTCGATGCAGCGAGTCGATGAAGCCGATGCACTGCTCGTCGCGGGCTCTTCGCTCACCGTGTGGTCGGGCTTCCGTTTCGTGAAGCGCGCCGCGGAGCGCGCGATCCCGATCGCGATCGTGAATATCGGTCCGACGCGCGGCGACGCGCTCGCATCGCTCAAGATCGAGCAGAAGGTGGGCGAGATCCTGCCCGCCGCAATTCAATGATCACGATCTCCGGCGACATGCCGAGGCGAAAGGGGAGCAGCCAGTAACCTGCGCCCGTCGTGACGAAAAGCTGCGACGCACCTTCGGTGTAGTGACCCATGTGGTACTTCACGAACACGCCGGCGAGACACCAGTGCAGCGGACGGAAGCCGCACTGGCCGCCGTGCGTGTGACCCACGAGCGTGAGCGGAAGCGCGCGCGCCTTCGCGTCGATGAACGCCCGCGGTTGATGCGCGACGACGATCGGAAATGTGCCGGCAGGCTCGAGGTGCAGCGCTGCGTTGAGATCGGGCTCGAGCGCCGGCCGCAGTTGTCCCGCCGCGTAGTCGGAGAGCCCTGCGATCCAGAGCGAGCCGAGTTGTGCACCCTCGTTGACCAGCAGATGCACGCGCGTGCCGCGCAGCTGTGCGATGTGCTCGAGCGGTGCGCCGTAGATCTCGTGATTGCCGAGTGTGGCGAGGATCGGAATCGAGGCAGGGATGACGCTCGTCGACGCCAGGAACTTGCGCGTGAAGTACGGATCGTCATCGATGAGATCACCGGCGAGGAGAATGGCGTCCGGCTTCTCCGCGACAGTCGTCGTGAAGATCTTCTCCAGCCGTGACGGGCGCGTGAAGAGTCCCGTGTGCAAATCCGACAGGAGCGCCAGCTTCTTGCCTTCCGCGCCTGGCGGCAGGTTCGCGAGCTCGAGCGCGACATGCTCCACGCGCAGCGGCACGAGCGCCTGATAGAACCCGATGACGCTGCCGGTCAGGATGAACCAAAGAAAGGCGCGCGAGAGCGGACGCGAGAAATCGTCGAACGAAACCCGCTTGATGAATGGGAGCCAGAGCAGCAGGGCGATCGCCGTCATCATCGAGTAGAAGACGGCGACCGATGTCCACGCGAACCATGGCGGACCGAGGATGGCGCGGGCGAGGCGCGTGAAGCCGTTGCGGATGTCGAGGTAGGGAATCAGCGGCCAGACGAGATTGCCGGCCACGGCGAGCGCGTAGACGATCCGGCGGCGGCGCGGATGAAGCCTGGTGATCCGGCGCACGGTCAAGACGTTGAACGGGCCGAAAATCACCGCAGCGATGACAAGGATGACGACGAGGCGCATTGAATCGAGTTCTGAGTTCTGAGTACTGAGTTCTGAGTACTGGGGCTTCGGGCTTTTCAGTGGGTAAACGGCCAATGATCGAGCAAGCTCAGAT
>CAZKID010000531.1:0-3517 GCA_964552405.1 uncultured Thermoanaerobaculia bacterium
CGAGTGACGAGTGACGAGTGACGAGTGACGAGTGACGAGTGACGAGTGACGAGTACTGAGTACTGAGTGCTGAGTACTGAGTGCTGAGTACTGAGTGTCCTACACCATCTTCGCCAGAATCGGTCCCGCCACCTCGTCCTCCAGCACCGGCGTGATCTCCAACTGCATCACGTCGCTCCACTGCAGCGCGAATTCGAACAGCGCCTTCGGATCATCGCTCTCGAGCAGGTCATAGCCGCCGCTGAAGTCGGCTCGCGTCCAGCGTCCGAGGAGCGTCGCGCCCTCGGGCGGTTTACCGCCGGTTTTCAGGAAGCGAGACACCGCCTCCGCGCGGCTCTTCGTGTCGGGCGTCCATTTGAATGTCAGCATGAATTTCATTGCGGCCTCCAGCAACGATTACGTAGCGGAAGCGCGTGCGGATTCGCACCTCTTCGCGGGATTCGCGTTCATGGTAACGTCGCGAGCCGCTTGAAGAGTCTCTCCAGCATCGCTGTCGGAGTAGCCGTTCTCGTGTTTGTGGCGTGGTACTCGTTGCAGGCATTGAGCACCGTCGTCGCACTGTGTCTGGTCATTCACGGGTTTACATTGCCGGTGTGGCTGTCGTCGCAATTCATCCGCTTGTTTCCACACCTGCTTCTGTGGCTGATCGTCGTTCCCAAGGTGCTGACCCGGACTCGGGGAGAAGATTTCGACTTGTGGAGCGCCGGTATCCTTCCAAGGAATTTTCGCGCCTTAGTGGCCGCGCTCGTCTATGTCGTCGCGGCAATCGCCGCGTGTGCGCTCGTGTCTCGCTACGACACCATGCAACGCCTTGTTGGCGTAAGAGGGTCTGTGCTGGTTCTGGCTGCGTGGTTCACCGGACCAGTGATCGAAGAGCTGATGTTTCGCGGCTGGCTGTTCGAGACGAGCCGCCGCGCGTGGGGGCTGAGCGCAGCGCTCGCGGTCAATGCCACTCTGTTCGGACTCCTGCATTTGGGGATGGGTCAACATGCGATGATCTCGATTGCACTCGTGTCGATTGTCATGTTCGCCATACCGCGCGTTTTGACGGGAAACGTCTGCGCGCCGATCGCGCTGCACTATCTCGCGAACCGGCGTGGCTTCGACGTGCCAGTGCTCTGGTCCGCGGCCGCAGTATCGCTGGTGCTCTTCTTGTTTGACCGAATCATAGGGGCACGACGCCAAAACTACGGCGCGTAGAACTTCCCGGACCTATGGGAAAATCACTTTCTTCGCATGTCCTTCGTTCACCTCCATCTCCATACCGAATACTCCCTTCTCGACGGCGCCAGTCGTCCCGAGGCGCTGGCGAAGCGCGTCGCGCAGCTCGGCATGCCCGCGTGCGCCATCACGGATCACGGCAACATGTTCGGCGCCGTCGAGTTCTACAACGCGATGAAAGGCGTTGGCGTCAAGCCGATCATCGGCTGCGAGATGTACATGGCCTACGGCTCGCGCTTCGACAAATCGTCCGTCGAAGATCAGCAGGCCGACGCCGGCGCCAACAACCATCTGATCGTGCTCGCCGCGAGCAATGAGGGCTACAAGAACCTCGTCAAGCTCGTGAGCGCCGGCTACACCGAAGGGTTCTATTACAAGCCGCGCATCGACAAGGATCTGCTGCGCGAACACCGCGAAGGGCTCATCGTCCTTTCGTCGTGCCTGAAAGGTGAGGTCTCGCAGAGTCTCGCCGCCGGCAACTACGGCAAAGCCCGCGACGCCGCCCTCCAATACAAAGACATCCTCGGCGCCGACAACTTCTTCCTCGAGATCCAGGATCACGGCATCCCCGATCAGCAGAAGATCGTCCCGATGATGGCGCAGCTCGGCGAGGAAGTCGGGCTGCAGCTCGTCGGTACCAACGACTCGCACTACCTCAGCAAGGACGACGCCTTCGCGCACGAAGTCCTGCTCTGCATTGGCACCGGCAAGACGCTCGGCGACGAGAAGCGGATGAAGTTCTACAGCGACGACTTCTACGTCAAAGGCCCCGACGAGATGTCGCGCGTCTTCCGCGGCTACGAACAGGCTGTTGCCAACACCGTGAAGATCGCCGAGCGGATCAACATGTCGCTCGACGTCAAAGGGCATCACCTGCCGAAGTTTCCGGTGCCCGAGGGCTCGACGCTCGCGGATCACTTCGCAAAGGTCGCGCGCGCGGGACTCGAGCAGCGCCTCAACGCGATGGCACATCTTTTCGCCGCGAAGGTGAAGAAACACGAAGTCGCGCACTACTGGGATCGTCTCGAGCGCGAGATCGAGATCATCAGGAACATGGAGTTCCCCGGCTACTTCCTCGTGGTCTGGGACTTCATCAAATACGCGAAAGATCACGGCATTCCGGTTGGTCCGGGCCGCGGCTCGGCCGCAGGCTCGCTCGTCGCGTACTCGCTTGGGATCACGAACGTCGATCCGCTCGAGTACGACCTCCTCTTCGAGCGCTTCCTCAATCCCGAGCGCATCTCGATGCCCGACATCGACATCGACTTCTGCATGAATCGCCGCGGCGAAGTCATCGACTACGTGCGCGACAAGTACGGCAAGGAGAACGTCGCGCAGATCATCACCTTCGGAACGATGGCCGCGAAGTCCGTCGTCCGCGACGTCGGCCGCGTCCTCGGCCATCAGTACGGCTTCGTCGACAAGATCTCGAAGATGATCCCCGGCGGTCCCGGCATCACGCTGACCGACGCAAAGAAAGACGCGCCGCTCGCCGAAGCGATCAAGAACGACGAGGAAGTGAAGAAGATCGTCGAGATCGGCGAGAGGCTCGAGGGGCTCTCACGTCACGCCGGGATGCACGCGGCGGGCGTCGTCATCACACCGGAGCCAGTTACCAACTACGTGCCGCTCTTTCGGACGAACCGCGATGAAATCGTGACGCAGTTCGACATGCGCGTCGTCGAAAAGATGGGCCTCGTCAAGATGGACTTCCTCGGCCTGCGCACGCTGACGGTCATCGACGACGCGGTGAAGTCGGTGAAGGGCGTGGATGGGATCGACATCGACATCGACGCGATTCCGCTCGATGATCCCGAGGTCTATCGCCTCTTTCAGGAAGGACGCACGAAGGGTGTGTTCCAGTTCGAATCGGGCGGCATGGTCGATCTGCTGCGCAAGTCGCGGCCGACCGCATTCGAAGATCTCGCCGCACTGAACGCGCTCTATCGTCCCGGCGCACTCGACGCGGGGATGGTCGACGTCTACGTGAAGTGCAAGATCGGCACGCAGAAGCCGAAGTACCTCGTGCCGGTGATGAAGGAGATCCTGGAGGAGACATACGGGGTCATCGTCTACCAGGAGCAGGTCATGCAGATCGCGCAGCGCGTCGCGAACTACTCGCTCGGACAAGCGGACCTGCTGCGCAAGGCGATGGGCAAGAAGGATGTCGCGATCATGGCGAAGGAGCGCGACAAATTCGTCGAAGGCTCCGTCGCGAACTCCTACGACAAGAAGAAAGCGAACGAGATCTTCGACTACATCGAGCCGTTCGCCCGCTACGGCTTCAACAAGTCGC
>CAZKID010000532.1:0-3510 GCA_964552405.1 uncultured Thermoanaerobaculia bacterium
TCCGAAATCGGCGACTACGCGAAAGGAACGCGCATGCGGCACTGGAGCCTCGTCAGTGTTCTGTCTTTTCTGATTGCGGCAGCTGCAGCACAGGTTGAAGCTGGAGGCCGAGGTCGGGCGAGCGCGAAACCGGCGCCGCGGTTCGGCGATGGACAGCTCGAGGCCTACTGGGCTGATCAGCAGATCGCGTACATCCGTCCCGGTCTGAAGATCGTCATCAACTCCGTCACCATCGACAGCGATCGCAAAGCGAATGTCGACTTCAGTCTCCTCGACGACGCGAAGCAGCCGCTCGATCGTGAAGGCAACACCACGCCCGGCGCCATCTCCATGCACTTCGTTTTGTCGGGCTACGATCCGGCGACACGCACCTACATCCCCTACGTCACGGCAGATTCCGGCGGACGCTTCACCGATCTGCAAACGGGCCACGGCACCTACACGTTCGGGATCGCACTCCCTCCGCTGTTCGATGTGACGAAGACCTACACCGTTGGCGTCTATGCCACGCGCATGCTTTCCGATCTGGTGGGCAAGGACTATGTCGCCAACGCAGAATTCGACTTCCGTCCCGACAGCATCGCGATCAAGGACAACTGGGACATCATCCGCGAGTCGACGAGCTGCAACAACTGCCATGATCCGCTCGCTGCACACGGAGGCGAGCGGCGCGATGTGAAGCTCTGCGTCCTGTGCCACACGCCGCAGGCGACCGACTCCGCAGGCACGTCGATCGACTTCAGAGTGATGATCCATAGGATTCATCGCGGTACGAGCCTGTCGAAGAAGCCGTACGTGATCGCCGACCCGCAGAACACGAAGTTCGATTTCTCGAACGTGGTCTTCCCGAACGACCTGCGCAACTGCGTGCTCTGTCACGAAGGCACTGATGCTTCGAACAAGCCTTCGCAGGCGAGCGTCTGGTTTTCGTTCCCATCGCGTGCCACGTGCGGCTCGTGCCATGACAACGTCGACTTCGCGACCGGCGCGAATCATCCCGGAGGCAAGCAGGCTGACGACAACAACTGCAAGGGTTGCCACGTGCCCGACAGCGGCAAGGAATATGACGCCTCGATCAAAGCGGCGCACACCGTTCCCTACAAGTCGAAACAGCTGAAGGGACTCATCGCGCAGATCATCAGCATCTCGAACTTCGTTCCCGGACAGAAACCGACGGTGGTCGTCGATCTGAAGAATGGAGACGGCAGCGCTGCCGATGCAAAAGGCCTCACTTCAACGCTGACTAACCCCGTAACGGAATCCCACTTCCGTAGGAACATTCGTGAAAACGCAAGAGGTGCGGCGAGCGATCCGAGCGGCCGCAGAACCTACACATTCACGACTCCCCTGCCCGCCGACGCCGGCGGAACGTGGGCCGTGACGGCCGATGTCAGCCGGACGATTCCGCTGGTTCGCGCGGACAAGCTCCCCAACATTCCGGTCGTCGAGAGCAGCAACGCCGTGCAGTACATGACGGCCGACAAGACGGCCGTGATGCCGCGCAGGATCGTGGTCACGACGCAACAGTGCAACGTCTGCCACGATGTGCTGCGTGCCCACGACGGACAAACGACGACGACTGCCGAGTGCGTGATCTGCCACAACCAGACGGGCAACGACGCGGCAGGACGTCCCACCAGCGAAGGATCGCCGGAATCGATCTCGTTCCAGCGCATGGTCCATCGCATCCATCGCAGCACGAAGCTCACGCAGGACTACACGCTCTTCGACTCCGCGGGCGGCCGCCACAATTTCAATTCGACTCCGTTCTCCGGCGACACGCGCAACTGCGCGAAGTGCCACGCCGCAGGTACGACCGTTCTGCCGCTCATCCCTGCCCTGCCACCGGTGGTCACGCTGCGCGACTTCTATTCGCCGCAGGCGACGACCGCCGCCGCCTGCCTCGGCTGTCACGACACGCTCGAGGCCTCGGCGCACGCCTACATCAACACGACGACGTTCGGCGGCACGAGGGTCGCTGCCGAGTCGTGCTCCACGTGCCACGGCCCCGGAAAGGTTCACGACATCGCGAAGGCGAACGGGCGGTGAACGGAGTGAGTGTGAGGCGCTGGCTTGCCGGAGGGTTCGTGCTGCTGCTCCTTCAGGGAGCAGCGATGGCCGCGCCTGCACGCAAGAAAGAGAAGATTCCTCCCGAGCTGTTGCACAACACGTGTGAGGACTGCCACGGCGATCGCGTCGAGCGGTTCCGCACAAACGCTCATGGATTCGGACGCCATCCCGAGAATGGACCGCTGCCCGATTCGTTCTGCGAAGCGTGCCATGGCGATGGCCGAGCGCACAACGAGAGCGGCGGCGAAGCCTCGCTGATCTACGTGCCGTTCGGTCGCGAGGGTGCCGATCGCGCCTGTCTCAAATGCCACGACCAGAATTCGCGTGAGCCGGAGACGATCCACGTTCCCCTTCGCACGCGCGTGCATCAGCCCAACGGGGTTCACGCCAACTCCGAAATGGTCAACTGCTTGACTTGTCATTCCATCCAGCACGAGGAACCGCGTTCCCCTTACCTGCTGCGGTGGAATCAGGAGAAGCTCTGCGCCATCTGTCATCCGACGGAGGTGGCGTCGTTCAGAAGCCAGCCGTATTCGCACCGCCTGGGACGCGGCGGCATGGAGTGCTCGTCGTGTCACGATCCGCACGCCGGTGCGGGCCGCGAGAGCCTGCGCATGACGGCGACAGGCGAGCTTCCGTGCCTCAGCTGCCACAACGAGATGCGCGGACCGCACGCATTCGAGCATGGAGAGACATCCGACGGCGGGTGCCTCGACTGCCACGACGTCCATGGCTCGTCGAATCCGAAGATGTTGAAGCGCGCCACGGTCGCGCAGGTCTGCATCGAATGTCATTCGCCGATCTCGAACGCCACGTTCGGATCGCAGCCACCGTCGTTCCACAACCTCGCTTCACCGCGCTATCAGAACTGCACGGCGTGTCACGTCAAGATCCATGGATCGGATCGCGATCCGCGTTTGCTGGAGTAGAGACGATGAAGATCCTCTCGACAGCGCTGGCTCTGATGCTGCTCACCACGCACGCATGGGCCCAGGCTGCGCCGGGATCGATCCCTCCCGTTGCCACCGAGCCTCCTCCACCAGGGCCGATCGACATCGAGATCGGCTATCGCACGCTCTCACTCAAAGGAAGCCAGGACCTCTATCGCACGCAGATCAACGAGCGGCGCGGCATCTTCGTTCGCTCGATGACGCTGCTCACGAGCGAGCCGCGCGACATCGCCTGGATCGATCGCCTGCGCATCGACGGCACCGAGATCGGCTCCGGCTCACCCGCCAGCGCGCTCCGTCTCGAAGCGAGCAGCTACAGTCACTACCGCCTGCTCTTCACCTGGCGCCGCACGAACTCCTTCAGCGCACTCCCGAATTTCGCGAGCGGACAACAGACTTACGACCGCCCGCGGGACATGATTGATGCGCAAATCCACCTCCTTCCCCGTGCGAACAATCCACCCTTCATCGGGCTCGGCTCTCCACCCCC
>CAZKID010000533.1:0-3508 GCA_964552405.1 uncultured Thermoanaerobaculia bacterium
GGGGCGGGGGTCTGGGGGGGGGATTGCGGCGGGGGGGGGCCGGGTTCAACGTGGTGGTGGGACTGGAACAGAGGCGGGCCGCGGGGGAAGGGGTGCACCGGCGGCCGGGCCGGCGAGTGGCCGGGAAAGCGGCGCATGAACGGGGTCAGCGCTTTGTCGAGCGGGCCTGATGCAACGGCGATTTCATCCTGCGCGAGCGTCGTTCTTGTCATCGTTTCCGAATCTCTCCTGCTGCCTGCTGCCTGCTGTCTGCTGCCTGCTGTCTGGTCAGTGTTCCCGAATCACCTTCGCGACTCCCCACCCAACCAGCACCAGCGCGGATAGAATCTGCCAGTTGTACTGATTGCCGTAGAGCGCGACCGGAAAGTGATTGCTGAGCATGATCAGCACCACCGGGAGCACGATGAACGTGTTGTGCTTCGAGCGATTCCTGGCGCGGTCGGCCAGCGTCATGTCCGCCGGCTGCCCCGCCTTCGTCGCCGCAATCAGCTGCCGCTGCGCGGGAAGAATGCGCATCCAGACATTCGCCGCCATGAACGTGCCGAGCATCGCGCCGGTCTGCATGAACGCGGCGCGTCCATCGAACAAACGCGAGTTCAGATAGATCACACCAACGAGCAGCACGTACGAGATCACGAGTCCCGCCAGCTCGTTCTTCGCCAGCGGCGAGATCCACATCAGGTCGTAGACGAGCCAGCCGATGATGATCATCGCAACGCTGATTCCGACCTGCTTCGTCGATGGCATCAACCCGCCCGTGTAATAGACGAGGATCAGCAGACAGATTCCGCTGAGCCACGTCAGCGCCGCTTCCCAACGGAACCAGTGCAGCGTCTGATCGCGAAGCTCCGGCACCTTCTGCTTGTCGACGATGTAGAAGCCGCCGCTGTGCACCATCCAGACGTTCTTCTCGCCGTTGTGAAACCGGCGGTCGAGCCAGGTGAAGAAGTACGTCTGGCCGACCCACATGATCGCAGCGAAGACGTGAAACCAGCGCAGCGCGAGATTCAGCCATTCACGGATGAGGTAGCTCATGGATGGGGAGAAGATATCAGAGCAGGCAGCAGGCAGCAGACAGCGGGCAGCAGGAGATTCCGTCGGGCTCTCGTGCTTCTGCTGTCTGCTGTCTGCTGCCTGCTGCCTGCAATCCGTTGTAGATTGATGCAATCGCAGGAGGCGCCATGTCCGATCCCCGCTATCCGATCGGCCCGTTCACCACGCGCGAATCGCTCACTTCCGCGGAGCGCGCCGAGGCACTCGCGCACATCGCAGCGGCTCCGCAGAAGATGCGCGCCGCCGTCGCCGGCCTCACCGATTCACAACTCGATACTCCCTATCGCGACGGCGGCTGGACGCTGCGGCAGGTCGTGCATCACGTGCCCGACTCGCATCTCAATGCCTACTGCCGGCTCAAGATCGCGCTGACGGAACCCGGCACACCGATGATCCGTCCCTACGACGAGGCCGCGTGGGCAACGCTCGCCGATGCGAAGCAGCCGATCGGCGTCTCGCTCACACTCCTCGACTCCGTCCACGAGCGCTGGATGACGATCTGGCAGTCGATGAAGGACGACGATTTCTCAAAGACGTTCCTTCATCCCGACAACGGCACGCATACGATCGACTGGCTCGTCGCGCTCTACTCGTGGCATGGCCGGCATCACACCGGCCACATCACGTCGACCAGAGAACGGATGGGCTGGTGAAGAAGAAGGGGTCAGGCGACGAGCTGGTCGTCTTCCTCTCGTCCGTCGACGATCAGGTCGTCGATGCGCTCGCCGACCGCTTCAGCGTCGTCATCGCGCCCAACGATCCTCCTTCCGCCGTCATCGAGCACTGCGGTTTTCGCCGCGCGCACCTCGTCGCCTCGGGCCAGCCGGCGGCGGTTGCGCTCGATCTTTTTCAACGCCGGTCCGATCTCGTGCAGTCGCTCGCGATCTCCGAATTCGAGCCGGAAGATCACGCGGAGTTCCGCACGCTCTTCGAGTTGATCGATGTTCCGCTGCTGCTGATCAATCCGAATGCATTCTTCCAGGCGATGCACGCCGCGGTCGCGACCTCGCAGCTGATCAAGCTCGAGTCCGGCGACCCGCGCAACCTCGCGCATGCGCTCTGGTCGCATCTGCTGCGCGCGCGGGGAAGTGAGACGCAACGCACGGTCGTCGCGAGGCCGCGGCCGATCTTCATCGACGCCACCACTCCCGCGCACGCCATGCTCACCATCCTCGGGCATCGCCGCGCGCGCTGCTTCGTCTCCGCGAAGGCGCCGGCGGATCCCGCCGGTCACGCCGTGCTCGTCCCGCACGATCAGACCGCAATCGCGATGGCGCAGGGACACTGGCTGATCTCAGGACGTCCGCAGGCCGCGATCACCGAATCGCAGCCGATGGTCGGCAATATCCCCGTCGTGCTCCTGTCGCAGCCGCGGAATGCCGCAACGGCGCACGCACCATCGCTCGAGACCATGATCGATGGTGCGCTCGCGCAGCGCATTCCGGTGCGGCTTCCCCTTCCGGCATCCGACGAAGCCGCTCCGCCCGTCCAGGTACAGTTCGGCAACGCGGCGCGGCTCCAGCCCGCGGCGCCGGTCGAGCCCTCGCGCGATGCGGTCGACCGCGCGGCACGGATGCTCGCCGCGGCGCAGCGTCCGCTGATCGTGACGCGAGAGCTCGGCCGCTATCGCGGAGGCCCCGAGGCGCTGGTACAGCTGGCGCAGAGACTGGGGATCGCGGTGGTCGAGCACGGGCGCCGCTCCTTCTTCAACTTCCCCACTAACCATTCGCTGCACCTCGGCTTCAACTCGTCGCCGGTGGTGAAGCATGCCGATGTCGTCCTCATCGTCGAGTGCGAGGAGCCATGGGACGCGGAGTTCACGAACCTCTCGCACGATCCGCTGATCATCGACGCCGGGATGTCGCCGCGGCCGGCGGACATCACGCTGGCCGGCGATCCCGCGCTGGCACTCCGCCGTTTGACCGCGAGCCTGGAGAAGGTGCGTCCGGAGCGCGACAAGGTCTCGGCGCGCATCGCAGCATTCGCGTCGGAGCATCGCCGCGTGCTGCAGCAGGCGCAGAGCCGGGCGATCGCCGAGGCGGCGAGGCCGTTCGTGACGGCGCAGTTTTTGTCGTATTGCATCGGCGAGGCGATCGACGATCGCGTCACGATCTGGAACGACTCCAACCTCGATCCGCAACTCGTCGCGCGGCGCCTCACCGACTCGTGGTTCGCCTCCTCGGCACAAGGGTGGGTGTTCGGCGCGGCGATCGGCGCCAATCTCGCGAATCGCGATCAGACGATGGTCGTGGTGATGAGCGATGAGAGCTCTCTCGCCAGCGAGCCGCTCGCGGCGCATACCGTGGCGAACGGGAAGAAGCTGCCGATCGTCGTGATCGTGGTCAACCAGGGGACGACCGTGAACTTCCATGCGGGCCCCAGAGCCGTGGGCGCAAAGGGAATGCACAGCCAGGACCCCCGCGGCTATCCCGAGAAAACCATGGAGGAGATCGGC
>CAZKID010000534.1:0-3490 GCA_964552405.1 uncultured Thermoanaerobaculia bacterium
ACTGGCTGCCGAGGTATGAGCAGACAGCAGGCAGCAGACAGCAGGCAGCAGGTGCGGGAACAAGGCAGGCTTCCTCCTGCTGTCTGCTGTCCGCTGTCCGCCCTTGCTTCCTTCCCCGCTTTTTGCAAGATTCGTTGGCGAGGTGATCCGATGTCTGACGAATTCGGCACGGTGAATGTGGGAAAGGGAGAGCGGAAGCGCGAGCTGGACGCCGTGCGGCAGCAATATGCGGCGCATCGCGATGCACTGGTACGGATGACCGCAGACGCTCCCACGGAGCAGCTCTCGGCCGAGTATCAACGGCTGATCAGGAAGATCGACGAGAACCTCGCGAAGCTCGATGAGATCGAAGGACGGCCGGCATCCGAAGCCGGGAATCGCCCGCTCATCACGACCGCGCCCGATCAGGCGGAGACCGTCGTCGAAGACATGACTCCGCCCGAGGGGGAGAGCTCGGGACAGGGCGCACGCGTGATGATGATCGTCGTCGCGGGCGTGATCGTGCTCGCCGCGATCATCTGGCTCTTGTGGCGCGCGAGCGGCGATCACAATCCGCGCACCGCAGAGCAGCCGGTGCAGGTGACGACGCCGGCCGTTGAAACGGCTGCGCCGGTCGCGACGCAACCCGACACACCTGTGGCCGCAGCAGTCATCAAGATCACGCCGCTCGCCGCGGACTACGGGACCATTCGCAAAGGGACGCGCGCGGTGCGGCAGTTCTCTGTCGAGAATTCGACCAACGCCGCGGTTCCGCTGAAGATCGCGCGATCGACGTGCAAGTGTCTCTACTACGAGTACGCGGAAAAAGTGCCGGCGCACGGAAAGGAATCGATCAGCGTGACGATCGATGGAGCGCGTGCGAAAGCGGGCGGGCTGCATGAGACGGTGCAGGTCTCGTCGAAGAACGATGCGTCCGTCACGGCGTCGTTCCAGGTGAACGCGACGATCCAGTGATGCAACACGCCGACATCGCCCTGCGTCTCGCTGCCGCCACACTCGCGGGCGGCGTGCTCGGTCTCGACCGGGAGATCTTGAGCAAGCCCGCCGGTCTTCGCACGCACGCGCTGGTCGCTCTCGGCTCCGCCGTCGCGACGGTGACGACGGTCGAGTTTCTCGAAATGACGAAAGACCCGGCGGCCATCACACGCTCGATTCAGGGAATCATTGCGGGCGTCGGTTTTCTCGGTGGTGGCGCGATTCTCCGCGCGAAGGAGAACGATGGCGTGAAGGGCCTCACGACCGCCGCGTCGATCTGGCTCGTTGCCGGGCTCGGCATCGCATGCGGCGGCGGGCTCTGGGCGACCGCGTCGATCGCAGCGCTGCTCGGCATTCTCGTGCTCGTCCTCGGCAGGCCGGTGGAGGCGGTCGTACACAAGCTGTCGTCCCGCAATCACAACAACAACACATAGGTCCTGTCGCCCCACGGGGACTTCAAAAGACATCCAATCGGCCTCCGTGCGCGTAGTTGCCGGAGATGAAGACGTTGTGGAATCCCGACTCGCGCACTGCGCTCATTGCGCGCATCAACCGCCTCACACCCGAGATTCGTCCGCTGTGGGGGCGCATGAATGCCAACGAAATGGTGGCGCATGTGACGCAGGGCATGCGAATGGGACTCGGCGAGCTCGAGACGAAGCCGCGCAAGACGATCTTTCGCTACTGGCCGCTCAAGCATCTCTTCGTCTACTGGATCCCGTTTCCGAAGAGCGCGCCTGCGCCGCGCGAAGTCGTGACGAGAGGCAAAGAGCTGGCTGAGTGGAACAACGGCGTGGCGGAGCTGCGCGCCACGTTCGATCGTTTCGCCGGCCGTGAGCTGAATGCGATGTGGCCCGTGCATCCGGTGTTCGGAGAGCTGAGCGGCAAGGCCTGGGGCGCTCTCGGCTGGCGTCATCTCGATCACCACCTGCGGCAATTCGGAGTGTGACGTGATTTCATGTCGATGTGCACGTCATCGACATCGCAATCATCGTTGCCTACCTCGCTGCCGTCGTCGGTGCGGGCGCGTGGTTCGGTAGGCGGCAGCAAACGACCAGCCGCTATTTCTTCGCGGGACAGCAGGTGCCGTGGTGGGCGATCGGCGCGTCGATCGTCGCGACGGAGACGTCGACGATCACGTTCATCTCCGTGCCCGGCATCGCGTATGCGCGCGGTGGAGACTTCACGTTTCTGCAGATCGTCTTCGGCTACGTGATCGCGCGCGTGGTCATCTCGTTCTTCTTCATGCCGGCGTATTTCCGCAAAGAGCTCGTGACGGTCTACGAGCTCTTGCAGAGCCGTTTCGGCGCTGCAGTCAAGGGGCTGGCCGCGACGCTGTTCGTCGTGATGCGGACGATCGCGGATGGGGTGCGGCTTCTGCTCACCGCGATCGTCCTTGCGGCCGTGTTCAGCTCGATGCATCTGATGGGCGGCACCGCGGCGATCAGCGCGTCGGTCATCGGCATCGGCATCGTGATGATCATCTTCACGCTGCAGGGCGGCATCGAGGCGATCGTCTGGGTGGAGGTGGTGCAGCTCGCGATCTACATCGGCGGCGCGATCGCCGCGGCGGTGATTCTCTCGCGCGGGATTCCCGGCGGTGCTGCTGCAGCGATCGAACTGGCGAGCGCCCATCACAAGTTCCGCGTCTTCGACTTCGCACTCGACGCGACGAAGTCCTACACGTTCTGGGCGGGCGTCATCGGCGGCTGTTTCCTCACGATGTCGACGCATGGCACCGACCAGTACCTCGTGCAGCGCTATCTCTGCACCGACCGGCCGCGCAAGGCGGCGATGGCGCTGCTCGCCTCGGGCGTCGTCGTGCTGTTGCAGTTCATCGGATTCCTCTTCATCGGAGTGCTGCTCTTCGCGTTCTACCGTCCCGATCAATTGGCGGGTTATCTCCAACTCGCCGCTGCAGCACCGTTCCACGCCGCGGACCAGGTGTTCCCCGACTTCATCACACGGCACATGCCCGCGGGACTCTCGGGACTCGTCGTCGCAGCAATTTTCGCGGCGGCGATGTCGTCTTCGCTCAACTCGATCGCCGCGACGTTCGTTGCGGACCTCTACTCGCCGATCGTGAAGGGCCGCGAGGATCGGCACTATCTCAATGTGTCGCGACTCGTGACGGTGATCGCGGGCATCCTGCAGATTGCGGTCGGCCTGGCGCTGATGAAGCAGACGCAATCGGCGCTCAACTCCGCGCTCGCCGTTGCCTCTCTCATCAATGGTCCGATTCTCGGTGTCTTCCTCCTGGGCTGGACGAAGCGCGGCGGACCGGCGAGCGCGTTCATCGGAATCGCAGCGGGACTCGCAACGGTGCTCACGGTCGCGCTGAGGACGCACGTCGCGTGGCCATGGTTCACGGTGATCGGTAGTTTGACGACGCTCATCGCCGGCTCGCTCGTTGCGCGAGTCGTTCCGGCGGATGAGGGGAATCCTGTCTCGTGAAGCAAGAACCCCTCATCCGCGCTCCGCGCACCTTCTCCCCTCGCGGAGGGGAGAAGGGACT
>CAZKID010000535.1:0-3487 GCA_964552405.1 uncultured Thermoanaerobaculia bacterium
GGCTCGAACGCAGTTTGGCCGATGTCATGATTCGCAAGGTCGTCGTCATTCCGCCGTTGGATCGAACCGAGGTCATGACGATTCTCAAGCGTGCCACGCGTGATCGCACGGTAGGCCGCTATGGAATCGAGATCACCGAACCCGCTCTCGACTTCATCGCGGCGACGAGCGCGGGCGACGCGCGCCAGGCGCTCAACTCACTGCAATTGATCGTGGAGACAGCATCGAAGAGCGACTCACCGATCAGTGTCGACACCGCGAAGACGATTCTCCAGCGCCGCTCGCTGATGTACGACAAGGCGGGCGACGAGCACTACAACATCATCTCCGCGCTGCACAAGTCGCTGCGCAACGGCGATGCCGACGCCGCGATCTACTGGCTCGTGCGCATGCTCGAAGGCGGCGAGGATCCGATGTATCTCGCACGACGGCTGGTGCGTGCCGCATCGGAAGACATCGGCAACGCGGATCCGCAGGCGCTCGTATTTGCCATTGCCGTTCAGCAGACCGTTCACTTCCTCGGCATGCCGGAGGCGGGTGTCGCACTCGCGCAGCTGGTCGCCTATCTATCCGCTGCACCCAAGTCGAACGCCGCGTACATCGGATACGGAGAAGCAGTGCGAGAAGTACGACAGGGCGACAATCCGCCGGTACCGCTGCACATCCGCAATGCGCCGACGAAATTGATGAAGGAGCTCGGCTACGGCCGCGATTATCAGTACGCACACGATTTCGACGAACAGACGGCGAAGATGGAGTGCCTACCTGAATCGCTTGCCGGACGCAGGTTCTACGAGCCGAAAGATGCCGGCTTCGAACGCGAGATTCGCGAACGGTTGGCGAAGATGAGGAACGCGCGCGAGAAGGTGTAGGACAGGCGACGCATTGACCGTCACTCGTCACTCGCCTTGATCGGTTTCGGCCTGCGATCCTCACCGAGATTCACGTAGACCACCTGTGCCTCAGTGACGGTCTTGTGCTCGCTGCCGCCGCGAATGACCTCGACCACGACCTTCGTCGTGATCGAGGTATTGCCAATGCGGAGCGTCTCTGTCCAGAAGCTGACGAGATCACCGACGAAGACCGGCTCGTGAAACACGACCTTGTCCATCGAGACAGTGACCATGAACTGCAGCCCCTGCCGGCGCGCTTCGATCGCGCCGGCCTGGTCGATGTAGGAGAGGATCACGCCGCCGAAGATGGTGCCGTGCGCATTCGTGTCCCGCGGCATCATCAGCACGCGGATCGCCGGCTCGTTCCACTTCGGCGCGATCTCACTCACCGCGTCAGGCGCCCTTCTGCGCCGTAGCGAGCAGCTTGTCGTTGACGTCGATCTTTGCCGTCTTCCGCAGACGCTGCAGCAGCGACTGACGGAGGCTGTGTGCCTGCTGATTGCGGAGCTGATCGGCATACGACTGACGATTCGATTCGAGCTCCTGAGGCGTCGCCTTCTTTTGCTCCGTGACCTGGAAGGCAATCACGCCGGTGCCGGTGACGACAGGGCCCTTCACCTCGCCGACGTTGGCGTTCATCGCCGCTTCGAGCAGCGTCGACGTGTCGCCCTGGATTCCGATGGCCACGCCCTGCCGCTGCACCGTCGTGTCCGCTGCCGGAACACCAACCTTCGCTCCGACTGCGTCGATGTTCGCCGCACCCGCCATGGCGGCCTGAAGCTTCTGCTTCGCGAGCTCCATAGCCTTGTCGTTACGCGCATCCATCGCGACCTTATCCTTCACTTCTTCGAGTGCGCTGACGGCGCCGGGACGAACGCCGGCCAGGAAGAAGATCGCAGGGCCGCGGGAGGTACCGATCACATCACTCGTGTCGTTGGGCTTCGCCTGAAACGCCCACTGGCTGACGACCGTGTTGTAGCCAAGGCTCGGGACCGAGTCCGATTTCTGGAACCATTTGGTATCGTTCGACGCGACCTTGTCGTTCGCGAGTTTCGAAAAATCATCGGCCGTCTTCGGATGCGTGTCGCGAACCTGTTGTGCAACCTTGGCGATCGCATCGCGGGCCTGATCCTTCGACAGCTGGTCAGCGAGTTGCTGCGCGATCTGTGCGCGCACTTCTTCGAACGACTTCACGCCTGCCGGCTTGCGGTCGAGCACTTTGACGATGTGGTAGCCATACTCCGGCGTACGCACCATCTCGATCGAGTTGAGCGGAGCGGAGAAGACCTTCTGATCGAACGCGTCGACCATCTGTCCCTGATTGAACCAGCCCATGTCGCCACCATTGCTGGCCGATGACGGATCCTGCGAATTGGCCTTGGCCAGCGCAGCGAAATCGCCGCCAGCCTTCAGCTGGGCAACGAGTCCTTCGGCCTTCGCCTTTGCTGCAGCATCCTGCTCCGGAGTTGCTGTCGGAGCGACCTTGATGAGGAGGTGGAGCACGTGCACGGACGGTGGATTCGTGAAGTCCGCCTTCTGCGCTTCGTATTTGTCGCGCAATTGCTGCTCCGAGGGCTGAATCATTGAACGGAGCTTCGTGTAATCCGCGATGAGGTATCGCAGCTCACGCTGTTCGGAGTGAACGTACTTCTTGCTGTTCGCGTTGTAGTAAGCGGTGACGTCGGCGTCGGTCACCGCGACACCGCCCATCTCGCGCAGCGCGGGATAGAGCACGTAACGGATCTTCGCGTTCTCGCTCACGCGGCGGTACTCCGCCTCGGCCGCCTTCGGCGAGATGACGACGGAGTCGGTCATCGCCGACTGCATCTTCGAAAGCGTGATCTCGCGCGAGAGGTCCTCTTCGAACTCGGCCGGATCGTTGTAGTTCATCATGCGCACGTACTGCGAGTACAACTCGCTGCCGACGAACTTGCCGCCCGGATTGAGCGTGGGATTCTCGAGGATCTTCTTGCGAAGCTCCTCCTGCGACGCAGTCAGATGAAGGCGATCAGCTTCCTGTAGAAGCAGCCGCTGATCGACGAGCATGTCGAGCACCTGCTTCTGCAGCCCCATCGCCTGCAGCTGGTCTTCACCGAGCTGCTGACCATACATCTGCTTGTAGCGCTCGGTGATGTTGTAGAGCGCACGCTGGTACTCGCGATACGAAATCGTCGAGCCATTCACGCGAGCTGCGTACGCACGCTCGCTCTCCTGGCCGCTGCGAGCGCCGCCGAGGCCCATGTCGATGAAAACGAAGCCGATGATGAACGCGGCGACCACCGCGAGGAGAATCCACTTCAGCTGGTGGAAGCTGTCGCGCATTACTTTGAGCATGGAAAAGACGACCTTTCGAGGAAGTTCGAGGTGTTTCGAAAAAACGCGGCAGTGTACTCGTTACTTCCAGGAAACTGCAAACGCAGCAGCCAGCAGGTAGCAGACAGCAGACAGCAGGAGGAGTCACCGCAACGCCATCCCTGCTGTCAGCTGCCTGCTGTCTGCTGTCTCGTTGTGCTATAACGGCTTTGTTCTTCAGAGGATGGCTAAAACGAAGACCCCGGCCGCTCCCGGTAACGAAAGCATCGCCTGCTAACGGT
>CAZKID010000536.1:0-3476 GCA_964552405.1 uncultured Thermoanaerobaculia bacterium
TCGGCGGCTTTCCGCATGCGGCGCGGCAGCAGATCGTCCGCTACGACATCGAGGATCACTTCGAGATCGGCGACGCGGAGGCGACGCGCGTCGCGGATTTGTTGCACGAGCAGATGGCAATGGCTCACGCCGCGCTGATCAGCGACTACGGCTACGGCATCGTCACGCCGCAACTCGCAGAGAATTTGACGGGAACGGGATCGGGTAAGCCGGTGACACTCGATTCACGCTATGACCTGTTGCGTTACCCCAACGTCACGGCTGCAACGCCAAACGAAGAGGAAGCAGCGAATGCTGCTGGCGTGAATCTCGAGGAGTCGAACGGAGATCAGGTTCGCGAGGCCGGCGAGTCTCTGCGCCGTTCTCTGAAGTCCGACGCGCTGCTCATCACGCGAGGGAGCCGCGGCATGGCGCTGTTCGAGCGCGATCGCAGCGAGCCGCTGTTGCTCTCCGTTTATGGCACCGATCAGGTCGCAGACGTCACAGGCGCCGGCGACACGGTGATCGCGACCTTCACGCTCGCACTCGCGGCAGGAGCATCGTTCGCCGAAGCAGCCAAACTGGCGAACTATGGCGGCGGGATCGTCGTGATGAAAATGGGAACGGCAACGGTTTCCAATGACGAGCTGCGGCATGCGATCGAGAGGGATGAGGAATTGAATTGAAGGACCAGGGCTCGCGGTTGCGCGGGCTCGCGGGCTCGCGGTTTCCGAAGCCAACAAGCACCGCGAGCCCGCGTACCCGCATACCCACAACATGAACGCCAAAATCCTCACCGAACCCCAACTAAGCGCTGCACTCGAGATTGAGCGGAGCGCTGGCCGCAGGATCGTCTTCGCCAATGGCTGTTTCGACGTGCTGCACGTTGGTCATATTCGTTACCTGCAGGGTGCGAAGGAGGCGGGCGACGTGCTCGTCGTCGGGGTGAATGGCGATGATTCCGTGCGCGGGCTCAAGGGTGAGGGACGTCCGGTCATGCCGGCGCAGGAACGCGCGGAGCTCATCGCCGCGATCCGCGGCGTCGACTACGTGACCATCTTCGATGAGCGCTCGCCGGCAAGATTGCTCGCGGTGCTGAAGCCTGACTTCCAGGCGAAGGGAACGGACTACACGAGCGACTCGGTACCCGAGGCGGAGATCGTGAAGTCCTACGGCGGACGCGTCATCATCGTCGGCGATCCGAAGGATCACTCGACGACGGAGATGTTGAAACGGATGAGGAATGAGGACTGAGGACCGCGAGCCCGCGAGCCCGCGTCACCGCACGACCATCCTCGTCGTCCGTCTCTCCGCCCTCGGCGATGTCGTGCACACGATTCCTGCGGTCGTCGCGCTTCGTGACGCGCTAGGCGCGGAGATCTCGTGGGCAGTCGAGCGTCCTTATGCGGAGCTGGTCGAGATCGTGACGGGTGTGCGCCCGATCCGCGCGTCGATTCGCCGCTGGGGGCGTTCGCTGTTCTCCTCACGAAACGACATTCGTATTTTCGCCAGGAGCCTTCGCGGCCATGACATCGCGGTCGATTTTCAGGGGCTGATCAAGTCCGCGTTCGTGGCGCGAATGTCGGGAGCGCCTCTGCGATTTGGATTCGATCGCGATGCAATTCGCGAGAAGCCGGCCGCCTACTTCATCAATCGGCAGGCGCGCGTCGATCAGACGCGTCATGTCGTCGAGTGGAACATGCAGCTCGCGTCTGCCGTCGCGGGGCGCGAGCTCGCGATGCCGAAGGTGGACTTCACGAACTTCGCGAGCGGCCGTGGAAGCGAAGGGAGGATTGTCGTGCTGCCTGGTGCGGGGAAGGCGGGCAAGGTGTGGCCGCCTGATCGATATGGCGAATTGATGCGTCAGATCGGTGAGCCTGCGATTGCGGTCTGGGGACCGAACGAGCGCGAGCTGGCGGAGCGGACAGGATTGGAAATTGCGCCGCCGACGAATCTACGCGAGCTGGCCGCGATGCTGCGCGATGCGCGGCTCGTGATCGGCGGAGATACCGGGCCTTTGCACCTGGCAGCGGCACTCGGCACTCGTGTCATCGGGTTGTATGGTCCTACGAGCCTTCGTCGAAATGGCCCGTATGGCCAGTTGGACCATTGCGTTACAAGCCCTTCGATGGAGACAATGACAGTCGACCAAGTCCTTCAGACAGTCAAAATAAATCTCGTTTGACGGCTGTTTCGAGCGGGGAGTAAACTCGCCCGATCGGTAAAATCTTGGTAGTCAAACACTTCGCAGCTGTTCGAGCCGGTCGAGCATCGCAGAGATGAGTTTCGAGTGACGAGTGACGGAGTGACGAGTTCCGTTCGACTCATCACTTTCGACTCATCACTTTCGTACTCGTTATGATGGCAGGGGAGAGTCACGGCGGTCTATGAGCGTTCGGCTCGGTGAGTTGCTAACGAAGGCGAATCTGATCTCGCAGGATCAGCTGAAAGATGCCCTGCGCGCTCAGAAGGAAACGGGCGGGAAGCTCGGGGAAACGCTGATCAAACTCGGATTCGTATCCGAAGAAGACATTACCGAGTGTTTGTCGCAACAGTTCGGAGTGCCGTCGATCAATCTGCAGCATTTCGAGATCGACGCCAGCGTCATCAAGCTCATCTCCGGCGACGTAGCCCGCAAGTACAACATCCTTCCCGTCAACAAGACTGGCGCGACGATCACCATCGCGATGGCGGATCCGACGAACGTGTTCGCCATGGACGACATCAAGTTCATGACGGGCTACAACGTCGAGCCTGTCGTGGCGTCCGAGCTCGGCATCAAGGCGGCGATCGACAACTACTACGGCACGACCTCGTCGCTCGAGTTGAAGAAGGTCATGGAAGACCTTCAGACGCAGGAGAACGCGGACCTCGAAGTCCTCGAAGAAGAGGAAGAGCTCGACGTCAACGCGCTGGCCGACTCCGCGGAAGAGGCGCCGGTCGTCAAACTCTGCAACCTGATTCTCACCGACGCGATCAAGCGCGGCGCATCCGACATTCACATCGAGCCGTACGAGAAGGAGTATCGCGTACGGTTCAGGATCGATGGAATCCTCTACGAGATCATGAATCCGCCCTTCAAGCTGAGGGACGCGATGACTTCGCGCATGAAGATTCTGTCGAAGCTCGATATTTCCGAGAAGCGCCTGCCACAGGACGGGCGCATCAAGCTGAAGATGAAGCTCGAAGACAAGAACAAAGAGCTCGACTTCCGCGTCTCGGTGCTGCCGACGCTCTTCGGCGAGAAGATCGTTCTTCGGCTCCTCGACAAGGACAACCTTCGCCTCGACATGACGAAGCTCGGTTTCGAACCGGAGTCGCTGGCCAAGTTCGAAGAAGCGATTTTCAAGCCGTGGGGCATGGTGCTCGTGACCGGACCGACGGGTTCGGGCAAGACGAACACGCTCTACTCCGCACTGGCGAAGGTGAACTCGCCGGAAGTCAACATCATGACCGCGGAGGATCCGGTGGAGTTCAACCTTCACGGCATCAACCAG
>CAZKID010000537.1:0-3470 GCA_964552405.1 uncultured Thermoanaerobaculia bacterium
AAGCCAACCCTCGGTACAGGTGACGGCGGCCTTGAGCGGCGCGAAGATCGCAGCGCCATGCTTCGTGGGCGCCGCCCTCTATCCGGACGCCCTCTTCTGCTACACGTCGGGCGACACCTTCATCGCCATCCGAAACGAAGGCGGCCAAATCGCCGCCTCCGCAACCGCTTTGAAGCCGACGGCGGTGACATTCTTAGGCACGTTATCGTTATGGTTATCGTTATCGAAATTGTGAGTTAGGGTTAGGGTCGTTGATTGAGCAATCATTGTCGTTCCTGATGCAGGATGCGGAGCTTGGATCCAACAGCTTCAGGCCCGCCATCGCCACGATCTGCTTTGGCAGCGGAACGATCAGAGTCATCAGAAAGAATGGCGAGAACGGCGCCGACTCGCCATTGCCGAGGAGCGGATACCCCGAGAATGAATACCGATTCCACAATGGGGCTCGCAGATGAAAGAGCTCTTCCCGCGCGACCTGCATCCACGGCAGAAACAACTTCACCGTATCGTTGGTCAGCGGATTCCGAGGTTGCACATCGCCAAAGATGCCGCGATAGGGATAACCGCGCGCAACCTCATCGACGGGCACCGGCAGCTTCGACGTAAAAACCGCGCCGTGTAGAAATCCGAGCGTCAGTGAAAGCAACAGAATCACGATTCGCCACGGAACTGCCGCGATCCACCTGCGCACACAAGCAGTGAGCAGCAACGCCGGCCCAATCACTCCCGCCAGCGTGACTGCAACCATCACTTCAGACTCTCCTCGAGCTTCTTACGCAGCAGCTTCCCTAAGGGTGAACGAGGAATCGAGTCGACGCGATGAACGGCACGAACACGTTCGAATGGTGCGACCCGTCGATCAAACTCCTCGATCAGCATTCCCAGCTCGCTCGTAACCGCAACATGAATCACGTGCCCGAGTCTCTCGTCGGGAACGGCGATCAGCGCCGCATCGATATCTCGAACATCCCGCAGAACATCCCGGAGGATTTCGTCGAGGCGTTTTAGATTGACGAGCTCCCCTCCGACCTTCACGACATCTCCGGACCGCCCTTCGATCCGCAGAGTGCGACCCTCGACCGCGCCCAGATCGTCCGAAACAAACCATCCGTCGATCTTCGGATCGATGAAACCGTCCGGCGTGGCGTAGCCGGTAAGAAGAGAGGACCCGGAGAACGCAAGCCGCCCGTCCGGCTCCACGCGCGCCTCGAGATGATCGAGCAGTTGCAAATCAGGACTCTCGTGCTCTGCCGTCGCGACTTGTGAACAGCACTCCGTCATCCCATAGCTGGGCATCAACGGCCAGCCGAGTCCACGCCCTTCGTCATACGTAGCTCGCGCCAACGCGCCTCCGCCGACGACAATCGCACGCAACGCCGAGGGCGCACGCAACCCCATGCGGATCAGATCGACGACCTGCGCAGGCACGAGCGACGAGAACGCTGCTTTCTCGCACGCTGCTGCAAATGCACGCGGTTCCCAAGGCAACTCGAGCACATGTCCACCACTGATCGACGCGCGGGCCCAGATTCCAAGGCCACCGACATGAAACGCCGGCAGCACGCAACACCAGGTCTCTCCGCCTCGCACGTCGAGACGCCGGTTTACCGCGGCGGCCGAAGCGAGCAACGCCTGCTTGGATAAACCGACGAGTTTCCAGCCACCCATGCTGCCGGATGTGGCGATCCAGACATGACCAGGAAGCTCAGGCGCTGCGGCGTGAATCGACTCGAGCACACGACGATCTTCGGCGGGCAAGCGCGGGTTCAGCAGGAGGTGAGACTCGCCGCTCGTGAAGTCGATCAAGTGAGCCGCCTCCATGGCAGCGACTCGATCAGCTCGTCGAAGCCGATTCCGGTTCCCTTCGGCGGTTTCAACCTTGCCCCCTCGCTCTCGATCGTTTCGAAAAATGCATTGCGCTCGTACACGACATGCGTAAACAAGCCGCACACGCTCGAGATGTTGTACGAAGCCGCCGCATACGCAGCAAAGAACTGCCCAATCGCATGATCCATATAAGAAGTGACGACGATCTCGCGCGCCGACCGCGGCATCTCCTGGATCGCCGGTTTCACCACGAGCACATCCACGCCGTCTTCCGCGAACTCGCGGTCGAGCGCGAGACGAAGCGACGTCATCTTCCTCAACATCCGCCACGTCTTGGCGTCATAGACACAAGGATCTTCGACGAAATCGATCCGCTCCTTTGGAAGACGCTCGGCGATCCCGAGAAACTGCGCGGCCGTCAGCTGCGCGTTGAAGTCGATCCGCAACCGTACCCGCTCGGGCAACGACTCGAGAGACTTTAGTTTTGCGACATCGAACTGAGGCGGAGGATCCGCTCCCGGCCAATGGCTCGGAGGAATCGTCAGCCCTTCGAAGAGACTGCGCGATTCGGCACGCGCGTGTGCGTCGAGCGCTGCGAAATCGAGCGACCGGCGCGTAAGTGGCGTGGTCTCTCCGCGCCTTAGCAGGTGCAACTGTTCGCTGAGTGTCGCATCGCCAAGTTCCGGCCACGGATGCACATCCGCCACGCCACCATCCACGCGGATGAGTGCTCCTTCACGGCGTCCATCGCGCGCAATCGCGCTCAGACGCCGCTTCGGAACGAGCTCATACCGCCAGAAATAGCAGTCCATAGGCCCACTGAAGCATCCCTGCGAGCGCGAGCGACTTGTTCAATGCGCGCCCGCTTCCGCGCCACGACTTCACGATCACAACGATCGCAAAGGGCAATGCAATCAAGGTAGCAATGCGGCGCAGAACCACCGCGGCCACAAATGGCGCCAATGCGAGCAACGCGATCTCGATACGCGCGAATGTCTCGCCGAAACGCACGACGGTCGTCCGCTTGTTGCTTACGCGATCGCTCGCGACATCACGCAAATTGTTGATGACGAGCAGCACCGTCGCCAGACAACCGACGCCCGCGCCGGCAATCGTCACCTCACGCGTCCAGCGCAGCGTCTGCACGAGATACGTTCCACCAACTGCGATCACGCCAAAGAATGCGATGACGAAGGCTTCACCCAGCCCGTGATACGCGAGCGGATACGGGCCGCCCGTGTAGGCATACGCCATGAGAATCGAAGTAACTCCGATCGCGAGCAGCGGCCAGCCGGCGTGCAGGATGAGCGGCACTCCACACAACGCTGCACCCGCGAGACAAACCCAGGCGCCGCGCATCACGGCATCCGCGTTCAACAAACCCGCGGACGTCACGCGCACCGGCCCTAGCCGCTCGCTCGTATCAGCTCCCTTCTTGAAATCGAGAGCATCGTTGATGAAATTCGTCGCGACCTGAATGAGGATCGAGCCCATCAACGTACACGCGAACAACGTCCAGTCGAGCGGGCCTCGCACGAGCGAAGCCCCAACCATGACCGGCACCACTGCCGCCGACAGCGTCTTCGGACGAGCTGCGAGGATCCAGGCGTTCACGGGAATCGCGGGAACTTCTTGAAGTCCGG
>CAZKID010000538.1:0-3470 GCA_964552405.1 uncultured Thermoanaerobaculia bacterium
GGTCAGTGACTCCCGCGCCACGCCGCGTCCCCAGCCAACGACGATCGTCTCGTACTCCGGATGCGACGGCAGGCCGCCATGCTGCCCGGGGTACTCAGCGGGACTCGTGACGGGTTCTCCCTCCCGCAGCGTGATCACGAATTTCGGGAACGCGAACGCCGTGATGTCATCTCGCTTCTGGTCGTAGACGACCTGCTCGAAGATGGCCGAGCCATCCGGTGCGGTCAGGTTCTTCAGGAAGTCGATGAATGCGGATGTGTCATCGGGCGGCGCCGTTCGATGGAACATGACGACGTTCCCGGTTGGATTCGGTGTCCAGTGAACGTCGAATCCCGCGTTGTGCAGAATCCGATTGATATGCACATCGGCGTCGACGTGTGCGACTCCGTGATCCCCGACGACCACGAGCGCATCGCGCGATGGATCGATCGCGTTCGAGATCGCTGCGATCGAGCGATCTGCATCTGCAATCGCCAATGTAACCGCAGACTCGTCGACGCCGCGGTAATGATGCTCGGTCGTGTCGACGATCGGCTCATATGCGAGCAACAGGTCGAACGGCATGCGCTGGATCGACAGCGTCGCCACCTTTGCGAGAAACGCGGACAGCCGGTCCATCTGCTCGATGAACGTTTGACGATCGACGGGGCGCTTTTCTCCCGAGCCGGGCCAGAAACCGATCTCGTCGTCGATCATGCGCACGTAGCTCGCCGGAACGCCGACATTGCGATTGATCGCCCCGAGAAAGAGCGTCGCTTCCGTGAGAGCCGGGTCGAAGCTCACCAGCTTCGACCATGACCCATAGAGTCCATCCGGAAAGCGTGTCGACACCGAGAACCATCGCTGCGCGTCGAGCGCCGTTTCTTTACCTGCATGCTCGACGAAGAACGCGTCGTAGTTGCGCACGCGGTCGTCGGTGGTGTCGTACGCGACCAGATCGAATTGCTCGTGACCTTCGTTCGGAATGTCCTCTTCGATCCGAGCGCGCATCGGAGGGCTGAAGGACTGCCGGCGCTGCGGCTGCGCCTTCCATCCGGGCGGCAGCCACTCGGCATGAAAGTCATTCTTCGTCAGATGGACGACGCGCGCAGTCACAGCGGGCTTCGTCCACAGCAGTCCCCAATCAGGTGTTCGCCGTGGCGACGACCCGTCGACGGTTGGGAAGGGCACCGATCCCACGCGCTTTCCCGCAGCGCGGGCGATGTCGATCAGAGTCGGAGCGCCGATCTCCGTTTCGAGTCCGCGCGTGGCCTGGTTCGCTGGTGTGCCCGGCTTGTGGAACACGTTCGAGAGGATGCCCGTCTGTTCGCGGTCCTCGCCCGTGAGAATCGTGGCGTGCGTGGTTGAAGTCACGCTTGGGCTGCTCGGGATGACGCGCGCGAACGTTCCCTCGCTGGCAAGGTGCATGAGTGCCGTGGGCCTTTGCGCTTCGACATCATTCGCGCCGAGGCCGTCGAATGACAAGAGGATCACGCGTGCAGCGGCGCCCGTCGTACGCGGCTCGATGATCGGCGGCGGAGCATGCACGGCCTGAGTAGAGGGATTTGGTGTGGTGGCGCATGCACAGAGCAGCGCCACCATGAGGAGTCGGAATCGGATCATTTGCCGAGGGACTTGAGAACTTGCGCGCGATACTCCTTCGCCTTTGCTTCGGCTTCCGCCACGTCGACCGTCAGTACGTGGCGATTCCGCATCAGCACCTTGCCGTCGCAGATCGTGGTCGTGACCGCGCTGCCTGAAGCTGCGTAGACGATCGCCGATTCGACCGAATAGACCGGCTGCGATTTCGGCTGCGAAAGATCGATGATGATTACATCTGCGCGTTTGCCTGCTTCGAGCGTCCCGATCTTGTCGCCGAGACCGAGGACGCGCGCGCCGCCGATGGTCGCCATCTCGAGCACGTCGCGCGCGCTCAAAACCTTCGGATCCATCTTCGCCACTTTCTGCAGGCGAGCTGCTGATGCTGCTTCTTCCATCATGTCGAGATTGTTGTTCGAACCGGCGGGACCGTCGGTGCCGAGTCCGACGTTCATGCCGGCCTTACGCATGTCGACGACCGGCGCGATGCCGGAGGCGAGCATCATGTTGCTCTCCGGGCAATGCACGACGCCGGTGCCCTTTTGCGCAAATGTCTTGATCTCGTCAGCGGTCAGCCACACCGCATGTGCTGCGATGACGTCTTTGCCGAGGAATCCGATCGAGTCGAGATACTGGCCGGGCGTCATGCCATCGGCCTTCTTCGCGATGTCGGCGAGCTCGTTCTTCGTTTCGCTGACGTGAATCAGGATCGGGATGCCGAGCTCCGTGGCGAGCTTTCGCACTTCCTGCAGATGTTCTCTCGAGACTGTGTAGGGCGCGTGCGGTGCGACCGCAGGAGTGATGAGGCGATCGCCTTTCCATTCGTTCGCATACTTGCGAACGTAGGCCATCGCTTCGGGCCACGTCTTGTTGTCGGGCACTGGGAAATCGAGGACGGTCTCGCCGAGCACTCCGCGCAATCCGGCCTTCTTCGTTTCCCGTGCGAGGTCGGACTCGAAGTAGTACATGTCGGCGAACGTCGTCGTGCCCGACTCGATCATTTCCGCGGCGGCGAGGCGCGTGCCCCACTTCACGAAGTCCGCGGTCACGTTCTTCGCCTCGGCGGGGAAGATGTAGTTCTGCAGCCAGTCCATGAGATCGCGGTCATCGGCGATGCCGCGGAAGAGCGTCATGGGGACGTGCGTGTGCGCATTGACGAAGCCGGGCATCACCGCGCCTTCGCTCGCGATGACCGTAGTCGCCTCGTAGTCGCCCGAGATCTCGGACGACTTTCCGACGGCAACGATCGTTCCGTCCTTGATCGCAACGGCGCCGTGCTCGATGTTCGGGCCTGCCATCGTCAGGACCGTTGCGCCGCGCACGATGATGTCGACTTTCTTCCTGGGCGCGGCCAGGGCGGCGGTGGAAATGAGAGTGACGAGTAGCGCGATCAGACCGCGACGCACGGATCAGTCCTCCAGTGAGAAGTAGAACGGGTGAGGGAAGAGCTCCGAGAGCTGGTAGTCAACACGTTGACCTTTGAGTCCGGCCAGGGTGACGGGAATGTCGCCGCAGTACTCCCACATCAGCTGGCGGCAGGGGCCGCAGGGCGGGCCCGGTTCCTCGCTCTGCGTGACGACGACGATCGCCTCGAACTCGCGCTCTCCTGCAGCGAGTGCGGAGAGCAGCGCGACACGTTCGGCGCAGACCGTGAGGCCATACGTGCATGTCTCCCCGTTGCAGCCGTGGAACACGCGGCCCCCACCGGCGTTCATGAGTTCACCGATCTGGATGGCGATGTCGAGATCAATACTCGCGGGGACGTGCGCCTGGCCCGCATCGGCGGCAACGTGCGCGTCGATGTCGGCCGCAGCGATCTGATCCGCGCCCTCGACGTCAAGGGCCGCATCGACCTGCAGGGCCGCGGCTCCGATGTCGAACTGGAAAACGTG
>CAZKID010000539.1:0-3468 GCA_964552405.1 uncultured Thermoanaerobaculia bacterium
CTCATCCGCCTTCGGCACCTTCTCCCCCGTGCGGGGGAGAAGGGACTAGTCGGCCGCAAACCCACATAAACACTGGAAGTTTCTTGGAAGCGTAGTCGAAGGATGACGGGGAGTGAGTCTCTATTCTGCCTTCCGCCGTCACCCCTGAAACCCCAGCAGTTCCAGCGCCCCGCGGAGCGGGATCCGGAGCCACTGCGGGCGGTTGTTCAACTCGTAGACGATCTCGTAGAGTGCCTTCTCCAGCTGATACGCATCCAGCAGCAGGTGCAGCTCCTCGTTAGACGACGGGAGATGCTGCGCGCCTGCGCTCGCGGCGAGGTACGCGCGAAGGAACGCGTTGCTCACCGATTGATACCAGAACGTCGCGGCGGCATCGAGCAGTGTTTCATCTTCCGAGCGGATCACGACGCCCGGCGCCTGGCCGAACACCACGGCGTACGGCGCGTAATGAAACGAGCGCAGCATCCCGGCAACGTCACGCAACGCGCTCCGCTTGATCCGCCGCTCGCTCAACGGACGCGCCGGCTCGCCTTCGAAATCGATGATGACGAAGTCGTTACCCGTATAGAGGACCTGGCCGAGGTGATAGTCGCCGTGAGTGCGGAGACGCTGACCGGTGATGCGCCGTTCGATCAGCGCGCGGAACCGCGCCTGCAACTCCGCCTCGCGCGCGAGCAGCATCTGCGCGTCGGGGTTCTCTCTCGCCCGGCGCCGCAGAAGCTGCATCGTCTGCACCGCCTGCGTACGCATCGACTGATAGATCGAGCGCTGATAGTGCGGCGTGAACGGCTCAGGCGCGAACGCGTCAACGTCCGGGCGCGAGGCCAGCGCGAGATGCAGCTCCGCCGTCCGGCGCGCGAGCAGCTCCACGTCCGCGAGATAGCTCCCCATGAGCTCCGCGGCCTCCGCAGGCTTCTTCATCCGCTCCGCTGCTGACGCATCGCTCAACACGCGATCGAAAAAGCGGCTGATCGCGTCGAGCGTGTACGTCCAGGCATCACCGGAGTTCGGCGTATAGCCCTGCAGGATCGCGACAGTCATCCCATCGAGCTCGATCGAACCTGCGATCCGCGGCGCATGCGTGAACGACGTCTCTTCATTGAGGAACTGCATCACCTCGAGATCCGTGTTCACGCCCGGCTCCAGCTTGCGGATCAACTTCAGGAAAAGGCGCTGGCCATACACGATCGCCGTGTTGCTCTGCTCCGCCTTGAGCACCTGCCCTTCCAGCGCCTCGCCACCGCGCAGCTCGCGAAATTCGCGCGACACGTAACCGGCCAGTCCGCCAATGCGCCGCTTGCGCGCGATCACGTCGAGCAGCGCAGCGGTGAACGCCGGATTGCCGGCCGGCTCATAGAGCAGTTGCCCATCGCTGAGCCGTGCGACGAACGCCGCGGTCTTCTTCTCGCTCTCATCCGCGCGACGCACCTGCATCAGCGCGAGCGGCAGCAGATACGTCTCGGGCTCGCCGTCGGTGTATTCGATGTCGATGATCGCGAGGTAACCGGCATCCTTCGGCAACGCCACAGAGTCGCGCAACGCGATCGCGTTGATCGTCTTCGCCTTCCCGCCGAACCAGCGGCGGGTGCGCAGGTACTTCCCAACTGCACGTTGCAGCGCGTCGCGATTTCGTTCGGCGAGCACTTCCTCGAATTTCTTCGCAGCGATGAGCGGGAGCTCTTCCCCTTCACTGCTCTCCGTCACCTCGCTGCGCTCGAGCTGAAACCAATAGAACGCGAAGGGCCCGAGATTGAGGAAGTACGGCCGCTCTCCAATTTCCGGAAATCTCGAGCGTCCCGACAACTCCACCGGCACCATTCCGCGGTACTGCGACAGATCGAGCTCGAAGCACTGCACGACACGCGACAGATTCGCGACCACGAGCAGCGTCTCGTCCTCATAGCGCCTGACGAACGCGAGGATCTTTCGATTCTCCGGCTGCAGAAACTCCATCGTGCCGCGGCCGAACGCCTTGTAGCGCTTGCGAATCGCGAGCAGGCGCTTCATCCACCACAGGAGCGAGTACTGGCTGTTCTGCTGCGCCTCGACGTTGACCTGTTCGTAGTGATACTGCGGATCGATGATCACCGGCAGAAACAGCTGCTGCGGATTCGCGCGAGAGAAGCCGGCGTTGCGATCGGCGCTCCACTGCATCGGCGTGCGCACGCCGTTGCGATCGCCGAGGTAGATGTTGTCGCCCATGCCGATCTCGTCGCCGTAATAGATGATCGGCGTGCCGGGAAACGAGAAGAGCAAGCCATTCATCAGGTGAATGCGGCCGCGATGATTGCCCATCAGCGGCGCGAGCCGGCGGCGGATGCCGAGGTTGATGCGGGCGTGCGACTCGCGGGCATACGTGCGCCACATGTAATCGCGGTCTTCTTCGGTCACCATCTCCAGCGTCAGCTCGTCGTGATTGCGCAGGAAGATCGCCCACTGACAGGCGTCGGGAATCGGCGGCGTCTGCGCCATGATGTCGACGATCGGGAAGCGATCCTCCATCGCGAGCGACATGTACATGCGCGGCATGACCGGAAAGTGGAAGGCCATGTGGCATTCGTCGCCCTCTCCGAAATACGGCAGCGTGTCTTCCGGCCACTGATTCGCCTCGGCCAGCAGCATCTTGCCGGGGTACTTCGCGTCGAGGTGCGCGCGCAGCTTCTTGAGATAGACGTGCGTCTCCGCGAGGTTCTCGCACGTCGTCCCTTCGCGCTCATAGAGATAGGGAATCGCATCGAGACGGAAGGCGTCGACGCCGGCATCCATCCAGAACTCGAGGGCCTTGAAGAGCGCGTCGTGAACCGCGGGGTTGTCGAAATTCAAATCGGGCTGATGCGCGAAGAAGCGATGCCAGTAGTACGATTTCGCCTCCGCGTCCCACGCCCAGTTCGAGGTCTCGAAGTCTTTGAAGATGATGCGTGCGTCCTTGTACTTCTCCGGCGTTTCGCTCCAGACGTAGAAGTCGCGCCACGCGCTTCCCGGCTTCGCGCGCCGTGACTTCTGAAACCACGCATGCTGATCGCTGGTGTGATTGACGACGAGCTCGGTGACGACGCGGATGCCGCGGCGATGCGCTTCTTTCATGAAGGCGCGGAAATCGGCGAGCGTGCCGTAACTCGGATTGACGGCCGTGTAGTTCGCGATGTCGTAACCGTCATCGCGCAAGGGCGACGGATAGAACGGCAGCAGCCAGAGGATGTTGACGCCGAGATCCTGCAGGTAGTCGAGCTTGCGCGTCAGACCTTGAAAGTCGCCGATGCCGTCGTTGTTGCTGTCGAAGAACGCACGGACATGCGTCTGATAGATGATGCCGTCCTTGTACCAGAGGTCGTCGCTCATGATGGGCTCGACGAAAAGCGAGATGCAGAATTCAGACGCTGACCCCCGTCATCCCGAGCGAAGTCGAGGGACGCGGGTGGGCGTGTGGTACGGAACTCATGTCGCGCGCCTCCCGCCCACCCGGGTCCC
>CAZKID010000540.1:0-1097 GCA_964552405.1 uncultured Thermoanaerobaculia bacterium
AGTTGTCCCTTTGGATACTGGGATGCACGCCTTTTTCGGATCGGCTCCAAATATCGCGAAATGAAATCCGGAGACGACGAGAATGTATGAACGCTTTACCGACCGCGCTCGCAAGGTGATGCAGCTGGCCAACCAGGAGGCCCAGCGGCTGAACCACGAGTACATCGGCACGGAGCATATCCTCCTGGGTCTCGTCAAGGAAGGATCGGGCGTCGCCGCCAACGTCCGGCGCGCGCATTCGGCCATGGCAACACGGCCGAGTGCGCGGATCGCATCTTCATCCTTCGGCAGCTTGTCGAGACGCGTCTTCGCGAACTTCTCGGCGTCGTCGAAGTGATCGCCTTCCGTGAGCGCGCTCGCACGCATGTTGAACGCTGACACGGAGTCAGGCGCCGCCTTCAGCAGCCGCTCGGAGATCGGCAGCAGCTCGTCCCACTTCCGTCCGAACGACGCGATCGCCGACAGCGCGAGATCGATGTGAATCTTCTGATCGTCCGATGTCGCCTTCTCGCGCGCCGCGGTGAGAATCGGCAGCGACTTCTGCGTGTACGGCTTGCGCAGCATCAGCGCGGCCGCCGCAACGCGCACTTCATCCGCGGTCGCGTTCTGCTTCCCCTTGGCCCACAGCGTCGCGAACGGCGACGTGTCGAGCGGATCGTCGCCGCCGCCCGTCGTGATCTCTTCGCGCGCCCAGTTCAGCCAGCGGCGCGCGCTCTCGACATCGCCGGCATCGACGAAGCGCAGCGCGCTCCAGCCGATCATCTCCGGCTCGTGCAGCACGGCGCTGATCAGATACTTCCCATTCTCCTTCACGAAGAAGAACGCCTCGGCCGGCACCGTCTTGCCGTCGGAGAGACCGGCCTGCTGCCGCATGCGGACGCGATAGCCGCTCTTCTCGTCGCCATCCTGCTGGAACTGCACCGACGCGAGCGCGAGATCGGCCACGACGCGCGGCGGAAGGTTGTCATCCATCATCGCGTAACGCACCGACGCAATCGAGCGATCAGGTGCCGCATCGACCCCGTCATCGTCCTCGCTCCTCTTCGCCCCCTGCCCGACCCTCGCCCTACCGGGCGTGAGCGACTTCCCCAACCCCC
>CAZKID010000540.1:1107-3463 GCA_964552405.1 uncultured Thermoanaerobaculia bacterium
GGGTGAGGAACTTCGACATGGCCTTTTCGTCGGCGTGTTCAGCGGGCAGCGTGATGAGCACGCGCTTCAAGACGTCCTTCGGATCGTCATCTCTGAGCGTCAGCGTCTCGGCCTTCTTCGTTTTGCGCAGCAGCTCGACGAGGGGCGCGATCTGCGTCGCGTTCGAGCCGCCCTGCGATGCCTGCTCGAAAAGATCCGCCGCCTGCGGATAGAGGCGGATGCTCATCAGAATCTGCGCGGCGTTGCCGAGGAGCTTGCGGCGCTGATCGGGACCAACCGAAGACGCTTCTTTCAACGCGGCAGCCGAACCGTCGGTCGCCGCGAGCGCGATGATGCGGCCGAGCTCGCGCTCATCCGGATCCTTCGCCGCATCCGCCGCTTCGCGCAACTCCTTGAAGCGGCCTCCGTTCGCGAGCGCGAGCAGGAGATCGCCCTCCGCGCGATTCTCTTTCAGATCCTTCATGAGCGCGCGGAGCTCGTCGATCGCATCGGAGATGCGCGCATTGTGGCCCCAGCGGCTGCCGTCATCGCCGTACTCGAGCACTTCCGCGAGACCGGCGCGATATTGCACTTCCTTCGTGTCGAGCTCTTTCGCCTTGCGATACGCGGCGATCGCGCCTTCGAGATCGAAGCCTTTGCGGAAGCGGCGGCTGAAGAGGTCGTGCTGCAGAATCCAACCTTTCGCTGCATACGCGCCGGCGTAGTTCGGCTCGATCTCGATCGCCTTGTTCACCTCCTCGCGCGCCGCCTCGGCCATGCCGCCGGCGAGCAGTGCGCGCGCGATCTCGACGTGATGCCGCGCTTCCTTCGGATGCAGCGTGACGAGCCTGCGGAACTCCGAGAGCGCGCCGCCGACATCGCCCGCGGTGAGCTTCATCTGTCCTGCTTCATCGAAGCCGACGAGGATCGCCTTCCGATCGCTGAACTCCTTGAGCGCCTTGCGCGTCGCCTCGAACTCGGCGGCCGTGAGCCGGCGCTTGCCGCTGTCGAAACGGAGCTGCGCGATCACGTTGCCGTCCTTGTCCGTCGAATAGTTGGTGGTCAGCGTCGTGGTGCCGAGCTTGATCGTCTCGTTCTGCGGCAGCGTGCGCGCGGTGTATCCCGGCGGCGGCACGACGCGATAGTCCCACTCCTTCAGGTAGGGGATGAAGACGAAGTCATGCGTCCGCTTGTGCTTCACCTTGGAAGTCTTCGGCGCGTTCGGATCGTCTTCGTCTTCGTAGTAGCGGATCGCCTGCGGCAGTTCGCCGAGGAGGCCGGTGGGGAAGATGCCGACCGCGGCTTCACCGCCGGAGGTCGTACCGCGCGCGGCTTCGCCGATCTCGATCTTCAACGTGAAGGGCTTCGAGAGATCGCGCGGATCGGAAGGATCGATGGTCTTCAGTTCCTTCGCCGCGTAGTACCCCGTCGCGTACTGCTCCATCGACTCGCGATACGACTTGCGGTCCGACGTCACGTAGTAGCGGCGCTGCGATGAATCATTCGCGCCGTGGTACTCGCTCGTCTCGGTGACGTTCGCCTTTCCTTCTTCGGAGAGCGTGAAGACCCGCGTCTCGCGAATGAGATTCGTCGCCGAGTCGGAGACAGGCGTCTCGACGAGTGCGGTGGTCTTCGGATTCGCGATGAGCACCATGCGTCCCTGATCGGGAACGGGCAGCTCGCCGGCGCGCGCGAACTCGTCGGTGGGATCGATCCACATCGGCTTGTCGCCGTCGACGTGCACGATCGCGTGATTGAACTGGCCGAAGCCGGGGAGATCGGGACTGATGTCGAGATCCGAACCGGCGCGAATCAACACGACGCTGGCCGGAATGCCCGCGTCGCGCAGCATCGCGACGAGCAGCGTCGCCTTGTCCTTGCAGTCGCCGTACTTGTGATTGAGCACTTCCTGCGGCGGGCGAGGGATGATCGAGCCGTCGCCGACTTCGACGCCGGCGTAGCGCACATTCTTCTGAATCTCGGCGAGGATCGCCGCGATCACGTCATTTCGTTTCGAGCTCTTCGCGACGGCAGGGAACTTCGCGTTCGCGATCTGCTTGTCCACGACCTCGGAGTAACGGCGTGCGATGTCCTGCCACGACTTGCCGGTCGCGAATGCGACATACGGGCGCCACGATTCGTCGTACGGAAGGTTCCACTCCCATTCGTCGATGGCCTTCATCGGACCGCTCTCGAAGATCGTGCGGTCGCCTTCCTTCTTCGCCGCGTACTCGCTCTTGTTGACGAGGTGCATCGACAATGACGCGGGCGCGTCGATGATCAGCCGCGCCTGCTGCACGGGGACCTGGCGTCCGAAGTAGACGCGGTCCATCGTGCCGGCGTCGAAGATCGGATTGCGGTCTTTGTAGACGATCAC
>CAZKID010000541.1:0-3429 GCA_964552405.1 uncultured Thermoanaerobaculia bacterium
ACGATCAGCCGTGGAAGGAGCGGCTGATCGAGCTGCAGATGATGCTCGAGGTGGGCGAGATCAGCGAGGAAGACTACACGCGCGAGGAATCTGTGGTGTTCCAGGCGCTGCGCGATATCCGCGCACGGCGCGAGGCCATCGCGCGTGAGCAGCGTGCGGCGGCCGGAGAAGACGAAGACGGCGGGATCGGGATCTACACCGGATACGGAAAGGGATGAACCTTTTCGTGTCGCTCGATACGTTGGCGCGCAGAAGAGTGATCCTCTTCGGCGGCAAAGGCGGCGTTGGCAAGACGACGCTGTCCGGGATCGCAGCCCAACACTTCGCTGCATCACGCCGCGTGATCCGCTTCTCATCGGATCCGGCGAATGGCGACTTCCGTCCGGATGAGCTCTGGTCGCAGTTCCTGAAGAAAAATCTCGACGCGTTTCTCGAGATCGGAGATCGCGGCACGTATCTCGATCGCGAAGAGCTGCGGCGATTCTTCGAGTTGTCGCTGCCGGGTGTCGATGAGTTGATGGCGTGGATGCACATCGGCGAGCTCGCCGAAGAGAATCCCGATGCGCTGATCGTGGTCGACACGGCGCCGACGGGCCACACGCTGCGCATGCTGTCGTCTTCGATTCACTTTCAGCAGATCGGCGAGGCACTCGACGCGATGCAGGAGAAACATCGCGGACTCGTGCGGCAGTTGACCCGCCGCGATGTGCGCGATGCCATGGATGCGTTCATCTCGGAGTTCACGGCACAGGCGGAGCGGCGGCGCGCTCTGTTGCTGGATCCGGCACGAGCGGCGTTCGTGCCGGTGATGCTGTCGGAACCATGGGTCGTGGAGCAGACCAGGAGGTTGGTGGCGGAGGTGGAGATCGACGTGCCGTTCGTCGTGTTGAATCAGGCGGCGCCGGAGATTTGCGATTGCGCTCGATGCGAGGAACAGCGATGGCGGGATGCTGAGGCACGGCGCGCGTTTCCGCGCGTGGTCGATTTTCCGCGGTCGTGCGTGCCGCTTTCCAGTGGCGGCCCCTCACCACTGGCCCCTCTCCCCGCAAGCGGGGCGAGGGGGACTACTGCTGCGCGGATTGTTTTCTTTGCCGGGAAAGGTGGGGTAGGAAAGACCACGCTTTCTTCTTCGCACGCTCTGCAATTGGCGGCGGCTAACCCGGAGCTGCACTACGTCATTCTCTCCGTCGACCCCGCGCATTCGCTGCGCGATGTGTTCGCGAACGAAAAGCCTCCGGCGAATCTCGCGGTCGAAATCGTCGAGACGAAAGAGAAGTGGCGGCAGTTCCGCGATGCGATGGGTGAAGAGATCGAACGTGCCGTCGATGCAATCACGCCGAAGGGCCTGACCGTAGCCTACGACACCGACGCCATTCAAAAGTTGATCGAGGTTGCGCCGCCGGGTGCGGACGAGTTGTTCGCGATTACTCGGCTCGCGGATCTCATCGCGGACGAGACGATCGAAGGCATCGTCGTCGATACCGCGCCTACGGGGCACTTCCTCCGGCTGCTCGATCTGCCAAAGACCGCGGGCGAATGGGTACGCGAGTTCATGCGCATCCTGCTGCGTTATCGCGAACTGATTCCTCCGGGATCACTCGGCGAAGAACTGGTCAACGCATCGAAGGCGTTGAAGCTGGTCGAGGAGACGCTGCATCGCGACGCGCGCGTGGTCCTGGTGACGCGTCCCGAACGGGCTGTGATCGACGAGACGAAGCGGCTGATGCAGGAGCTCGTTGCGCGAGACATTCCGATCGGCGGCGTCATTGCGAATTACGTGACACCCGAGAGCGATTGCAAATGCGATCAGTCGATGCGGAAGTTCGAGGAGGCGCTCCTCGCGGAACTGCCCGAGGCTAAGGCGATCGAGAGGCGCAATCATCCGGTCACGTCGCTCGAAGAGTTACGGACGTTACAATCGTGGGCGTGATCCTCTATGTCTACGCGGTCACACGCGACGCAGTCATTCCTGACTGCCCGGCGATCGATCCGTCGGGCCACTTCGATACCGCCGGACATGAAGGGCTCTTTGCGAGCTACACGAAGGTCGCGGAAGAGGAGTTCTCGCAGGAGGCAATCGACCACCGCGCCGGAGATCTCGAATGGCTCGGCGCGATCGGTTATCGTCATCAGGCCGCGGCCGCCGCGCTGATGAAACAGACGACGATCATTCCTCTCCGTGCCTTCACGCTGTTCAGTACGGTCGAAGCGCTCAATCGCTATCTCGATGATAACCGCGAGCTGCTCACGAAGACGATCGAGCGGCTTCGCGACAAGCGGGAGTGGACTCTTCGCGTGGAATTCGATGCGGAGCGGTTCAGCGAGGCGCTCATTCACCGGATCGAGTCGCTCCGCGAGCTCTCGGCGCAGATCGCGAGCGCAAATCCGGGACGTGCGTTCCTGTTGAAGAAGAAACTCGACGAAGAAAAAAAGAAGGCCTCGCGCGAGGCCGAGCAGCAGGTCGTCGCCGAGATCGAGCGAACCGTCCTGGACAAGTTCGAATGCGACACGATCGCGGAGTCGCGGCTGGAGCGTGAGGGAGCGTTTCCTCAGATCAACATGCTGCTCTATTGGGATGACGACTCGCGCATCCTCGATCTTCCGGATGAGCTCAACAGGCGCTACGAGTGGGAGGGCGTGACTGTTGCGTTGACCGGTCCGTGGCCTCCGTACAGTTTTGCGGGACGGCTCGAGAATGCCTGAAGACCTCGAAGATCTGTCGCTGCTCGAGACGCTCGATCATCTGCTCGATCGCGGTGTCGTGATCGCTGGAGACGCCGTCATTTCCATCGGCGACGTCGATCTCCTCTACCTCGGTCTCAACATCGTGCTGGCCAACGTGGACGCCATCATCCGGACAGGCAGGAAATGAAGTGGGTCGTCATCGGCGCGCATCTTTTGCGCGACGACATCGAGACGCCGGCCGAACCAATTGCAGCGGGTGATCTCTTTCTGAGCGGGCTCGCGGTTGCGGACGAACAACCGCTTGGCGATCGCGAGCTGCTGCTGCGCGTTGCGCGAGTGCGTGCGTCGCTGCTCGATCGCGCGACGTTCATCGCGATCCGCTACGGCTTCGCGATCACCGCGCACGAGGAGGCGGCAGCGAAGTGTGCCGCGCATCTCGTGCGCTGGCGCGAAGTCCTCGAGCAGCGTCGCGGTCAGGTCGAGATGACGTTGAAGGTCGTTGCCTCTGAGCGCGTGGCTCCGCCGCATCGACGTGATTTCGTCAGCGGCGGTGCCTATCTCAAGGCGTTGCACACCGCCGCGAAGTCGGTGCAGGTCGATCCGGCATTTCGCGTCGAGGCGGAGAGGCTCCTCGTCAGCGACCGATGGCAGCATCGCGACAACGCGTCATTGGAGCTCGCGGGACTCGTTCCGCGCGACGCCGTCGCCCTTCTGGTAAATCCCCGCGAAATGCTCAACCTGAAC
>CAZKID010000542.1:0-3427 GCA_964552405.1 uncultured Thermoanaerobaculia bacterium
AAAGCCCGGAGTCCGAAGGCGCCCGCGGCGACGGCGGGCCCCGATGCGAGCAGCGGCTCCGGGACATTACCGTAGTGTTCCGTTCGCTCCGACTGGCGAAACGGCGTTTGGGGCCCCGGCGCATCCGGCCCCTCATCCCACTTCAGGCCGAGCCAGCGAAGATCCTCGAGCACCATCGTCTCCGACTCCCGAGTCGAGCGTGCCTGATCCGTATCTTCGACTCGGATCACGAACGCGCCTCCGTAACGGCGTGCAAACAGCCAGTTGAAGATGGCGGTACGTGCACCACCGACATGGAGATGTCCCGTCGGTGACGGGGCAAAACGAACACGAACGCTCACAACGCACCTTCGATCGGCGAGCCCGTCGTATCGCTCGCGATGGCGACAATGGCCATCGCACAGATTCCCTCGGCGCGTCCGATGAACCCTAGATGGTCGGTCGTCGTCGCCTTCACGTTGACGAGTCCTTCCGGCAAGTCGAGCAACTTTGCGATGTTCGAGCGCATCGCTTCGCGGAACGGCGCGAGCTTCGGCTTCTGCGCAATGATCGTGACGTCCACATTCGAGATCGACGCATCCAGCTCGCGCACGACGCGCTTCGCCTCACGAATGAACATCGACGAATCCGCGCCGGCCCACCTCGGCTCCTCGGACGGAAAGTATTGTCCGATGTCGCCCGCGCCTGCAGCGCCGAGCAAGGCGTCGGTAATCGCATGGAGCACAGCGTCGGCATCGGAATGACCGGCGAGGCCGCCGTGCTCGCGGATGCGAACGCCGCCGAGGATCAGTGGACGTGCGTCATCGAAGGGATGAACGTCAACACCTTGACCAATTCGAATCATGACCACCTCGCACTTGCCAGCTCGAGATCCTCGGGCCGCGTGATCTTGAAGTTACCAGGATCGCCGGGGACGACTCGTACGCTGAAACCGTATCGTGCCGCGAGGCCTGCCTCGTCGGTGCCTTGAATTCCATCCGTGGTCGCACGCTCCAGAACCTCGCGGAGGAGCTGCGGGCGAAAGCAGGGGGGCGTTTGCCCCGCGACGGGGTCGCGGCGTTCGGGCGTTGCCGGGATCGGGCCGTTGCTGAGGCCGTGAATCGTGTCGGTCACCGGGATGGCAGGCAGCGCCGCGCCGTCGATCCGCGCCGCATCGACTGCTGCGCGAAACGACTCTTCCGTGAAGAACGGCCGAACGGAGTCATGCACAGCCACGACATCGAACTCGGCGTCATCGACGGCGAGCAGTGCACGCCGCACAGATTCCTGCCGCGTTTCACCACCAACTACGACTTGCAGCCGATCGCCGCTCAATTCAAGCTGCATCCTTGCCAGCCAGTCTTCTCCCACGGCAACGATAATGCGGCCGACGCTTTCGTCCGCGAGGAAGCGATCGACCACGCGCTGCAGAATCGAGCGCCCGCCAAACATCCGGTATTGCTTGGGGATATCGCCGCCGATTCGCGTTCCGGAACCAGCGGCGGGGATGATGACGAGGGTAGACATGGACGAGTGCTGAGTGCTGAGTGCTGAGTGCTGAGTACCGGCCGCCCACTCGGTACTCAGCACTCAGCACTCAGGGCTGCTTCATACCGCCATGATGTCCTGCTCTTTGTGCTTGAGGATGTTGCCGACTTCGTCGATGTGCTTGTCGGTCATCTTCTGGATCTCATCGAGTGCGCGCTTCTCGTCGTCCTCGGAGATCTCGTGGCCTTTGAGCATCTTCTTGAGACGGTCGTTGCCGTCGCGCCGCACCTGGCGAATGGCCGTGCGTGATTCTTCGGCAGCATGATGAGCTTTCTTCACGAGATCCTTGCGGCGCTCCTCCGTCAACTGAGGAACCGGGATGCGGACGACCTTGCCGTCGTTCGCAGGATTGAGTCCGAGATCGGCGTTCCGGATCGCTTTCTCGACGGGAACAACCATAGACTTGTCCCATGGCTCCGCGACGATCAACGAGGCCTCCGGCACCTTGATGCTCGCAACCTGCGCGATCGGCGTAGGCGTGCCGTAGTAGTCGACCATCACCGTATCGAGCATCGCGGCATTCGCGCGGCCGGTACGAAGGCTCTTGAATTCACGATGCAGCGCGTCGATCGCGCCGTGCATCCTGTGCTGCATGTCTTTGATTACGTCGTTGATCATTTCACTCCCCCGGGCTCATCGGTGACGATCGAGCCAATGTCCTCTCCGACGAGAGCTCGCTTGATGTTGCCCTTCTCACGCAGGGAAAAAATATAAATCGGAATGTGGCTGTTGCGTGCGAGATCGATCGCAGCGGCGTCCATGACTTCGAGACGCTCGGCCAGTACGCGCTGGTATGTCGCACGCTCGATCTTTTTCGCACCGGGATCCTTGTGAGGATCGGACGTATAGATCCCGTCGACCTTCGTCGCCTTGAAGATGATCTCGCACTTCAGCTCGCTGGCGCGAAGCGCGGCGGCGGAATCCGTCGTGAAGAACGGATTACCGGTGCCGGCCGCGCAGATGATGATGCGCTTCTTCTCGAGATGGCGGATGGCGCGGCGGCGAATGAACGGCTCGGCGAACTCCGACATCGTGATCGCGGACGTGACCCGCGTATGAGCGCCGCGCTTTTCGAGCGCGTCCTGCAAGGCGATCGCGTTGATGACAGTGGCCAGCATCCCCATGTGATCACCGGCAACGCGGTCGATGCCCTGCGTTGCGCCGCTGACGCCGCGAAAAATGTTGCCGCCGCCGATCACGATTGCGATCTCGACGTCCATGTCGCGCACCTCGGCGACTTCGTCGGCGATGCGCGCCAGAGTCGCGGGATCGATGCCGTACTGCCTGTCGCCCATGAGGGCTTCACCGGAAAGTTTGAGCAGGATTCGACGGTAGCGGGGCTGCATTCGAGGCGCACTTATACCATGATGATCCGATGGACGATGTCGAGGTCCGCACCCATGTCTACGAAGTGGCAATGACCACAGGCAAACTGCCGATGGCCTCGGCAATCGCGGCGAATCTCGGCGTTTCGCGCGACGAGGTCATCGAGGTACTGCGCAGGCTCGCGTCAGGACGCGTGCTCGTCCTTCAGCCCGATGGCGAGATCCTCATGGCGGCGCCTTTCTCCGCCGTGGCAACGCCGTTCGCCGTCGAATCGGGCGGAGTATCGTATTTTGCAAACTGCGTCTGGGATGCGCTCGGGATTCCAGCGATGCTTGCCCGCGACGGAGCGGTTGCGACGAGCTGCGGCGACTGCGACAGCGCGATGATGATTCGAATCGCATCAGGCTCGGTTCATGGCGACGGCCTGATTCACTTCGCGATTCCTGCGCGGCAATGGTGGAACGACATCACATTCACGTGAAAAACGATGCTCTACTTCCGGTCGGAAGAACATGTTGCTCGGTGGTGCGAAGCGTGGAGGCTTTCGCGCGGCGCGGTGCTCACGCTGGAGCAA
>CAZKID010000543.1:0-2812 GCA_964552405.1 uncultured Thermoanaerobaculia bacterium
GGAGGTGAGGCTTGCGTGGGGCGGGACGGAGGGGGTGGAGCTCGCATCGGGCTGACATTTCGATCTCGTGCTGATGGAGGTGCAGATGCCGGGGATGGATGGAGTCGAGGCGCCGCGCAGAATTCGCTCGGCCCCTGGGAAAGAGCGAATGCCGATCATCGCGATGAGCGCGGACGACGCGCCGGCCGCCGGCGTCGACGACCAGATTCTGAAACCAGTCGAGCCAACGTCGCTGACAGCCGTGATCGACCGCTGGCTGTAGATGGGGTCAGGTCGAAAGTCGAAACATTTCTCCACCGCAGGTAGAACTTTTGGCCCCTTCGCTCTCGCGAAACGGGAACAACGTTACTTAAGCGGTATTCGGGCTTGGATTCTCTACATCACGTGGACAAATATTTCGACTTTCGACCTGACCCCATACAAGGAGAAACTCGATCCATGAGTCAGATCAACGTCTATCTATTCTTCAACGGCAACTGTGCGGACGCGATGCAGTTCTACGCAAGATCGCTGGGCGGGTCGCCGCAGATCATGAAGGCGAAGGACATGCCGGAGGGTGGGGGAGAAGTGCCGCCCGAGTTGCTCGACCAGGTCATGCACGCGCGGCTCGAGATCGACGGCGGCGGCGTGCTCATGGCGTCCGACTGGATGGATCAGAAGCCGTATCCCGGCATGAACGGGTTCCGCGCCTGTCTCGCTCCCGCGAGTGCAGCGGATGGTCAGAGGATCTTCGATGCGCTCGCCGACGGCGGCAAGGTCGATGCGCCATTCGGCCCGACGTTCTGGTCGCCCGGCTTCGGTATGCTCACCGATCGCTTCGGGGTGCAGTGGATGGTTAACACGGAACGCTAACCGGAAGGCCGGCAGCTTTTCCGCCGCCGGCCTCCTGCTGTCTGCTGCCTGCTGTCTGCAACGACCTACCAGATTCGAACGCGCTCTTCAGGTTTCACGAAATTCCTGTCGCCCTCTTTTACGCCGAACGCCGTGTACCACGCGTCGACGTTTCGCAGCGGAGCGAACGTGCGAATCATGTCGGGCGAGTGCGAGTCGGTCATGATCTGCTGCCGGAGTGCATCCGTTCGTATCGCCGCGCGCCACACCTGTGCAAAGCCGAGGAACACGCGCTGCTCGCCGGTGAAGCCATCGAGCACGGGTGCCGGTTTGCCGCCGAGCGAGAGCTTGTAGGCATCGAGTGCGAGCAGGATGCCGCCGAGGTCGGCGATGTTCTCGCCCATGGTGGCGCGGCCGGCGATGTGAATGTTCGGCAGATTCGCGAAGTCGATCGCCTCGTACTGCGCGCCGAGCCGCGCGGCCTGCGCCTCGAACTTCTTCGCATCTTCCGGCGCCCACCAGTCGCGCAGTGAGCCATCGGCGTCGGACTTGCGGCCCTGATCGTCGAAGCCATGCGTGATCTCGTGACCGATGACCGAGCCGATGCCGCCGTAATTGACCGCCATGTCGGCATTCGGATCGAAGAACGGCGGCTGGAGAATTGCCGCGGGGAACACGATCTCGTTCTTCGACGCGTTGTAGTAAGCGTTGACGGTCTGCGGCGTCATGCCCCACTCGGCCTTGTCGACCGGCTTCCCGATGCGATTCACGTTGAAGTCCCACGCGAACTTCGCCGCGCGAAGCGAATTGCCAACGAGCTCACCCTCGCGCACTTCGAGTTTCGAGTAGTCCTTCCACTTCGTCGGATAGCCGATCTTCACGCCGAAGTGCGCCAGCTTCTGAAGCGCATGCTCCTTCGTCTCAGGTGACATCCACGTGAGGTTCTCGATGCGCGCCTTCATCGCGGAACGAAGATCGCCAACGAGCGTCTCGGCCTTCGCCTTCGACTCCGGCGGGAAGTACTTCGCAACATAGGTGCGCCCGATCGCTTCACCCATCGCGTTGTCTGCTGCAGCGACGGCGCGCTTCCAACGCGGGCGCTGCTGCTGGACGCCATTGAGGAACTTCGAACGGAACTCCCAGTTCGCATCGACGAAGCGCTTCGAGAGCCGCGGGGCCGCTTCGTCGGCGATATGGAACGCCTCGTAAGCCTGCAGCGTCGCGACAGGTGTATCGGCGAAGAGCGGAGCCATCTTCGGCAGCATCGTGTTCTGCCGCACGACCGCGCTGTTCGATTTCGTCAATCCGGCGGCGTCGAAGTAGGGGCGCCACGGGAAGCCCGGCGCCGCTTTCTCCAGCTCCGCGATGGTCATCGGGTTGTAGGTCCTGTCGCGATCGCGATTCTCGGCGCGCGTCCAATGCGCTTCCGCGAGCTTCGTTTCGAGCGCCACGATGTCGGCGGCGTTCTTCTCCGCGTCGCTCCAGCCGATCATCTGCAGCATGTCCGCGACGTACTTCTGATATCGCTCGCGCTGGGGCTTGAAGTTGTCGCGCAGGTAGTACTCGCGATCGGGAAGGCCGAGTCCCGACTGCGTCAGGTAGAGGGCGTAGACGTCGGGATGCTTCTGATCGTCGGTCACGAATGCGCTGACGAAGCTTTCACCGAAGCTCGTGTGCGCACGGCCCATGAGGCGCGCCACGTCCTCGCGCGTCTTCGCGTGCCTGACCGCGTCGAGCATCGGCTCGATGGGCTTCATGTCGAGCTTCTCGACCGTCGCCTCATCGAGAAACGTCCGATAAAACGCTGCGATTTTTGCCTCGTCGCTGCCAGGCTTCAGCGTCTTGTCCGCGGCCCATGCATCGAGAATCGTGCGAACGCGCGTATCGGAAAGGTCGCGAAGGATGATGAACGATCCGATGCTCGTCTTGTCCGCGGGGACCGTCTGTTCGGTTAGCACCGGTCCGTTTACGTAGGCATTTA
>CAZKID010000543.1:2822-3426 GCA_964552405.1 uncultured Thermoanaerobaculia bacterium
TAGCGCACGCGTGTGACCGCCGGATGCTCTTCGAGGCGCGCCGCAATCTCTATGCGGGACAGATCAATCTGGCCCAGGAGACGATGGAAGAAGGAGCGGTCGAGCGGGCCCGGGCGCTGCTGGACGCGCTGCGGCCTCTGCGGGGTCAGGAGGACTTGCGCGGCTGGGAATGGCGCTACCTCTGGCGCCGCTGCCAGGGTGATCTCCGGGCGGCGTGGGGTCCGAAAGGGGGGCAAGCGCGGGTTCGGCGGCACAGTCCGTTACTGCGAGAAAAATCGGGCATAGATCGATGGAAAGGAGTCGATTGCTCATGACGAACGGGTGGCAGAACACGTATGGACCGCGACTCCTTTCCGAGAAGAGAGTTCTGAGTTCTGAGTGGATGTGACAACAACCTTACTCAGAACTCAGCACTCAGTACTCAGAACTCAGCACTCAGAACTCATCCTTAGCACTCCTCTTGCACTTCGCTCCGCCTGATGTCGATGATCGTCTGTGCTGACTGCGGCAGCATGCAGACTCTGCCGGAGTTGCCCGAACATGCAACCGCGGAGTGCCACCGCTGTGATCGCCTGATTGCGCGGCGTACTCCCAGCAGTTTCGA
>CAZKID010000544.1:0-3425 GCA_964552405.1 uncultured Thermoanaerobaculia bacterium
CTTCTTCCCGCGCGACTGGCTCGAGACGTACTGCGCCGACGGCAGCAAGCTCGCGCAGCGGTTTCAGGTGACGTCGCTTCCGACGTTTCTGCTGATCACACCCGACATGACGGTCGCGGGCATCATCCGCGGCTACGCACCGGCGAACGATTTCGTGAAGTCGGTGAAGGACTCCCAGAGCCGCTACAAAGATTTCGCGCAGCGCGTGAAGTCCGAGGAATCGATTGCGAAGGACTATCAGAAGCGGCTCGATCTGGCGCGCGAGTTCACGCAGCGTTTTGCGCTGGCTGACAGCGAGCCTCGCTTGAAGGCGCTGACGGCGGAGAAGGGTGTGCCGGCCGCGATCCGCGATCAGGCGTACTACGAGCTCGCCGTCGCGCAGATCATGCAGAAGAAATACGACGCGGCGATCAAGACCGTGAACGCCTTCGCGAAAGTGCAGACGAAGGGTGAGGCCTATGAGCGCTCGCGCCTTCTGCTGGGTCAGGTCTACATGGAGCAGGGCAACATTCTCGGCGCGACGAACGAGCTGCGAAGGTTCAAGCAGAACTTCCCGAACTCGACGCTCATGCCGAATGTCGAAATGATTCTTCCCGATCTCGAACGCCGTCTGTCGGCCGGAAAAGCGCAGTGAAGCGGGCGGCGAATCTTCTCCTCTCGCTACTAGTCTCGCTGCCGCTCGCGGCGCAGTTGACGCCACTTGGCGGAGGCCTCGACACGTCGGCGCCGCAGGTCACGCTCGAAGGGAGCGTGCAGTCCCAGACCGGCGACACGGTGCAGGGCACGATCGTCGCGAAGATCGCGCCGACGTGGCACATCAACTCCGCGACGCCCCTCGATCAGTTCTCGATTCCGACGACGCTCAAGCTCGAGAATGCAGAGCTCGTCGAGGCGAAGTTCCCGCCGCACGAAGTGAAGACGTTCACGTTCAGCGCAGGCTCGCAGATGGCGGTGTACCAGGGAACGATTCAGATCCCGTTCACCGCGAAGCTGAAGGCCGGCGCGAAGACGATCAACGCGACGCTGCACTATCAGTCGTGCAACGACAAGGTGTGTCTGCCGCCGAAGAACGCCACCGTCGAGTTCGGCGTAGGACAGGCGCCCCCGCCTGTCCAATCGGCATCTCCCGCGGCCCAGGGCACCAACTTCACGAAGCTCACGGACGCCCCCAGGAACGCAAATCTCTTCTCGAGCAACATCGGCGGCACGTTCGCGCAGCGCGGACTGCCTCTCACGCTGCTCGCCGTGTTTGTCCTCGGACTTGCGCTCAATCTCACGCCGTGTGTTTATCCGCTGATTCCGATCACGATCGGCTACTTCGGCACGCAGAGCGGAGGCAGCCGCGGACATCGCGTCGCCCTATCGACGCTCTATGTTCTCGGCATCGCGATCACGTATTCGACGCTCGGAGTTTTTTCTGCGCTGTCGGGCCGGCTCTTCGGTGCATGGCTGCAGTTGCCGGCTGTGCTCATCTTCTTCGCGCTCCTGATGCTCGTGCTCTCATCGTCGATGTTCGGCCTGTTCGACATCACGGTGCCGCGGTTCATCAGCAATCGCTCGGGCGGTCAGGCTGGTCTTGCAGGAGCGCTCGTGATGGGACTGCTCATCGGGATCGTCGCGGCGCCTTGCGTCGGTCCGTTCGTCATCTCGCTGATCGCGCTCGTTGCGCAGCTTGGCTCGCCGCTTCTCGGGTTCCTGATGTTCTTCGTCCTGGCCCTCGGTCTCGGCGTGCCGTATCTGATGCTGGGCATCTTCTCGTCGGCCGCGAGCTCGCTTCCCCGCTCCGGAATGTGGATGGTGCAGGTGAAGAAGGCGATGGGCTTCGTGCTCATCGCGATGGCGTTCTACTTCCTTCGTCCTCTCATCGGCGACACCTGGTTCCGCTACGGCGTCGCGGCGAGCCTGTTGATCGGCGCGATCTTTCTCTTCGCATCGCGGGCAGAGGGCGCGCGCGCTCTTCGCCTCGCGATCGCGCTGCTGCTCCTCGTTGCAGGCGCCGCGTTCGCGATTCCGAAAAAGCACGAAGGCGGCTTGCGCTGGGATGCTTACGACGCGCAGTCGCTCGCCGCGGCTTCAGCCGCGCACAAGCCTGTGATCATCGACTTCTATGCGGACTGGTGCATGCCGTGTAAGGAGCTCGACGAGAAGACGTTCAATGAGAAGAGCGTCGCGGACGAGCTCGATCGCTTCACGCGCGTCAAGGCCAACCTCACCGCCGCCGAGGACCCGAAGACGATCGCGCTGACGAAGCAATATGGCATCGCCGGTGTGCCGACCGTGATCTTCCTCGACGCAAGCGGCAAGGAGATCGCGCCGCTGCGGCTCACAGGATTCGAAGAGCCGGCGAAGTTCATCGCGCGGGCGAAGCAGGCGAGATAGGGGGGCACGAGGGCTCGCGGGTTCGCGGGCCCGGCGGGGTGGACCGCGAGCCCGCGTATCCGCGAGCCCGCGAACCCCCTACGGTCGCGTCGAGTAGACGAAGTTCAAGAACGCGCGATTCGTGTTCAATCGAAATCCGATGTCCTTCGCCTCGATGTGCTCGTACTCCGCCCCCGGAACGACGAACCAATTCGACTGCCCGAGGCGGATCGGGATGCCGGCTTCGGCGCGGTAGCCGGTCGTGTCGGCGTCTTCGTGGAAGCCATCGCGGAACTTTGCATTTCCCATCATGCCGCGGCCGAGGATGTAGAAGCTGGCGGGACCGCCGGTCGGCGTGTGCAACTTCGCGCCGGCCACGATCGCCTGATGCTCGATGCTGAGGTCGTTGGCGATCGAGTTGCCGAGGAAGGAAATGCCGCCGACGCGAATGTCGTCGAGGCGTACACCACCCTGCAGATCGAGGCCGGGGAGGATGCGGTAGCCGACTGTGGCCTCGCCGCGATCGCGCTCGTAGTCGCCGACATCGATGATCACGTCCGTCAGGCTGATGCCGTTCTGCGGATCGTGGTCGTACATCCAGTCGAGTACGAAGCCGCCATTCTGATAGCTGCCGACGAGTCCGTACGAAGAGACTCGCCCGGTACGGAGCGCGAGAAAGTCGGTGTCGAGATGCGAGGAGTAGTTGCTGACTCGAGGCCCGATCTCGAAGGTTTGTGCACTTGCAACGCCGGCGACGAGGAGCAGAGAGAGAAAGAGAGAGGTGCTTCGCATGATGCGTTCGCTTTGCACAGCGATTGCCAGTACGATCCGCGCATGGCTGTGCTCACACCGAAACAGAAGCAGTACCTCAAGGGTCTGGCTCATCCGTTGTCGCCGATCGTCCGTCTCGGGCGCGCGGGCCTGCGCGAGACGGTGGTGAACGAGACGAAGAAGTCACTGGCCGCGCACGAGCTGATCAAAGTGCGGATCGATACGGATGATTCGTCGTCACGGAAGGATCTGGCGCAGCGGCTCGCTGAGGCGACCGACTCGCAGATTGCCGGCTC
>CAZKID010000545.1:0-3401 GCA_964552405.1 uncultured Thermoanaerobaculia bacterium
CGCCATCGATGTGGTGAAGAGGATCACCATGCCGACGGGGAGGAGCCAGGGCAGTTCCGACGGCCATCGAGAAAATGGGGAGTCGGGCTGGAACACGTTGCTGAGCAGCGTGCCGCCGAGGAGGAGGATGAGGAGAAGGACGATGAAGAGGTTGCGGCGGGCGAGGCGGAGGATGGATTCGGTCTGATTGGTAGTCATAGTCACCTTGACTACGCAAAATAGCACTGATCGGTTTCACAAAGCAACCGATAGGTTACATGTCATCCTGAGGCGCGAAGACGCCGAAGGACCCCCTGTCGGTTTTCCCGCTCTCGCAAGTTGCTTGGGGTTCTTCGTCGTCTTCGCGACTCAGAATGACATGCTTCTTAACGACTCTTTTTCCCGAAGGGTTTCTTTCCGCCAAACGGCTTCTTGCCGCCGAAGTCCTTCTTCGCGCCGAAGTCCTTTTTCCCGCCGAATTCTTTTTTCGCGCCGTACTCCTTCTTCGGGCCGAACGGCTTCTTCGCTCCGAAGGTGCTTCTGCGCTCTCCGCCCCCTTCGCGCACAAATGGTTTTTTGAACGGACGAGACGTCCGCTCCCCACTTGGTGGGGGCGTATCGGTTGCGACGCGGACGTTGACGGCGCGGCCGCGGAATTTCGTGCCGGCGAGCTTCGCGATCGTGTCCTCGACGTGGCGCTCGGGAAGCATCACGTATGTCACCGACTCGCGGATATCGATCGGGCCGATCTCGCGCCCCGGGATTCCGACTTCGTTCGCGATCGAGCCGACGACATCGGCAGGCCGGATTCCATCGCGCTGGCCCACCGCCATCGACAGCCGCACCTTCTTCTCGAATGCAGCTTGTGGTGGGGGAGCGGGCCGCGGCGCCGGCTCCGGTTCCTTCGGTGCCGCGAGTGTCCGCGACGCATTCGCGATGCGCGACGCGGCGGCCGCGATGTCCGCCATGTCGTACGGACCCTCATCCGCGAGCTGCGTCACGACCTCGACATAGAGCTCGAGATCGCCCGCCTGCAGTTCCTTGCGCAGCGATTCCTTGAACACCGCGACGCGGCGCGCGGCCACATCGGCGCGCGACGGCGCCTTCATCGGCTTGATCTGTGTGCCGGTGTAATGCTCGATCTCGCGCATCATCCGCCGCTCGCGCGGCGTGATGAACAGCGTTGCGACGCCGCTGCGTCCCGCGCGTCCCGTTCTTCCGATGCGATGCACGTACGCTTCGACATCGTTCGGCACATCGAAGTTGACGACGTGCGAGATCTGTTCGACATCGAGCCCGCGCGCCGCGACGTCCGTCGCGACGACGATCTCGATCTGCCCCGCGCGCAAACGGCGGATCACGCTCTCGCGCATCGCCTGATTCATGTCGCCATGCATCGCCTCGGCCGCGAAGCCCCGCCCGGTGAGTTTCTCCGCGAGCTCCGCCGCGCCGGTTTTCGTCCGGCGAAAGATCAACACCGCATCCGATTCTTCCAGCTCCAGCATCTGCGTGAGGATCTCGAGCTTCTGCCCCTCGGTCAGCGTCAGGAATCGCTGCTCGATCGCCGGCGCGCTGATCGTGCCGTTCTTGATCTCGATCTTCACCGGATTGACGAGGTGCTTGTGCGCGATGCGCGCGATCGGATCGGGCATCGTGGCCGAGAAAAGCGCGACCTGCCGCGGAGTCGGGACGAGCGACAGCATCCGCTCGACCTCTTCGATGAAGCCCATCTTCAGCATCTCGTCCGCTTCATCGAGCACGACCATCTTCACGGCGCTGAGATCGAGCGTGCCGCGATCGAGATGATCGATGAGGCGTCCCGGCGTGCCGACGACGACCTGCGCGCCGCGCTGCAGATGCTTCATCTGTCCGAAGATCGGCGCGCCGCCGTAGACAGGGAGCACGGTCAGCTCCTTCACATGTTTCGAGTACGAGTGCATTGCCTCGGACACCTGCATCGCGAGCTCGCGCGTCGGCGCGAGGACGAGGGCCTGCGTCGCGCGGTTGCGCGGATCGAGCCGCTGCAGCAGAGGGAGCGAGAACGCGGCGGTCTTGCCGGTGCCGGTCTGCGCCTGCCCGATCAGATCGCGTCCCTCGAGCAGCGCAGGGATGGTTCGCTCCTGAATCGGCGTCGGAGCTTCGTAGCCGAGGTCCGCGAGTGTCGCGGCAATCGCAGGGTCGATGCCGAGGGCGGTAAAGGCGTCGTTCATTGAGCGACTATGTCATAGATGGAGTGATGAGTGCCGAGTGATGAGTGCCGAGTGATGAGTGCCGAGTGCCGAGTGATGAGTTCTGAGTTCTGAGTTCTGAGTTCCTCGGGCCTTGCTCAGAACTCGGAACTCGGTACTCGCTACTCGGTACTCGCTACTCGGTACTCGCTACTCGGAACTCGGTACTCGCTACTCGGTACTCACTACTCGGTACTCATCCCACTCAGAACTCAGAACTCAGAACTCAGAACTCTCCTCATGACCCCTTCCACGATGCGATCGCAGCGGGCGTGTCCGAACGTGAAGAGGCCATCGAAGGTCAGGCCGGCGCGGCGGTAGAGGTTGTCGCGAAGGATGGTGCGCGCCCGATGCAGGCGCGTCTTCACGACATCTTCCGCGACGCTGAGGCATTCGGCGGTTTCCGCGGTGCTGAGTCCTTCGACCTCGCGCAGCATCAGCACGGAGCGATAGTGCTCGGGCAGCGCGGCGATCTCGCTCTCGACGAGCGACTTGAGCTCGCTGGCGACAGCCTGGCGTTCGGGATCGGGAGTGCTCGACTCGATCTGGTCCATGGTGGTTTCGTCGGCGTGTTCGACGAGGTGAATCGAAGCGGGGCGGACCCGCGCGAGTGCCTCGTTGACTGCGATGCGCGTGAGCCAGGTGGAGAACGCCGCATGTCCCGCGAACTGATGCAGGTGCAGGTACGCGTTGACGTACGCCTGCTGCATCACATCCTCGGTCTCCGTCTCGTTGCGGACGATCGAGCGAACGGCGCGGTACATCCTCTGGTTGTAGCGCCGGATGAGCAGCTCGAAGAGCGCCGTCTCGCCGGCGAGGATGCGCTCGATGATCGAAGCGTCCGATGCGGTGTCTGGTGCGACTGGCTGCGGGTCAATGCTCATCGTTGTCTATAGAGTCTTCTACGAAGAAAAGGTGACAGGCATTCCTCGGGGGCAGGAGTCTTGAATAGCGGAAAGAGAGTCAAGAGCGAAATGCAGAATGCAGAATTCCTGCATTTCGCGTTCGCGATGGCGGTCTCATGAGGAGCGATGCAGTATTCCTCGCATTGGCAGCAACGTTCTTTGTCTGGATCGCTGCTGTGTTCGGCTGGCTCCTGCTCCGGCGCCGGTTCCCTCTCTTCCCCGGATGGGCCGTCCTCTTTCTCTCTCTCTCGTCGCTCCCGATCTTTCCGGGCGCGACTTCGATTGTCCT
>CAZKID010000546.1:0-3378 GCA_964552405.1 uncultured Thermoanaerobaculia bacterium
TCCCACTGTTCTTTGAGCAGTTGCTCGAGTGCGCGCCGGCGCTTGTCGAGGCTCGCGGCAGAGAGCTCATCCGCGGCGAAGGATGGAAGCGAGAGAACAAGAGCGAGGAGAAGCAGCAGTGCGCGGCGCATGCGGCGGGAGTTTACAGGACTGTCTCGACATATGATTCGTTCATCCAGCGAAAGGAGAGCGGATATGAACAGGAAACGGTGGTGTCTCGTCCTGGTGGTCGCGGTCTGTCTCGTTCTCGGTTCATGGGCAGCGGTTGCCAGCATGGCGGAATCGGACGCCGTGAAAGTCGCGCCTGGGAATTTCAAAGTGTTGCTCGAGAACGAGCGTGTGCGGGTCCTCGACTACACCGCGAAGAAAGGTGAAAAGGTCGCCCTGCACTCGCATCCCGCAAATGTCGTCTATGCCATCACGGGCGGCGAGACGAAATTCACAATGCCCGACGGCTCGACCAAGCAGCTAAAGGTCAAGGCCGGCGAGGCCGTATGGTCCGATGGCGGGCCGCACTCGTCGGAGTCGATCACCGACATGCACGTGATCCAGATCGAACTGAAGAAGTAGATGCCCTGATACACCGCGGGCCCGCGTAGCCGCGAGCCCGCGTGCCCATCATTTCACCGCGATCGCGCGAGCCTGCTTGATGTCCGTGATGCCTTTGAACGCCTTCTCGATCGCATCCTGCAGCAGCGTGCGCATGCCCTGTTGCAGTGCGAGATTGCGCAGTTCGTCGATCGGCGACCGGTGCTGAATCGCCTTTTTCAGCTCATCCGTACCGCTCAGCAACTCGTGAACGCCCATGCGGCCCTTGTAACCGCTGTTGTTGCACGCCGTACATCCCTTCGGTTTGTACAGCGTCAGGCTGTCGGAGTACGTAATCCCCGTTGACGGCCACCAATCGTAGCCGTAGACCTGCATGATCTCCTCGTACTCTTCCGGCGTAGGGTGATACGCGTCTTTGCACTTTGCACAGAGCACGCGGATGAGGCGCTGGGCGAGGATGCCGAGCAGCGCGTCGGCGAAGTTGAACGGATCGATCTCCATGTCGAGCAGACGCGTGATCGTTTCCGGCGCAGAGTTCGTGTGCAGCGTCGAGAAGACGAGGTGGCCGGTGAGCGAGGCCTCGATCCCGATCGCCGCCGTTTCGTGGTCGCGCATTTCACCGACCATGATCACGTCGGGATCGGCGCGGAGAAATGCGCGCATCGCGGATGCGAACGTGAAGTCGATCTTCGGCTGCACCTGCACCTGGCGCAGCCCCTTCTGCGTGATTTCGACCGGATCCTCCGCCGTCCAGATCTTCATGTCCTCGGTGTTGATGAAGCCGAGCGCCGAGTGAAGTGTGGTGGTCTTACCGGAACCGGTCGGGCCGACGACGAGCGCGATGCCGTACGGCTTCTGGAGCAAGTGCTTGAACTGCGCGAGATTGCGATCGCTGAAGCCCATCTTGTCGAGCGGCAGCGGCTTCGAGGCTGCAAGGATACGCATGACGACATCTTCGTTGCCGTTCGCGGTCGGAATCGTCGCGACACGGAGCTCGATGGTGCCTTTCGAATACTTGAACCTGATCTTGCCGTCCTGTGGCTTGCGCCGCTCCGAGATGTCGAGCTTCGCCATGATCTTGAGGCGCTGGACGAGCGCATTGCGATGCGCGCCCGGTACCTCCATGAATCTCGCGCAATCGCCGTCGATGCGCAGGCGAATTCCACATGGATTCTTCGGTCCATCGGGCTCGACGTGAATGTCCGACGCGCCGCGGTTGAAGGCTTCGATGATCAACTGATTCGCGAGACGCACGATGCCGGAGTCCGTCTCGTCGATCTCCGGTTCATCTGGCTTCGGCTCGTCGTCGAGCTCGACCTTCTCGCCCGCACCCAGCGTTTCGATGATCTTCGCGAGGTCGGCGCCGCCTTCCGACGCAGCCTCCTGCGGCTTCTCGCCATAGGAGGTGTAGATGTACGCCATGATCTCGTGACGCATGCCGACCTGGAAGTCGTAGCGCGGCGAGAGATTCATCGCGCGAATGCCGTCGAGCCGCGTCAGATCCTGCGGATCGTCGACCGCAATGACAAGCACGCCTGGCCGTCTCTCGACGGGTGCACAGACGTACTTCTTCCACATGTCGGACGGAACCCGCTCGCGCAAATCCTGCGGGATCGTCTGCGTGCCGTCGTAACTGAAGAACTGCGAGCTATAGAAGGCCGCCAGCGACTTGCCGATCTCTTCTTTCGGCACGCTGAAGTCCTCGATGAGGACCTTCTCCACATTCACGTTGTTGACGCGCGCGCTGGAGACGGCCTGCTCGATATCCTTTTCGGAGATGATCCCTTTGTCGACGAGCCCGCCGAACCTCGAAGGCTTCGTCTGTCTCGTGACCTTGTGCTGGTTGTAGAACGCGATCCCAAGGATGCGTGCGATCTCTTCCGCACCATCTTCATCATGATCGCTGAACGCGTTGCCGCCGTGACGCTTGTTGATGAGCTGCACGACGCCGAGCAGGTACTTTTCGAAGAGGATCGGAACGGCGAGCACGGCGCGCGTGCGGAAGCCGGTCTTCTGATCCCAGCGCTGGTCGAAACGGAGGTTCGCGTGGAAGCGCGCCAGCTCGTTCGGATCGTACGCATCTTTGATGTTGACCGTCTTCCGCGCGAGCGCGGTGAAGCCTGCAATGGAAGCGAAGGACTTCGGTACCCGAATCTCCTTCGGTACGTCGCCGACTTTCTGGAGCGAGTAGAGCTCCTGGTTCTTCGTGTCGACGGCATAGATCGTCAAACGCTCCGCATCCAGCAGCTCGAGGATCTGATCCTTGAGCGACATCAGGATGTGCGGGATCGACTCCGCGGCGTTGATCTTGTTGGTGATTGCCGTCAGCTTCTTCCGATATTCGAGCTCACGCTCGAGCGACATGGGAGGTGCCTGGACGCTCATGAGAAAGAGGATAGCACCGGAGCAGGCGGCGGGCAGCCGGCAGCAGACAGCAGACGGCAGGAGGAGACCGTGTCCATCCTGCTGACTGCTGCCTGCTGCCTGCTGCCCGCTATCAGCTGGCTGCTATCTGCTGACTGCTGCCTGCTATCAGCTAGCTGCTAGCTGCTGGCTGCTGGCTGCTGACTGCTGACTGCTGTCTGCTGACTGCTGCCTGCTGTCTGCTGCCTGCTGACTGCTATCTGCTATCTGTTGTCTGCTATCTGTTGTCTGCTATCTGTTGTCTGCTGACTGCTATCAGCTAGCTGCTATCTGCTGGCTGCTGGCTGCTGGCTGCTGACTGCCCGCCTGCTATCAGCTGCCTGCTGCCTGCTATCAGCTGCCTGCTGCCTGCTGTCCGCTGTCTTCTGCATGCTGTCTGTTGCGTGCTGCCTGGCGTCTGCTGGC
>CAZKID010000547.1:0-3371 GCA_964552405.1 uncultured Thermoanaerobaculia bacterium
TGAAGTGAATTGAAAATGGAAAACGAGCTGGTGAAGAACATTTTCAATTTTCAATTTTCAATTTTCAATTTGGTCATCCTCGGTGTCGCAGCGTTTCTTGCCGGCATCATCAACTCGATCGCAGGCGGAGGAACGCTCCTCTCCTTCCCTGCTCTCATCTGGATCGGGAGGCCGGCAGTCATCGCGAATGCGACGAACACAGTCGCGATCTGGCCAGGCTCGTTCGCAGGTGTGCTCGGATTTCGCAAGGACATCGCGAAGCTGCAGCGCCGGCTGTTCTGGCTGATCGTTCCGTCGCTACTCGGCGGGGCGACTGGCGCGTACGTGCTGCTGCACACCGCCGAGCGTACGTTCTCGCGTATCGTGCCCTGGCTCATCCTCGGTGCCACGCTGCTGCTCGCTGCGCAGGAATTCCTCTCGCGCAAGTTCGCGATTCTCGCGGAATCGCATCAAAAACCAACGGCCGGCTGGGTGGCGTTCGTGTTCATCTTCCAGTTCCTCGTCGGTGTGTATGGCGGCTACTTCGGAGCGGGGATGGGGATTCTGATGCTGGCGGCGCTCGGCTTGATCGGACTCGCCGATCTGCATCAGATGAACGGGCTGAAGAATCTGCTCGCGATCTGCATCAATGGCGTCGCCGCGATTTACTTCGCGATGCGCGGCGCCGTCGTATGGCACGACGTCGTCCTCATGGCCGTCGCTTCGATCCTCGGCGGATTCGTGGGAGCGAAGCTCGCGCATCGGTTCGGGAGAGGGTTCGTGCGCGGCGTGGTGGTCACGATCGGACTCGTGATGAGCGCCGCGCTATTCGTGAAGAACGTGTAGGACAGGCGCCCTCGCCTGTCCGGCAAGTTTGGACAGGCGAGGGCGCCTGTCTTACATCACGGCCGGCACCAGATCAACACGACCGCCACCGCGATCACCAGCACGCCGATGATCGTCCAGATGAGCACCCGGTGCGCGCCCGGCATCGGCGACAGCGATGTCTTCTTGACGATGCGCCGCGCGGAGCCATCATCGACGATCGCGGCCGCGCGATCGCGGCAATCAGCGCAGTCGTCGAGGTGCTGCGCCGCGAACAGGATGTCATCGACCGGGGCCTTACGGCTGACATAACCGTCGATCTGCTCCTGCGTCAGATGCACGGGATGATTCTACGTCGCTCTGCCCTGAAGGAGTGCTTTCGTTGCGGCATGCCGTGGATTCGTCAGCACGTCGCGCGCATTCCCCTCCTCGACGACCTCGCCTTCCGCGAGAATGATCACGCGATCGGCGAAATCCCGCGCAAAATCGTCGTCGTGCGTCGTCACGATGAGCGTGCGTCCTTCTGCAACGAGCCGTCGCAGAGTCTCCCCGAGCTCCTGTCTCCGTGCGGGATCGAGTGAGGCGGTTGGTTCATCCATCAGCAGCAGCGGCGGATCCATCGCCATCGCGCGCGCGATGGCGACACGCTGCGCCTCGCCTCCAGAGAGCTCGCGCGGCAGCGCGTCCTTCCGATGCGAAACACCGAGCGATTTGAGGAGCTCGAGCGCGCGGGATTCCGCGGCGGATTGCGCCACATGCGCGACATGTACCGGAGCCAGCGTCACATTCTGCATCGCTGTGAGATGCTCGAAGAGATAGTGCAGCTGGAACACCATGCCGACCTGCTTGCGCAGATCGCGCGCGAGCGTTCCTTTCGGCAGCGGCCCGGGACGCAGCACGACGCCGCCGATGTCGATCGACCCACCGTTGAACGTCTCCAATGCTGCGATGCTGCGCAGGATCGTGGTCTTGCCGCCGCCCGAGAGGCCCATCAACGCGACCAACTCGCCGCGTGCCGCAGCGATGTTGACGCCGCGCAGCACTTCGCGCGCACCGCGATTGAGGCGCAGAGATTCGATGCGAAGAATCTGGTTCATTCCGTCGACATCCTCCACTTCGATTCGAGCATCCGCGCCAGACGCGCCAAAGGCAGCGACAGCGCGAGATAGAGTCCGGCGCAAAGCGCGCCGGGAATCACCCAACTGCCGATGTTCGCGGCGAAGATCGACGTCTGCTTCGTCAGTTCGACGACCGTAATGACCGACACCAGCGACGAATCCTTCAGCAGCGCGACGAAGTCGTTCGTCATCGGAGCCAGCGCGATACGGAACGCCTGCGGCCCGCGCACGAGTGTGAAGACCTGATACTCAGTGAGGCCGAGCGTGCGCGCCGCCTCGAGCTGTCCGCGCGCAACCGCCTCCAGCGCGCCGCGATAGATCTCGCTCTCATACGCCGCGTAGTTGAGGCCGAGGCCGAGCAGCGCGGCGACGAAGGCAGGAAGACGAATGACGGACGACAAGCCGTAATAGAGCACGAACAGCTGCAGCAGCACCGGAGTGCCGCGCACGACTTCGACATAGAACGTGAGCAGCGTGCGCGTGACGACGCCGCCATACACGCGCCCGCTCGCGATCAGTACGCCGGCCATGATCGCGAGCGCCATCGCCGCGCACGACATGATGATGGTGATGAGCGAAGCGCGCAGCAGCGCGGGGATGTACTTCAGCACGACTTCGGTGCGGCTCTCCCGTGGAACGACAGGCGACTCGCCGGCCGGCTCGCTGGACGAGCGCGGCGCCTCTCCTTCCGCGACCGACTTGAAGAACGCCGGCTGATACTCGTCCCAGATCTCCCACTTGCGATAAATCTTCTCGAGCGTGCCGTCGCGCATCCGCGCCTTCAGCACATCGTTGATCTGATCGCGCAGCGCGGTGTTCTCCTTCGCGAGCACACCGACGTAATGCCCCGCGGCCACCGGTTGCGGCTCGATGAAGATCCCGCCCGTGCGCTTCAGCGCGCGCGCCGCGATGATGTTGTCGAGCAGCACCGCATCGACGCGGCCCTGCTTCATGTCCTCGTACGGATGCACGTCGTCGTCATACGAGACGAGGATCACACCCTGTTTCTTCTCGGCCTCGAGCAGCAGGTCATACGCGATCGTGCCCGACAGCGTGGCGACCTTGTGTCCCTTCAAATCCGTCAGCGTGCGATAGCGATCCTTATCCTCGGGCCGCACCGCGATCACTTCGTGAAATTCGAAGTACGGCACGGTGCAGGCAAGCGACGCGCAGCGCGGATCCGTCTGCTCGACGCCGCTCATACCGATGTCGAAGTCGCCGCGCGCGACCGATTGATCGATCGACTGAAACTGCACCTGCACGAACTGCGCATGGCGGCCCAGTCCCTTCGCCATTTCGCCGGCGACTTCGACGTCGTAGCCACGAACCTTCGAAGGATCCGCGGGATCGGCTTCGACGTACGGCGCGCCCCCTTCGGAGTCGCCGCCCCAGCGGAGCAGTTGCTGCGCATTCGCTTGAAGCGCAAACAGCGCGAACAGAACGATGAGC
>CAZKID010000548.1:0-3357 GCA_964552405.1 uncultured Thermoanaerobaculia bacterium
GGCTCGGGCGTACGGTGATGCGGCGGTTGATGGCGGGGGTCCGGCGGGCGGTTGAACGGGCGGCGGGCGTCGAGACGGTCGGGCTCCGGATTGCGGTTGCCCGGCGGCCGGCACTTGATCACGTTCGCGATGTAGACCTGATCGCGCGTCAGCTTCATCGCCTTGATGATGTCGGTGAGCAACTGGCCGGCGCGTCCGACGAATGGTTCGCCCTGCAGGTCTTCATCCTTGCCGGGCGCTTCGCCGACGAACATCAGATCGGCGGTCGGACTTCCGACGCCATAGACGACTTGCGTGCGCGTCTTTGCGAGCTTGCACTGCGTGCAGGCGGCGGCGATGCGTCCGAGATCATCGAGAGTCTCGCCGGTGGGGAGATCTTCCGCGGGCTGGCCATGCGCCGCTCTGCTCAAATCCAGATGGGTGTAGCCGAGCTCGCGCAACAACTCGAGCTCACCGCGGAGGTCATCGATCATGGGGCGAAGTTTCATCTATACTCGGCCTATGCGCAACATCTCCAGATTTCTCGCAATTTTTCTCGCCCTGACCGCCATGACCGTGCCGTCGTTCGCGAAGGATAAGAAGAAGGCGACCATCAAAGTCGTCAACCAGAGCAAGTGGGAGATTCACCACCTCTACCTTTCGTCGACGACCGAAAAGCAGTGGGGTCCCGACCAGCTCGGCGACGACACCATCGAGACCGGGCAGTCCTTCACGCTCACTCATATCGATTGCGACGACTACGACATCAAAGTCGTCGATGAAGATGGCGACGAATGCGTCGTCGAGGATGTGAACCTCTGCGGCGACGACACGGTCTGGAAGATCACGGACAAGATCCTCCTGAAGTGCGAGAACGAGAGCCAGTAGGTGGAGTGCGGACGCCTCGTCCGCACTCCAGCAGTTGCTAGCTGAATCTAGCAGTTGCTATACTGCGCTCGATGGCGCAGTGGTATCTCCTCACCCACAACGTCCCTCCGCGGCCGCTGTATCTCCGCGCGAAAGTGCGTCAGCGCCTTGCGCAGGTCGGCGCGGTTGCTCTCAAGAATTCGGTCTACCTGCTGCCGAAGACTGACGACGCCCTCGAGGATTTTCAATGGATCGCCGAGGAAGTGATCGGCGGCGGCGGAACGGCGCACATCGCGCAGGCATCCTTCGTCGCACCGGCGAACGACGAGATCGTTCGCCTCTTCCAACAGGAGCGCGACTCCGACTACGAGGCGATCGTCGCTGAGGCACGCGAAGCGCGAAAGCGAGGCCGTGCGGCTGACGCGCCCTCCGCCGCAGCACGACTTGGCAAACGGCTCGAAGATGTTCGCCGCATCGACTTTTTCGACGCGCCGAAACGCGCCGAGGCCGAGGAGGCGCTGAATGCTCTCGGCGCGCGCAGTCGTGGAAAGGAGAAGCCACGCATGCTCAAAGCGCATCCGGAGCTCTCAGGCCGCACGTGGGTCACGCGACCCGGAGTCAAAGTCGACCGCATCGCGACCGCGTGGTTCATCCGCCGCTTCATCGATCCCAAGGCGAAATTCCGTTTCGCTTCGCCTGACTCGCGGTTCGCGAAAGACGAGCTCCGCTTCGATATGGTCGGCGGCGACTACACGCATGACGGCGACCGCTGCACGTTCGAAACGCTGGTGCGCGCGGCCGGCCTCCCCGACCGCGGCGTAAAAGCGATCGGCGAGATCGTCCACGATCTCGATCTCAAGGACGGAAAGTTCGGACGAGCCGAAGCACCAGGCGTCGCGCGCATGATCGAAGGCCTCGTGTCGCGCTATCCCAGCGACGACGACCGCTTCGAGAAGGGCTTCGCGATGTTCGACGATCTGCACGAGGCGATGACGAGGACGAGATGACGATGGACACGAGGGCTCGCGGGCTCGCGGGCTCGGAGGTGGATTCATGCGAGAGCGACCGCGAGCCCGCGAGACCGCGTAGCCTCGTGACTCTCGCCCTCTACTTCCTCCAACTCGGCGCCATCGGATTCGGCGGTCCCATCGCACTGGCGGCGCGCATGCAGCGGACGCTCGTCGATGAACGCCGGTGGTTCTCGCGCGAAGAGTTTGCCGATGGGCTTGCGCTTTCACAGCTCTCGCCCGGCCCGCTCGCCGCACAACTCGCGATGTACCTCGGTGCCGTCAACGGCGGCGTCCTCGGCGGCTCGATCGCCGGCATCGCGTTCATCCTCCCATCGCTCCTGATGGTGTGGGCGGCGGCAATGGCGTATGTGCGTTTCGGCGGTCTGACGTGGATCGGCGCCGCGTTCTACGGCGTCGGCGCAGCGGTGATCGCGATCATCGTGCGCAGCGCGTGGAAGCTCGCGAGGACGATGCTCGCCGGCGATGCGTTGCTTTGGATGATCGCGGCCGCGATGGCGAGCCTCACTGCATACACAGGACGCGAGCTCGTGCTGGTCTTTCTCGCCGCCGGATTTCTCCCGCTGATCGCAAAACGCCTTCGCGGGATGCTCGCCGTTCCGCTGCTGGAGATTCTCTGGTTCTTCACGAAGGCCGGCGCATTCGTTTTCGGCAGCGGCCTCGCGATCGTTCCGTTTCTCTACGGCGAAGTCGTGCAGGGACATCACTGGCTGACGGACCGGCAATTTCTCGACGCAGTCGCCGTCGCGATGATTACGCCGGGTCCGGTCGTCATCAGCGTCGCCTTCATCGGCTATCTGATCGCGCGCGAGCCCGGAATGCTGGTCGCGGCGGTTGGTGTGTTCATGCCGGCCTGGATCGTCGTGATGGCGACGGCGAGCCGCTTTCATACGGTGGCACGGCGCGAGGGCGTGCGCGATTTCGTGCGTGGCGTAACCGCAGCGGCAACCGGTGCGATGGCCGGCGCCGCCTTCATCCTCGGCCGTCGCGCGATCGTGGATGTCCCGACGTGCGCGATTGCGCTGACGACTCTCGTAGTGCTGACTCGCTGGAAAGTGTCGGAGCTCTGGCTCATTGCTGGAGCTGCAATCGTGGGAATGGTGCTGCGATGATGCACGAATACCGGACGTTGCTCGCGGAGCTGGTGCGCATTCCGAGTATTTCGACTGCACACGAACATGTGCAGCGCTCGGCAGTTGCGTTCGCGGACGTGCTGCGCGCGCATGACTGTGAGGATGTGCAGATCATCGGCAACGCGGCTGTCTATGGCTATCGGCATGCGTCGCACGACGCGCCCACGGTGCTCATCTACGGTCATCACGATGTGCAGCCGGTGGGGCGGCTCGAGTCGTGGATCTCTCCGCCGTTCGAGCCCGAGGTCCGCGGCGGGAGGATGTTTGGACGCGGCACGAGCGATGACAAGGGCGGCATCCTTGCGTACATCGCCGCGATGCGCCTGAGCCGCGATTGCAATGTGAAGTTC
>CAZKID010000549.1:0-3356 GCA_964552405.1 uncultured Thermoanaerobaculia bacterium
CCGATAGTCCGTTTCCTCAGACACGCGCGTGACCGCCGGCGAGGATGACGCACCTCATCGCGGAACTCCCTCGCCCGAGCTCTCCGCGGCTGCCCTGTTGGCCGCGTCGGGCGACAGTGTCGACTCATAGAAGGTGCGGGCAGCCCGTCTTAGAGCGGGCCGTTGACGCTCGGAGATGTAATACAACGTCCTGCTCACGACGAGACAGACGATTGTGACAATGCACGCGCTTGCGACCGGGGGCAGTTGCGAGTGGCGTTCGATCACGGCGTACCAGAACAGGATAACGGGCATGTGAAAGGCGTAGATGGAATATGAGAATTCCGCCATGAACGAGTTCGAGACCAGGAAGAGTCGTCGAGGCTTACCACGCACGTCGATCGCCAGAACCGCAGCGACGAAGAGACCCAGCAGAAAGTCCGCAAGCCACTCGGAGCGAATTGGCGCGGCCAGAAGCTGTGTCGCGCGATCGGCGAGGAGAAAGGCCGGAAAGAACAGCAGGGCGGTCAGCCAGGACATCGAGAGCCGGCTTCTTTGTGCGATGAAGTACGAGACGACACCTTGCGACCAGATCAGGAAGTACGAGCTCATCTTGAGCCCAATGACGAGAACGCAGGCGCCGATCACGAACAGTGCAGCGGCACGATGACGGAAAAGGTCCTTCCTGAAGTAGGCGATCCCGAACAGCAGATAGAAGACGAACTCGTATCCCACTGACCAGAGAGCGGGATTGCTGCCCAACTGCACTCGATAACCCTGGAGCCCCTGGGCGGACAGGAAGTTGACCGCGATCCTCAAGAACTGCCGATCCTGCGGGATGATAGACGCATTGTGATAGACCGTTGAATACTTCGACCCGAGCGCGTCGAGAACGATCGTCAATACAATTGCAACAGGGAGTACGGAATAGATTCGTGACCATCGGTCGAGAACATAGTCGCGGAAGGAATAGCGCCCGTTTCCACGATGCCTCGCCGTGGCGAATGCGACAACATATCCACTGAGTACGAAGAAGGCCGTTACGGCCTGATGCCCCAATTGTGAGACGTAGGTGTAGCACGGAAAATCGCGAAGATCCTGCTTGCCCGCCGATTGAGCATACGAGTGAGTGTGCACGACGATCACGATCAGAGCCGCCGACCAGCGGATGAGATCGAAGAATGCGGATCTTGACTGTGAGAGCCTGTTCATTCGCGCGAGGCGCCGTGTGACTTCGCGATGCGGGCGAGAAAGTCATAAGTCCGCGTGGCGCATTGCTCCCATGTGTAGTCTTCTGCTCTGAGGAAGGCTTTCTCGGACAGTCTCGAACGTGCGTCGTGGTCGGCAGTCAGATTGCGCAGTGCCTTGACTGTGGATGTCAGATCTTCAGGATCGAAATACAATCCACCGTCTTGCAGAATGCTCGGCATGGGATCGCGATCCGAGCATGCGATCGGAAGGCCGGCCGCCATCGCCTCGAGGAGAATGTTGGGCATCATTTCGCATGAAGAGGCAAACACGAACGCGTCTGCCGACCGGTAAAGCGAAGCAAGATTCTTCTGTGACGCCTCGTTTTCGATCTTCACGAATTGTCTTCGCGGATCGGTGGCTTGTATCGCTTGCTCCAATGAGCGCAACGCCGGCCCATAGGCCGGGCCGCAGATCCGCAATTCAATCGGAATCCCGTTGTTACGCAGGCTGGCTACAGCGCTCAGTACGACTGGGTGATGTTTGTAGAGATCGATCGTGGACACATAGAGCAGGGGGAATGGCTTCGCGTCCGAGTAGTCCCTGATCGGCCGCTGCGTTCGCGGCAATGTTCGGAATCGCCGGCTGACACCATGGGAGATGATCGTGTCGATCCCCGTGAGAGGGCCGACATCACTCAAAATACGTGAACGGACGGGACCACTCAGAAAGATGATCCCGTCAGCCCTGCGCAACGCTGTGCAGTGGACTCTACGTAGCAGCACCAATTTCGCGCGGCGAAGCGAGATGCCGTAGCGTCTTCGCTCGGCCTCATCGAAGAGCAGCATGTTGCGGGACATCGTTACTGCAGGGTGAAATGACGTGACGAGCGTTCCACCAGGTGCAAAGAGAACGTCGCAACGCTCCGCAGCCGCGTGCCGTCCGACTTGTACGGCTTGCCACCAGATCCGCTGACCGGCACTCGCATCCATACCTGCTCGTGCGTGAACTCGCAGCCACTCTTCTTCTGGCAGGTCGCCCACGAGGCGCTGACCGCACCAGACGTGCACTTCCGAGAAGCCATGAGCTCGCGGGTCCGCAGCCCGCAATAGTTCTCGAAGATGCGTAATGCCGCCACCCTGACGCAGGTTCGAGGCGTCAATACCCAGCCGCAGTGGCGGACCTCTCAGTCAGGATGGGAGCAAGTGCGGCGTGATCGAGCTCGACCGTCAGGGATCTCTTCAGGAACGAGATGTTGACGACAAGCCGCTCTTTTCCCTTGATGCGAGTCACGATTCCTCTGGTGCCGCTGAACACGCCGCTCTTGATGCGAACTGCATCTCCCGGCACATATTCGATGAGTGGAATGATAGGAAGGCCAAGGAGCTGTAAGGTCCGGAGCTGACGGAGCTCCTGTTGCAGAAGGTCCTGGTCAGGCACGGCAAGAATACGCACTACTGCATCATCGCGCCGGGCACTTGTGAGCTCGCCGGTCGTACCGCGTAGAAATACGTACCCGGCAAAAAGCGGCAGGTAGGAGCGAAGCGTTCGGCCGTTTCGATGGAAAGTGGCCTGGGATTGCGGAAGAAAGTATGGAGTTCCGATTCGCGCGAGGGTGCGCGCGAATGATTTTTCCTGACGGCTTCGAACGTGCGCGACCCACCATGGCATCGTCTCCACAGGGAATTCGAGAAGGTTGTCGGGCAGGATCTGCGGCTCCTCCGGGAGTCGTGACATGGTCGCGATTATCGTGTCGGCGAGCTCATACGCCCGTAGCGCTCCGATATTACTTTCGAGCATTGCCGAGATTCATGTCGCGTACGGCGAGCACCCTGCCGGCGTTGACGTCATGGCGCGCGACGAAGCCAATCGCTCGCTCGATCTTTTGTGACGAAACGATCACGTCTTCGAGATATTTGTCGAGCACTGCGGCCGCACGTGGGGGACGCCTCCCTAACAGGCGAAGTGCCATGGTTCCTGCAGTGACCGGAAGGCGGACGAACGCCAGTGGCAAATGAAATCTCGGGGGTGTCCGATTCAGAGCGTTGCAAATGAATGCGATGATGTCCCGGACTGTTGGTGCACTCTGATGTTCCACGTTTGTAGATTTGGCCGGCAGGCGCTTCCGACTTCAGTACGGCACTGACCGCGTCAGCCGCATCCTCATCGAGAATGATCGTCCGCCGGTT
>CAZKID010000550.1:0-3347 GCA_964552405.1 uncultured Thermoanaerobaculia bacterium
CCAAGAAGGATTCCTTTAATCCCATCGGTTTCTCCACCAAAACGCCATCCACCATGGTGACCCACGCCGACGCGCGATGCTTCCCTTGAAGGTGGTTGAGCGCATTCGTTATGTCGTCAGTCGCATCGGGTAGCACGCTCGTGAATCGTCGCTCAAAGAGCGTTTTCAGATTACGCGCCACCTCTTCGCTTGTCACGCGCGGATTGGGAAATGCACGTGCACGGACACGAATCGGAGCATGCGAGAATCGATCACCGTCGATCGTGCACACAATCACGAATGCGATTGACGTCGTGTCACGCAGGAACCGCTGTACGATGCGCTCTGTTGCGCTGAGCTGCTTGCATCCCGCATCACAGACAATGATGCCTTTGATCCCAGCGTACCCACTCGCCTTGAGCTGGTCCTTTTTCCGCTTCAGCGCATTAAGGATCGGATTCTTGGTCATCGATGACGACTCACGGTAGGACGAGTAGCTCCCACCGCCGAATTGTTGGCCCGGGGTGTACCAGAAGGTGACGTCAATCTCCTCAGTCTTTCGATGCAGCCCGATAGGCGTGTCGGGCTGCACGATGGCCCACTTCAAGAAGTTGTCAAAGTTCTCGTCAAATAAGATCTCCCACCGATGGTCGCGCGGCAGCAGAAGTCGCGGTTTCTCACCTATTCGCTCAGCGCCAACCTTGTAGCTGAAATGATTTGTCGGCAACCTGGCCTTCATCACCCTCCGCCACAGCTCCCGCTCGAAACGCCGCAGCGGGTTCGCTTCCTCGTACGCGCGATCATTCACTGCTACAACATCGACGAGAAACGCCACCGCCTCGTCCTTATAGAGGAAGTCCGGGCGACTAGTGCCGCCCGCATCCGGCTCGTACGCAACGACACCACAGTGGGAAAGACCATACAGCAGAGCAACCTCCCACTCGGTATCCAGCGACTCCGCACTACTCGCGTTAAGACGTTGCAGACGCTGCTCAATTTGCTCCTCTGTGAGGAGGTGCTCGGAGCGAGAGGAGGCGGGCGGTATGGAGGCCGGCCAGGCCGGCGCCGCTCGCGTCGAGAGACAGCAATCATCTCTGCCTCGCCACCGAGGCGACAACCTGCGAGACACCAGTTAGACAATGAGAGTTCCGATGGCGACCAAACCTACCGCACCTGTCGCACGAGTATCGCGTACGCAGCCGGGTTCTGCTCGCGCATGCGCAACAAGCTCGCTACGTGACCATTCGCGACCAACAGCAACCTCTCCACCTCTGCATCGGATATGCGCTGCAGGGAAGCATCATCAAGTAACACTGGCCGGCGACCGGCCTGCAAACGAGCAAAGACGGTGCAAGTGCCAAAGCCGCAAAGCGTTCGTTCCTCACGCCACGAGAAGCTGCCCGATGACGGCGGCGTCGTATTGCACAAAGTACTTTATAGCACAAAGTATACCGTGCAAAAAAGTGCGGACGAAGCGTCCGCACTTCAGCTCAGTGCTTCGAGAAGATCAGCGTTGCGTTCGTGCCGCCGAAACCGAAGGAGTTCGACATCGCGTGCGTGAGCTGCTTCTCGCGCGCCGTGTTGGGCACGTAGTCGAGATCGCACTCCGGGTCCGGCTTCTCGTAATTGATCGTCGGCGGCAGCACGCCTTCCTTCATCGCCATCGCGGTGATCGCTGCTTCGAGTCCGCCGGCAGCGCCGAGCAGGTGCCCCGTCATCGACTTGGTGGAGCTGACGGCGACTCTGTAGGCGTGATCGCCGAAGAGGCGTTTGATCGCGACGGTCTCCGTCTTGTCCCCCACCGGCGTCGACGTGCCGTGCGCGTTGATGTATTCGATGTCGTTCGGGTGCAGTCCCGCATCCTTCAGCGCGCGTTGCATTACGCGCATCATGCCGCTGCCGTCTTCGGCCGGCGACGTGATGTGGTACGCGTCGCTCGACATTCCGTAGCCGGTGATCTCGCAATAGATCTTCGCGCCGCGCGCCAGTGCGCGCTCGCGCTCTTCGAGCAGGATGATGCCCGAGCCTTCGCCCATCACGAAGCCGTCGCGGTCGGCGTCCCACGGACGCGATGCGTGCTGCGGATCGTCGTTGCGCGTCGAGAGCGCGCGCATCGCCGCGAACCCGCCGACTGCCAGCGGCGTGATCACGGCTTCCGAGCCGCCGCCGAACATCACGTCGGCTTCATCGCGCTGAATGATCTTGAATGCATCGCCGAGGGCATGTGCCCCCGTCGCGCACGCAGTGGCCGGCGCCGAGCTCGGGCCCTTCGCGCCGAAGCGGATCGAGATGTGTCCCGCCGCGAGATTCACGATCAGGCCCGGGATGAAGAAGGGCGAGATGCGGCTCGGACCGCGCTCCATCAGCTTCTGATGCATTTCTTCGATGAGCGGAAGACCGCCGATGCCGGAGCCGATGATCACTCCGACGCGATCGCCGTCTTCCTTCTTCATGTCGAGTCCCGAGTCGTCGACGGCCATCTGCGCTGCCGCGATGGCGTAGTGGATGAACGTGTCGGACTTCTTGACTTCTTTTTTCTCGATCCACTTCTCGGGATCGAAGCCGCGCACTTCGCCTGCGATCTGGCAGGCGAACGCGGTGGCATCGAACTTCGTGATGCGATCGATGCCGGACCGCCCCTCGATCAGGCCCTGCCACGTCGGCTCGTTACCGATGCCGAGGGGGGAGATCATGCCGATGCCGGTGACGACGACGCGCCGTTTGTTCAAGAGAGCACTCCCGAAAAAAGAGGGTTATTGAAAACGGAATGGTCAGTTCAGATGGCCGGGTCGACGCGTCTGAACTGACCAGAGAGAACTGCGTGCGGATTGTGAGTCGGAAGGCCCTACTGCGCGCTCTGACGCTTGTCGATGTATTCGACCGCGTCCTTGACCTTGCGGATCTTCTCCGCCTCATCGTCCGAGATCTCGACGCCGAATTCCTCTTCGAACGCCATGATCAGCTCGACCGTGTCGAGCGAGTCCGCGCCGAGGTCTTCGACAAACGACGCCTCCGGCTGGACTTCATCCGCGTCCACTCCGAGCTGCTCGACGATGATCGACTTGACCCTATCCTCAACCGACATGGGCATCTCCTCCATCAGATTCCAGGGGAACGCAACGTGTGCAGGCCGCGTTCTACCACAAGCGAAACTTAAAGGTCCATGAGGTCACGATACACTTCGATGCGATGCGAAAACTGAGTGCGATTCTCTTTCTGGTGGTGCTCGCCGTCGCGGTGTGGGCGGGCGCGCGGTGGATGGCGCAGCGCGGCACCGTCAAGGCCACGATCATTTTTCAGAGCGCCGCCGGCCTCTCCAGCGGCGATCCGGTCGTGGAGAACAAAACGAACGTCGGCAAGGTCACGCG
>CAZKID010000551.1:0-3333 GCA_964552405.1 uncultured Thermoanaerobaculia bacterium
CATTAGAAGCGTAGTCGAGGGACCCGGGTGGGCGGGAGGCGCGCGACATGAGTTCAGTACCACACGCCCACCCGGGTCCCTCGCTCTCCCTCGGGATGACGGTGTAGAGGAGAAGATTGAAGATCTACACGCTCGTCCCGCCGTCCTTCGCGCCCATCGAGCGGCTGCCGCGCGAGCTCAGCACCGAGAGCATCGAAGAGGCCGATGCAATCGTCGTCGGGACGCGCATGGCCTCGCAGCTTCTCGATCTCTTGCCTCGCGCGAAGCGTGTCCGCTGGATTCACGCGCTCGCCGCCGGTGTCGATCCGTTTCCCTTCGATCTCCTGCGGCGCACCGACATCACGGTTACGAACTCGCGCGGCCTCTACGCCGATGGACTCGCGGAGTTCGTCGTCGCGGCGATGCTCTGGTTCGCGAAGGATCTCCGGCGCGTGACGCGCAATCAGGATGCGCGGCATTGGGAACCGTTCACCGTCGAACGGCTGGAGGGACAGACGGCGGGCATCATCGGCTTCGGCGGCATCGGCCGCGCGGTCGCGCGGCGGGCAGAGGCGCTGGGGATGCAAGTCATCGCCGCGCGGCGGCGCTCCGAGCTCGGCGATGCAACAGTGGACGATGTCATCGAGGGATCCGACTACGTGATTCTCTGCGCGCCGTTGACGCCTTCGACCCGCGGACTCATGAGCGCCTCGCGCATCGCGCGCATGAAGCCGGCCTCGGTGCTGATCAATGTGAGCCGCGGGCAGCTCGTCGATGAAGAGGCGCTGGTCAGTGCGCTGCAATCGAATCGAATCAAAGGTGCGGCACTCGACGTCTATTCGACCGAGCCGCTGCCGCCTGAGCATCCGCTGTGGGCGCTCGACAACGTGCTGCTCTCCCCGCACTCCGCCGATCACACTGCCGATTCGCACGATCGGGCGATGACGTTTTTCCTCGAGAACGCCGGGCGCTTCGAGCGCGGCGAGGCGCTGGAGAACGTCGTCGACAAGGATGAGCAGTACTGATTCAGCTGGCAGGCGGGGCGCCTGCCCTCCATTCATCAAGTCATCCACTGCACGCGCGAGTTCCTCCAGATACGCGTCGCCCTTCGGATGATGCGTCAAGGCCACGAGGATTTAGCGGCGATGCGGACCATCGCCGGAGGATAAAGCGTAAGATCCCTTCGTGCGTCGCTCGATTCTCATCATTCTCCTTCTCTCGGCTCCCGCATTCGCGCAGGAGTTCGGCCGCGGGACCGGCGGGGAACTCTCCCTCCTGGCTAAGCGACCCACTCAAATCTCCGGTGCCTTCGGATTCTCTTTTGGCCATGGATCGAACGCATTCGACGGCTCCCTCGGCGGCACTCTCGTGCCCGATCGCCTCTGGTTCTTCGCGTCCGCGCGGCGCAGCAACGATCGCCCGCTCACTGCACTCTATGGCGCACCTTCGACGAGCACCATCCCGCTCATCGACGGCAAAGCGACCGGGCAGTTGGGAAGCTCGCGGACGCTGACGACATCGATTTTCTCGAACCGTGCGCTCCTCACCGGCCAGCGCACCGGCTTCAAGACGCTGAACTTCACCAGCGTCGTGTCGCCGAATGCGTTCTTCACGGTGAATGCTTCGCAGATCACGACGAAGCCTTAGAATCGACGGCGTCCGCTGCCTGAATAAGGAGGAGTCATGCGTCGTGTTGCCTCCCTTGCTCTCATTCTCACGATGAGCCTTTCGCTCTTCGCCGCTTCGAAGGACGCTGAGAAGCTGATGAAGACACTCGCGAACGATCGCGACCCGCAGGAGCGTGCCGAAGCGGCGTGGAATCTCGGGCAGATGGGAGCGACCGAGGCGGTGCCGGCGCTCATCAAGGCACTCGATGAGGACAAATCGGGCGCGGTGCGCGCCAATGCCGCGGCCTCGCTCTGGCATCTCGGCGAAGCTGCACGGCCGGCGAAGGAATCGCTCACGAATGCGCTCGATGATCATTACGGTCCGGTCGTCGGCAACGCGGCCGGCGCTCTGATGAAACTCGGTACGCCGAAGTCGAAGCTCCTTCCGGCGTACAAGCGGCTGCTCGGACATCCGGAGTGCGAGGATCGCGTCATCGCGCTGAAGGCGCTTTCGACGGAAGTGCCCGCGGTCGAGCTGTTCGATGCCGCATGGGATTGCACGCGGGATCCGGATCACGATGTCGCCAGCGACGCGCGCGAGTCGCTGCGAAAAATCGTCGGGCGGCGCGACCGCAATCTCGTGGCCCCGATCATCGAGGCGCTGAAGGGAGCGGGCAGCAGCGAAGCCTCGACGCTCATCCGCGCGCTCGGCAACTACGAGCCGCCGGTGAAGGAAGCGGTGCCGGTGCTCGCATCGCTGCTTCGCTCACACGACGAGTCCATCTCCAGCGCCGCCGCCTCCGCGCTCGGCGATATGAAGGCCGCGGCGCTGCCGGTGCTTTCCGATCTGGAGAAGGCGCTGGAAACACATCAGCAGAACAAGACGCGTGAAGATGCCGCGGAAGCGATCGGCGACATCGGCCCGCCGGCCGCCGCTGCAGTTCCGGTGCTCATGCGAGCCGCCCAAAATGACAAATGGCCGGCAGTACGAAAAGCTGCAGTGACCGCGCTCGGCGAGATGGGAACCGCCGCGAAGGAAGCGATCCCGATGCTGCGCGAAGAGTTGAAGAGTCCCGATGACTGGATGCGCCTCGCCGCGCGCAATGCTTTGTTCCGCGTCGAACCGGGGAAGAATGAAGAAGTCGCGAAGATCGCTGATGAACATCAGGCGAAGTTCGAAGAGAAGGGAGTCCTCTTCGAGGATCTGACGCAGATGGCGGCCACGCTGCCGGCGAAACTGCCGGAAGTCTATGAGCTGATGATCTACGACAAGTACGCCATGGCGACCGTCGCGTCGAACGACAGCCCGAGCGGCCGCGCGCGCTACACGTACAAAGCAGGTGCGGTCACCGGCCCCGAGGAGGCCTCGAGCGGCGACTGCAAGAAGAAGGCATCGCTCGCGCGAGTCGATTTCTCCATCGTGCCCAGGCTCGTCAAACAAGCCCCCACGCTTCTCGGCGCGCCGAACGGAAAAGTGACGTTCGTCCAACTCTCCGGCGGCGTGTTCTGCGGCAATGTCGATTGGTGGGTCTACGTCGACAATGCAGGAATGGTCGAGTTCAAGCTCGACGGAAAACCGGGCAAAGTCACGAAGTTTTGAAGCGAAATTGAAAATTGAAAATTGAAAATTGAAAATTATGGTGGCGCGCTTCGCGCGCGCTGCATTTTCAATTTTGGGGCATCGCTGATTTCGATTTCAGTGGGTAGATTCTGCAGCGACCGATCTCTCGTCATCCCGAGCGGGCGA
>CAZKID010000552.1:0-3326 GCA_964552405.1 uncultured Thermoanaerobaculia bacterium
GTGCGCGCGCCAAACCCTTGTTCACCGCGTCTGCCGGACCGCGATCCGGTTCCGACCACCACTGCACTTCGGGCACGGTCCCGTAACCTTTCAGCACATTGAGCGTGCTGTCGGTCGACCCGCCGTCCATGACCAGAATCTCGAGAGGGCGATATTCCTGAGAAAGGATGGAGTCGAGACACTCTTTCAGGAACCTTCCTTGATTGAAGGATGGAATGATCACGGAAATCATCGGCCGACTGGTCGAATCTGTAGCCACCAATGTCTTACTCCACCACGGGTTCGAGTCGCCCCCACTGCGCGTGGAGTTCAACAACGCCGTTACGGGGATCGTGCCAGGTGGGGTCGGGGTTCGACGTGCGCGTCATATGGAACGTGCCGACGCCTGGCAGGTAATCGAGGGTGCGCTCCGCGTCGCGCATCCCCACGTTGAGGGTGTACAGGCCCGCCGCAAGCGGGAGTTGCTCAAACCCGGCGCGAATGCGGTAAAGACCAGGGTCCAGGGAGGCAATCGGCGGATACTTGTCCAGAGTTCTGGTTTCGAAAACGTAAACTTCATAGCTCGCGACTCCCCATCCGATCATGATCTCGCGGCAATGTCGAACGACACGAATGGTCAACTCGATCTCAAACAGCCCGCCCGATTCTGCGGATGCACCCCCGCGGGGGGTCAGGATGCGGACTCGCGTGATGCGCGCCGGCGCATCCGCGTCGATGAAGCGAGGGCGGGGAAGTTCCCGGGTATCGATGTCCTCGGGAAGGCTACGCTGCTTCGTACCCAGATAACGTTCGATGGCCTCGTCGGCTGATCCCTCGAAGTCGACTGCGCCAGCCACTAGCACCAAAGCACGCGAACACAGGTTGCGTATGGCCTGCAGTCCGTGGCTGACCAGAAGGATCGATCGGCCCTCACCGGCGAAGCGCTGCATGACGGCAGCACACTTGGTCTGAAATGCCGTGTCGCCCACCGCGAGCACTTCGTCGAGGATCAATACGTCAGGATCCAAATGGGCGGCCACAGCAAACGCCAGTCGCATGTGCATCCCGCTGGAGTAGTGCTTTACCGGAGTGTCAACAAACTGCTCGGTTTCGGCAAAGGCGACGATCTCGTCAAACCGCGCCGCGATTTCACGCTGCGACATGCCCAGAATTGCGCCATTGAGATAGACATTTTCCCGACCGGTCAGCTCGGGATGAAAGCCGGTCCCCACTTCCAGAAGGCTGGCGACGCGGCCACGCATCTCGACGCGGCCGCTCGTCGGCTCGCAAATGCGGCTGAGGATCTTAAGAAGGGTGCTCTTGCCCGCGCCATTCTTTCCGATGACACCCAGGGCCTCACCTCGCCGCAACTCGAACGATACGTCGCGCAGCGCCCAGAACTCTCTTTCGGCCTGGGAGGCTGCACGCGCGCTGAAGCCTCCGGCAACTGCGTCGCGCAGCGTCTTGGCGCGCGGGGCCTTGCCAATCACGTACCGTTTGCCAATGGCGCGAGCCTTGATTGCAAGATCTTTCATTGCGGCCTAAAGCATGTCCGTGAAGTGCCGCTCAATTTTCTCGAAATACGCAACGCCGATGAAGAGCGCGGCGAGTGCGGACGCGAACGAGCATGCAAGCAATCGAAAATCGAAGGGCAAATCCAGAAATGCAGCACGAAACCCCTCGGTCACCCCGGCGATGGGGTTCGCGTAAAGAACCCATTTCCATCCGTCCGGCAGGAGCGATGATGCATAAATCACGGGTGTCGCATACATCCACAGCTGCAGTAGCAAAGGCAACACATGACGAAAGTCGCGATACGCAACATTGAGCGCAGCGAAGAAGGTGCCGAAACCAAGGGCGTTCAGGATCAAGATTGTGACTAGGGCTGGTACCGCCAGCAGTTGGGGGGTCCAGGCCACGTGGTAATAAAGCATTAGCACCAGCAGTATCCCCATCGAGATTCCAAAATCGACGAGCGTGGCGCCGATGGAAGACATGGGAACGAGGAGTCGTGGAAAGTAGACCTTGTTGATGATGTGCATGGAGCCGGCCATCGAACTGGCAGCTGTCCCAACCGAACTGGAGAAAAACGTCCACGGGAGCAGGGCCGCATACACGAATATCGGGTATGGGTGGCCACCGGATGGCAGTTTGGCGAAAGCGCCGAAGATGATCGAGAACAGGACCATGGTCGAGACCGGCTGCAGCACGGCCCACGCGACACCAAGCGCGGTCTGTTTGTATCGGACCTTGATGTCGCGGTTTGCGAGTACCCAGAGCAACTCGCGATAGGCCCATAATTCCCGCAATGCGAGTGGGCGCCAGCCGCGCGCCGCTTCAATCACCGTAACGTGGTCACTGCCGAAATACTCGGCGTGAAGTTGGTCTCGATTACTCATTTACGGTGGCTGCAAGAACTCGGGTTGTTGCAATTCGTCTTGTCATTTGTACGACATTCGCCACTTTCGCTAAGTATGGGGGAGGACGGCGTTCCGCGTCCCATCAGATCGCGGCGTGCAGTACGTCTCTATCTGCAGCGCCTAGGCGCTGCCGGCATCGAGCGGTGTGTGGGCAGCGTCGGCGATTCCTACGACAACGCGCTGGCCGAAACGATCATCGGCCAGCGCAAAACCGCGGTCCCCGGTGCGGCCAGCAACTCGGCGGCCATAGCAGCATGATTCACGCCTAGTGTCGCGGAATGGCGTAGTGATTCACAAGGGGTGATAGGGAGAAATCGTCATCAAGCGCTTGCCGACCCGTTGCACTTCTGCGATTCCCGCCGTCCTCAATTCGGCTTGAGGGTTGCCATCGTTGTAAACATAAAGGATCTCGTCGATATAGCGAATATGCCTCGCTGTCGCCATCTCGAGCATCGGCCACATACAGGCGGCGTCGCCAGCGGTCCTGTAGTAGTGCCCGTCGACGTCCCTGAGGTGCTCGTCTTTGATCGCTGTCCAGAGAAACTTCTTGTAGGTCCGGGGGTGGCTGCAGAGAAATGGGTGCGACCGGTAAGCGTTTGCGGCGGCAATCTGCGCGGGATATTCAGCGGCGATTCCCCTCATCGGCCCATTCATGAGCCGGGCCCTGAGGGACGGCTGAAATATCTCGTAACTTCCATATGTGAGCCACACGTCTGGATTCCGATAAACTTCAGCGAGTCGATCTAGGACGCGACTGTGCTTCAACCAATCATCACCGTCCACGACAACGATGACGTCGTCAGCATTCTTTGCAATCGAATCGGTGCCCAGCTTGAGGCTTCCGAGCGGATATTGCCTAGTGTCGGTTCTGATTATGCGGAAGCGCGTGTCGTTTGCGATCGCCCTGCGAGCCGTTTCGAACGTCGC
>CAZKID010000553.1:0-3322 GCA_964552405.1 uncultured Thermoanaerobaculia bacterium
GGTGACGCCCAGAACGCACGACAAGCTGTACCTCATCATGGATTTCAACCCGCTCCATGAGCCCGGCCAGGGCAACCAGGGCTTCCGCGCGTGCGACGGTTATCGCTACGAATTTCACGTCGGCAAAGGCACGAGCCTGAAAGACGAAGCGGTCTACCGCGTCGAGTTCAAGAAGACACTGCCTGCTGCAACCGCGCCGAAACCGACCGATGCAGTCGGTGGTCCGAACGAACTGCTTTGGCAGCTCACGGGCGGCACGGAGACGATGACGGTCACGCGCATCATGGCGCCCGGCCAGCCGAATCCGACCGTGATCGGAACGGATCTCAAGGTTCTTCCGAACAATCACGGCCCGCAGACCGATCGTCTCGTCTACGGCCTCGGTGAGTTCAAGGGTTACAACTCGGGCGACAAGACTTCGCGCGACACGGGTCTCTATGGCCAGACATTCATCGACACGTTCATTCAGAACCTGAGCAACGGCGGCCGCATCATCGCCGGTCAGTTCGATGATCCGTATCAGCTCGACGAAAAGGGCATCTTCGATCTCGTGAACCTGTCGAAGACCGATCTCGGCGGCCTCGCTGGCGCACGCAGCACTCCTGCGGAAGACGTCTTCACAGGCTTCAACATCTTCTCGATCGCGATCGAGATTCCGACCGCAGAGCTCTTCCCGCAGGGCATCCCGCACAACGGCACGCTGCAGGCGCAGTCGACCGACGCACTGCTTCGGGTATGGGCCGGCATCTATCGCCAGGCGACGCAGACCGTCGATCCGACGAACAACATCACCGGCCTTCGCGGTTCGGGCAACTACGTACTCGTCGGCCGCAACGCGCTTCCGCTCTTCAACGCGGGCCTCGTCGGCACCGCGCGTCAGGGCCTCTATCTCCACACCGATCCGATGAAGGACGTGAGCCGCTTCGGCAACGACATTCTCTTCCCGGTTCTGGTGCGCGACCTCGACACGCTCGGCGTCTACAAGGCTCTCGGGCTTCCCGACTCCACGGTTGCAACGCTGAAGGGACCGCGCCTCGACATCGTCAACGCGATCAACCTCGGTCGGCCGATTCCGGTTGCCGACGGCTCGACGGGTGACGTCATCACGCTCGACGCCTCGGTCGATTCATCGTTCCCGAATGGGCGCCGTCTCGGCGGCGGACCGAAGCCGAATATGCACAACGCCAACGTCAACTCGATCCTGATCAGCCTCATCGCCGCTGGCGATCCGGCAGCGGGACTTGCCAAGGGCGTGGAGACGAACGACGAAGACTTCCTTCCGCGCTTCCCGTTCCTCGCGCCGGCACACCAGGGTCTGCTGCAGGGTCATGGCGGAACGAACCAGATCGTGGATGTCGTCCCACCCCTGCCGACGACGCCGCAGCCGTGCCAGTAGTCATCACAAAGAGGAGAACGACCATGAAGAAACTACTCTCATTCACGATCCTGGCGCTCGCAGTCGCGGCGCCGATGTTCGCTCAGCAAACCAAGCGCGTGACCAATCAGGGTTTCGCTTCGGACTTCCAGACACTCCCGGTTGCCGCAAATCTTCCGGGTGTCGGCACGACGTTCCAGTCGTACGTCTCGATCTTCAATCCAACGTCGGCGGCGTATTCGGTGACGGCAACGCTGTACGACACTACGGGCACTTCGAAGACCGCGACGATCAATCTCGCGGCCGGCGAAGCGAAGGTCTATGACAACTTTCTCGCCGACGTGTTCAACGCGACCGGCGGTGGCGCGGTGACGTTCTCGAGCCCCGCGTCAACGGGCGGCCAGCACAACAACCGCTTCGTGATCGACTCGGAGATCTGGACGGGCAGCAGCGTGAACGGCGCTACGAGATATGGCCAGTCCGTTCCCGCGCTGGAGTTCGCAGGTTCGAGCTCCCGTTCGTTCGCGCCCGGAATCAGCGTCGATTCGAACCGCCGCACGAATGCCGGCTGCTTCAACCAGAGCGATTCGACGAACACGGTGACGATCAAGACGCTCGACAAGACCGGACAGACGACCATCGGATCGACGACGCTGACTCTCATGCCGCACGCGTGGGGCCAGACATCGATTCTGTCGGTCGTCACGAACGGGACGCTGCAGTTCGACCCAACCGATAACGCAGTCTGCTACGCCGTGGTCGTGCTCAACGCAAACGGCGACGCCCGTTTCATCCCGACCTCTGAGTATCAGCCGTAATCTTCCCTGAGAGGGCCGCGCTACAATCGCATCTCGATGCGACGTAGCGCGGCCCTCGCGTTTTTCCTCTCGTTCCTCCTGCTCGCCTGCGGTGAGCGATCGGGAAAACCAAAACCGCTCAGCGTTCCCGGCGAAAAGCTCTACGCGCTCGAAGGAAAAATTCTCGGACGCGATGCGGCGAGCAATCTCCTGCGCATCGATCACAAAGCCATCCCCGGCTACATGGAAGCGATGGTCATGGAGTATCCGGTGCGGGGAGCGGAGGTGCAGTCGCTGCCCGCCGACCAGAGCAACATCACCGCGAAGGTTCATGTCACGGAGAGCGCGTACTGGCTCACCGACGTCAGGAAGGTGCCGTGATGGACGCAGGCGAAGAGCGGCGGCAATACACACGACTCAATCTCATGAGGCCACTCGACGGCTGGTTCGGCGATTACGCCGTGCGACTGCTCGATGTGAGCTCGAGCGGCGCACTCGTCGATCTCGAGGAGCCGATCGAAGAGGATGCTCGCGCACTGCTGCGCTTCTTCTGGCAGGGAGTGGAAGTCGAGATCACCGCCGAGATCGCGCGGGCACACGACCGGCGTCTCGGCCTGCGCTTCATCGAAGAGTCGGAGACGCTCGACAAGCTGCTCGCCGCGTCGGTCACCGAGATTCTGCACGTACCGAACTTCATCTTCGAAACGCCCAATGCCTCGCTGATTGGGCGGCCGCTGACCTTCACGACATGGTCCTACGACGGACACGCGTGGCGACAGCGTCCATCGCTGATGCCCGATCAACCCGCCGACGGCTTCACGATCGCCGCGCAGGAATCGGAAGAGCAGGTGGCCGTCCTCTGCCGGACTTACGAGCATGGCGATGAAGAAGCGAAACGCCTGACGCGACTGCTGGCGGAGCTGAGCGTGAAGAATGCGAGGGTAGGGGGATAGAGAGTCAAAAGGGCTTCGGGCGTTTCAGTTGGTAATCTGCCGATGATTGAGCAAGCTCAGATCTCCGTCATCCCGAGCGTAGTCGAGGGACCCGGGTGGGCGGGAGGCGCGCGACATGATCTTCGTAACGCCCGCCCATCCAGGTCCCTCGACTTCGCTTCCAAGAAACTTCCAGTGTTTATGCGGGTTTGAGCCGA
>CAZKID010000554.1:0-3297 GCA_964552405.1 uncultured Thermoanaerobaculia bacterium
CTTTCATCATCGTGGACGCTGCGATGAACGACCTGATCCGTCCGACGCTCTACGACGCGCATCACGAAATATGGCCGGGGAAGGAAACGTCAGCCGGCGCGCGCCGAACGCTTGCCGATTTTGTCGGGCCGGTGTGTGGTCTCTGCTGGTGAAATGATCAAATTCACGGAGTCGTTGTGACGAGGGATACTCTTGATGGATCCGAGTGGGAAGTCGAGGTTCGTCGCGCCCATCGAGGATGCGGCGTTGCGTGCTTCGTCGAGCATTTCAGTCGTCATGTCGATGGCGAGCACGCGACCGTTCGGGCCGACCATGCGCGAAGCGATCAGCGTATCCATCCCTGCGCCGCACCCGAGTTCCACGACGGTCTCGCCGGCTCGCAGCGCGCCGAGAGCGAAAGGGTTTCCGGTGCCGGCAAGACGGCTGATCGATTCTTCAGGGATGCCTTCCAGCAACTGATCCGAGTAGCCGAGAAGAGTCGCCAGAGTCCGGCCGGTGTGAAAGTGAAACCCTTTTGTCGGATTCGTCGCGACTTCCGCGTACTCGCGCTTGATCTCGCAGCGGAGAGTTTCGAGGAATAGCGATGGAGCGGGAGCCGTGGGATCGGGAACGTACGCCGGTTTGTCAGGCGAGGAATAGACGTACGGAGTAAGCGCGCCGATGGCGTCGTAAGTCTCCTCGCCCTTCGAGAGGAGGATCAGCGGCAGTTGCAAGTCCTGCTCCGCGGCCTCGGTGAGCAGGATGTACTCGCTCATGCCGACGGAGTTCTTCAGCAGCCGGTGCACGATGATCACGTCGACGCCGGACAGCTCCGTCAGATTGGCGATCTGATAGAACGCGCATCGGCCGCTGTGCACGACCACTTTCAGTTTCAGGCGTTCGATGTTCGTGCACGCTCCGCATTTGCAGAAGCTCGACAGCGTCAGCTCCGCGACCTTGTTCGAGAAGACGTGGAAGAAGCGGAGCACGCGCGCGCCGAGGTCCGCGGCGCGTCCGGCGAACGCGTCGTCTTTGACCGCGTAGAGAAAAATGGCGTCCCCTTCCAGCTTGGCCAGCGAGAGCGGAAGCTGCACCTCGTTGAGAATCGTTTCGATCAGCTCGCTGATGATGATGTGGCTGTGTTCGAGCGATTTCTCGTTCGCCAGCATGAAGTCGGTGTAGCCGCTGATGTCGGCGATCAACAAGAGAACTTTCTCTTCGCGCAGTGCCATTGGACGTCTCCTCGGGGGGATCAACTATCTTACGGTTGGGTGGCGGTCTCGGATTTCTGAACGACGATGTCGCCTTTCGTCGCCCCAACGATCGTCAGCAGCTCGGCCTGCTCGGCCTTCGGCACTTTGAACTGATCGAGCACGCCGACGAAGTCGTGCACCATCGCGTCCCACTCGTTTTGCGTGATGTGGAGGTTGCGATGCGCCTCCTTCATCGATCGGCCTGTGTACATCTGCGGGCCGCCGGTGACCTGGCAGACGAGCGCGGTGACGTGGAACTTCAACCCGGCCTTCGGGACACGGGTGCGTGCCTCGCGGATCGCGGGGTTCGCGTTGAGCGTGTCGTTCACCAGCAACTTGTCGATGAACGCATCGACGACGGTGGCGATGGCGTACGCGCCTCCGAGCCGGTCATAGAGCGACTTCTTCTCTTCGGCGGCATGAGCGGCAGAAGCATTGAACGTATTGATCAGGACGACGGCGGCAAGAAACGCGGCAACTCGTTGTTTCATCGGTTCCTCCTCTTTCTGAATGGCGACAATGTACGGATCGGATCTCCCGCGTTTCTTACTCGCTATACTCGTCCGCATCTCTCTCACCATTTCTCTGTTCGGACGATTCGAGGTCTCGATCGGCGGTGAACGCATCGAGCCGGACGGCTTCCGCAAGCGCGCGGCGGACCTGCTCAAGTTGCTGGCGCTTTCGCCAAGACACGCGCTGCACCGTGACCAGATCGTCGAAATGCTGTGGCCGGGCAAGCCGCCGGCAGACGGCGCGAACAATCTCTATCGCGCGCTCCACGATCTTCGATCCGTGGCCGGTGAAGAGAGGCTCACGCTGCGGCAGTCGATCGTCGAGCTGCATGATGCAGTCGTCGATGTCGATGTCTTCGAGGCCGAAACGCGCTCGCCGGACAGCGAGCGGGTTTCGCGCGCTCTCGATCTCTATACAGCCGATCTTCTGCCGGAGGACTACGACCTGGAGGTGGTGACGCGAAAGCGCGAACAGTTGCGACGGACCTTTGTCGACGCGTCGCTTCGAGTCGCGGCGGCACGTACGCTCGATGATGGACGCACGCTCGACATCGTGCGGCGCGTGACCGCGATCGATCCGAGCACGGAAGAGGTTGCCGCGCGGATCGCGGAGCGCGTGCGAACCTTCGATCGCCCCACATTGCCGGCCACTTCTTCGCGGACGATTCCGAAGACTCACTACGCGAAGAGCGGCGACGTGAACATCGCCTATCAAGTCGTCGGCGACGGCGGCCCCGATCTCGTCTTCGTGATGGGCTGGGTCTCACACGTCGAGTACTTCTGGACGCATCCGCGCGTCGCACACTTCTTTGAACGGCTCGCCGGATTCTCGCGGCTGATCCTCTTTGACAAGCGCGGCACCGGCCTCTCCGATCGCGTGAGTACGATGCCGAATCTTCGCCAGCGGATGGATGACGTGCGCGCGGTGATGGTGGGCGCAGGTTCTGCCGAAGCGGTGATCATGGGAGTCTCCGAAGGCGGCCCGATGTCGGCGCTGTTCGCCGCGACGTTTCCCGAGCGAACGAAGGGGCTCGTCATCTACGGCGGCTACGCGCGGCGCACGTGGGCGCCCGATTATCCGTGGGCGAGCAAACCGGAAGCCCGCGAGCGTTTCTATCGTGACATCGAGCAGAACTGGGGCGGCGTCGTCGATCTGCAGACGATCGCGCCGAGCGAAATGAGCGATCCGTCGTTCTGCGAATGGTGGGCAAGCTATCTCAGGATGTCCGCCAGTCCCGGCGCGGCGGTGGCGCTGGCGAAGATGAATACGGACATCGATATTCGCGATGATCTTGCATCGATTCGCGCGCCGGCGCTCGTGCTGCATCGCAGCGGCGATCTCGACATGAACGTCGAAGAGGGGCGCTATCTTGCGCATCGCATTCCGCACGCGCGGTTCGTCGAGATGCCGGGCATCGATCATCTGCCGTTCGCGGGAGATCAGGAGTCGGTGCTGCGCGAAGTCGAGGAGTTCGTTCGCAGCGTCTCGGCAAATTCCGGTCTCAATCGCGCACTCTTCGCCGGTCGTTGCGGGTTTAGGTCCAGGGCACCGG
>CAZKID010000555.1:0-3290 GCA_964552405.1 uncultured Thermoanaerobaculia bacterium
CGGAGGGGAGAAGGAAACTGACGGCCAGAGCACCGCGAGTTTCTCTTACTCAGTCACGGCGCTGCGCCGTTGCCCGCGGGGCCGGTTTCCTTCTCACACCGTCCGGGACTCTAATGAAGGCATGTACGCCTGGATCGTGTCGCTCCTCCTGCTGCTCTTCACACCGCAGACCGCCGCTCCGGCTACCTACCCGACGTTACGAGAGCGCGGCGAGACTGCGTTCTCCGAGAAATCGTTCGCGCAAGCGCACGAGCTCTACGAGCAGGCTTCGCATCTGAAACTCTCCGATGACGAGCGGCGGTGGGTCGACTTCCGCCTGGCCGACACGACCTGGCGCATGACGCAAAACGCCGACGCGTCGTCAGTGCAGAAGTTCATCGAGAACAGTGCAGAGAATCACGATCGCGTGTGGGCTGAGGCGAATGAGTCGCTGGGCGACTTCAACGTCTCGCGCAATTACTACGCGGGGCAGAACAACGGGAACTACCTGCAGGCGCTCGACTGGTGGGCGGGCAACGATGAGCTTCCGCTGGCGCGCCGCCGCTACATCGCGCTCGTGTTCAAGATGGTCGCGGCTCCTCCCTACGAGGGTGCGCAGGAAAACGACTATGGCGTTCCGCGACAGATCCTGACGAACGCACTGACCATCGCCGAATCCAAACAGGACCTCGCACATCTTCGCTTCATCCTCGCCACACAACTCCTCTCCGAGCAACGGCCGGAGTCGATCGAGCGCGCGCTGGAGCTGCTCGACGCCATCATCCGTGATCAGAAAAGCACAGAGTGGTACGACGACGCACTGTTCGCGGAAGCGAATCAACTCGCGAACGTTGGCGACGTCGTGATGGTCGACGGCGAGCCGCGGATGAAGCCCGACTACGAGCGCGCTCTCGCACTGTTTCGCCGGCTCCTCTCCGAGTTCCCGAAAGGAACGACGCGTTACTACGATCAGGCGAAAAGCAGCGCCGATCAGATCACCACACCGCAAGTCACCGTCGGAACGGCCGCCAACTTCCTCCCCGACTCCGAGCAGGAACTGCTGCTGTCGTGGCGCAACGCGGGCGACATCGAGCTCTCCATCGAGCGCATCGACCTGACTTCCGATCTCCGGCAAAAAGATTTCCGCGGCGATCTCGCAGCGATCGTCGACGGCGATCCTCGTACATCCGTTCGTAAGTGGACGATCAAGCCGCAGAACAACGGTCCGCACTTCCCCGGCTCCGACCGCGTGCGTCTCACGCCGAAGCTCGACCTCGGTGCGTACGCCGTCACCGCACGCACGACGGGAGCCTCCGCGACGACGATCGTGCTCGTGAGCGACATCAACATCGTTTCGCACACACTCGGGCTGAGCGATGAGATCTACGTGAGCGATGTCCAGCGCGGCGCTCCGATCGCCGGTGCGCGCATCAAGGTATCCGACCAGACTCACGAAGTCGTCGCAACGACCGATGCGAACGGCATCGCGCACGTCGACCTCCCTGCGGGCAACGACTATCGTCAACTGCTCATCACCGCCTCCGCGGGCAATCGTCAGGCGTGGATGACGACCTACAACTACGCGTACTGGATCGGCAACGAAGGCGGCATCCAGTGGCGCGTGTATGCATTCACGGACCGCCCCGCGTATCGTCCCGACGAGACCGTGCACTGGAAAGCGCTCGTTCGCGTGCGCAACAACGACGGACCGTGGGTCGCGCCCGCAAAGCAGAGTCTCGATTACGAGATCACGGATCCGCGCGGACAGAAAGCCGCAACCGGCACCGCCTCCATGAACGAGTACGGCAGCTACTGGGCCGATCTCAAACTCACGCCGCAGATGGCCCTCGGCCAATACACGATCAACTTTCACAACAAGAACGGCGAGGCTCGCGGCTCCGCGGTGCTGTTCACGCTCGAGGAGTACAAGCTCCCCGAATACCTCGTCACTGTCTCCATACCGAATCAATACCGCCTCGGTGACACGGTCGAAGCAGTCGTCGATGCGCGTTACTACTTCGGCGGAGCAGTCGCGAATGCGAGCGTCGAAATCAGCGTCGATCGCAGCAGCTACTCGCCATGGTGGGGCGTGATCGACTGGTACACGGCACGCGACTCGCGTGGCTACTATCCCGGCAGCGGACAGAATGTCTTCAAGCAGACGCTGAAGACGGATGAGAACGGGCGCGCGATCGTCCGCTTCGAGACGCAGGTCGATGCAGGCGACAGCGCGTATTCGATCAGCGCATGTGCGACCGATGCGTCGCGGCGCCAGGTCTGCGGATCGGGCAGCGTCAACGTGATGCGGCAGCGCTACTCGGTCCATGCGCAGACGCAGCACTCGATCGGCACGCCGGGTCAGAAGATCTCCGTCGACTTCAAGGCGGAGGACTCGAAAGAGCAGCCGGTGAAGACGACCGGCAAGGTGCATGTAACGCGGCGCCGCTGGGAGCCATGCAAGAACGGGTATCCCTACTGCGGTCAGTACCACGAAGAGGACGTGCTCACATCGAGCGTCACGACGAACGATGACGGAATCGGCACATTCACCTTCACACCGGAGCACGAGGGCTACTACCTCTTGGAATGGAGCAGCGAAGATCGCACGCCAGGCAAGCCGCTACGCGCGCGCGACATCGTGAAGACACAGACGTCGCTCTGGATCACGCGCAACACGACGAGCGAGATCGGCTATCACGCGGGAGGCCTCGAGCTGATCGTCGATCGCGAGACGCTGCACAGCGGCGACCGCGTGCCGCTGATCGTCGCGACGGAGAACAGCGATCGCTGGGTCCTGATGACGATCTCCGGCGCAAGCATTCTCGACACGCGCCTCGTGCATCTCGACGGAACGATGAAAGTCATCGAGTTCCCGATCGATCAACGGCACGTACCCGATTTCGCGGTGACCGCTTCGTCCGTCTTCAATCGAGCGCTCTACACACAGACGAAGAATCTCAAGGTGCCGCCATTCGATAAGGCGCTGACGGTCGAAGTGAAATCCGATCACGACGATTACAAGCCGCACGGCAAAGGGACCGTGACCATCACGACGAAGGACAGCGAAGGGCGGCCTGTGTCTGCTGAGGTCGCGCTGTCGGTGTCAGATGAGTCGGTGACCGCGATTGCGCAGGATCCGGCGGGCGATCCGCGGCAGTTCTTCTATGGTGAGTCGCGCGTGCGGCCGGTGACCGTGACCGCGGGCGTGCAGCAGCAGCGCTTCGCGAAACTCGTCGAGGGGAAGGACGGGACGATCGTCGATGAAGAGACGGCGCGTCGGCAAAAAGAAATCGATGCGCTGAAGAAGGATG
>CAZKID010000556.1:0-3287 GCA_964552405.1 uncultured Thermoanaerobaculia bacterium
CCGGCCGGAGCGCGCGGTTCTTCGGGGTTGGCGGGCTGGAAGAGGTCCCGCTGGAGGGAATCGGGCCGTTCGTCGATTGGACGCCGTTCTTCCAGACGTGGGAGCTTCGCGGGCGTTTCCCGCAGAGCCTCGACGAGCCGCGCGCGAAAGAGCTCTACGACGACGCCCGCCGGCTTCTCGCCGAGATCATCGACAAGCGGCTGATTCATGCGCGTGCCGCGTATGGGTTCTGGGCTGCGAACAGCAGCGGCGACGACATCGAGCTCTACGAGGGCAACGAGACGAAGGCGGTCATCCACACCCTACGCCAGCAGCAGGAAACGACGACGAAGACCAATCTCGCGCTGGCCGACTTCGTCGCGCCGAAGGAGAGCGGCGTGCGCGACTACGTTGGCGGCTTCGCGGTGACGGCCGGCATCGGCGTCGACGAGCTCGTCGCGCGTTTTCAGCGCGATCACGACGACTACAACTCGATCATGACGAAGGCACTCGCCGACCGGCTCGCCGAAGCACCGGCGGAGATGCTGCATCGCGAGGTTAGACTCGGCTGGTATGCGAAAGACGAAAGTCTCGCGAACGATGAGTTGATCGCGGAAACGTACCGCGGCATCAGGCCGGCACCGGGATATCCGGCCTGCCCCGATCACAGCGAGAAGCGCACGCTCTTCGATCTCCTCGGTGCCGAACGCGCGGGGATTCATCTGACCGAGAACTTCGCGATGACGCCCGCGGCGTCTGTAAGCGGGTTCTATCTCGCCCATCCCGAAGCGCGCTACTTCGCGGTGGGAAAAATCGGGAAGGATCAGGCGCTCGACTATCGCGAGCGGAAGAATGCTCCGATGCCCGTCGTGGAGAGATGGCTCGCACCCGCGCTCGGGTACGAGCCGGAAGGGTAGGTATGGGGCGGTGGACAGGCGAGGGCCCCTGTCCTCCACTACTGCGGCTGATTTTCGGCACCCGGCTGGTCGTGAACCTGCTGGATCGTGATGTTCTCGAACTGCCCGACAGCCGAGTCGAAATGCGCGACCGTTCGCAACGTCACGGGGCCATTGGCTCCGTACACCGTCGGATCTTCGATGACGGCCGGCGCCCAGAAATCAACGACCTCGAATCCATCAGGGGCGATCTTCTGTTTGAACGGATGCGTCTGCGGCGATAACGAGTAGGCACCGGCTCCCACTGATCTCACCTCGATCCGCGTCAGAGTAATCGGCTCGGCGGAACGATTCGCAACCTTCACCTGGTAGTGCACAGGCACATTCCCCGTGATGTCGCGAGCGACCTGCGGCACGAAGTTCACCTGCGAGATGATGACTTCGGGCTCGACGAGGTTCACCTTCGCCTTACCGAGACCACTCTCCGATTTGGATGAGGCACAAGCGCTAAGGATTGCCGCTGCTGCGAGTGAAACGAACATCCCCTGCTTATTCATGATGACGTCCTCAACCAAAAATATAGGGCAGGCATTGCTGCCTGCCCTATAGGGAGTTGCGACAAAACGGTGATTACTGCACGTACTTGAGCATTTCCTTGGCCGTGGCGGCGTCTTTGCCGTTCGGATCCAGCTCGAGGTACTTGTTCAAGTTCGCCTTCGCGTCGGCGCTCTTACCGGTGCGGACATAGATCATGCCGAGCTCGTAATACGACTGCCGCAACGCCGGGTCGGCTGCGATCGCCTGCTTCAGAACCTTCTCGGCTTCGGCGTCCTTGCCGGCGTTGATGAGCTTGGCCGCGTCATTGAAGAGGCTTGCCGCATTCGCCGGCAGCTTCGCTTTGGCAGCAGCCGCAGCAGCTTTGTCGCCGGTGGCGGTGTTCGCCTCGTAGAGAACCTGGTACATCTCGACTTCGTCATCGGCGAGAGCCAGTGCCTTGTTCGCGGACTCGATCGCGCCCTTGTAGTTCTTCGTGCGCAGGTAAATCTTGGCGAGCGCTTCCCAGCCGGCGATGAGCTCCGGCTTCTCGGTCACAGCCTGCGTAAATTTCTTGATTGCGCCATCGTTGTCACCAGCGTTGGCCAGCGTCGCACCTTCATTGAAGGCGGTGACCGAAGTATCGACCTTCGCAGCAGCAGGCTGAGCGGTCTGCGCCGCCGTGTTTCCGGTGTTGAGCTCGACATCCTTCTCGTTCTTCTCGCCACCGATCTTGAGCTTCATATCCTCGATGTAGGGCTGATAACCCGGCGCCGAGTACGTAAACTTGTACTTGATCGTTCCGTCGAGCAGGAAGATCGCGTACGTTCCATCGGACTTCGCCTTGAAGTCCTGCTTGAAGGTACGGCCCGAAAGGGCAACGACGTTCACGACCGCGTCCTTGATCGGCGCTTTCGTGCCTGCATCGACCACCTTGCCTGTAATACGAGCTTCTGCACCAGCGAACGCGTTCGAGGCCATAGCCATGAGCGCGAGCAGGGCGAGCGCGAGTGTTCTACGCATGTTCTCTCCTGTCCTTTGGTTGGTTCGTTCGTTCTGTAACGAATCGTCAAAGATCGCCATTCCGAAGGCTGTGATCGTTGTCACTCGGTGTAGGACAGGCGCCCCGCCTGTCCATCGGCTCGACAGGCGAGGGCCTCGACGACAGGCGAGGGCGCCTGTCGTACACCGTCATTCAAAGCTGAGGTACGTCTGATCCTTCAGCCCCCGCTCGTAGTCCTGAAGCAGGCGCATCCCTTCGGTCGGCTTCAGCACATCCGACTTGATCGCCGCATCGATCTGGCTCTTCATGCGTTTTTCCATGTCGCGCCAGTCGTACTGCGTCATGGCCAGCACTTCGCCGATGGAGTTTCCCGGGATCTCCTCCTCGATGTAGAAGCCGCTCTCTTCATCGGGATCGAGAAAGACATGCACCTCGTTCACGCGGCCGAAGAGATTGTGGATGTCGCCCATGATGTCCTGGTACGCGCCGGTCAGGAAGATGCCGAGGTAGTAGGGCTCGTTGCGGATCTCGTGGAGAGGAATGGTGTCGCGCGTGTCCTTGAGATCGATGTACTTCTGCACCTTGCCGTCGGAGTCGCACGTGATGTCGACGAGCGTCGATTCGAATTGCGGACGCTCATTGAGGCGGTGAATCGGCATGATCGGAAAGAGCTGACCGAGCGCCCAGTGATCGAGCAGCGATTGAAAGACCGAGAAGTTGCAGATGTGCTGATCGGCGAGCTCGTTGTCGAGGTCGCGCAGATCCTCCGGCACTTCTTCCGGATCCATCGTCTTCGCGACGCCTTCGATCTTCTCCGCGGTCTGCCAGTACAACGATTCGAGGCGAGCCTTCACATCGAGCGGCAGCACGCCGAC
>CAZKID010000557.1:0-3276 GCA_964552405.1 uncultured Thermoanaerobaculia bacterium
TTCGTTTTCCTTGATCCAGCGGTGTTGCACCACGTGCTGGCTGAAGTTAACCATCAATTGCTCGAGTTGCTCGAGATCCACGGACTCCCGTCCGCGAACACCCTTCAACGCTTTGTAAATCTTGGTCTGCTCCATCATCCGCCGGGCTAGGGTCGTGTTGAGTGGGGGAAGCGCCAGCGCACGATCCTTGAACACTTCAACCAGTTGGCCGCCCAGTCCAAACAACAGTCCATGGGACTCGCGGAACAAGGTGCGCGACGGGCTGGGGACGACCCATCACGAGGCCGGGACCATGTGGATGGGCAATGATCCCAACCGATCCGTGACGGATCTCAACGGTCGCATTCACCACGTTGCGAACGCGTACGTCGCCGGGCCGGCGCTGTTTCCGACACTCGGGTCGGCGAATCCGTCTCTTACGGCCCTGTCACTGGCTCGCAAGACGGCGAGCGCGATCGTGACGCGCAGTCTGCCGGTTGAATCGGGATTTGTGTCCCTCGGAACGGGAGGGCTCAACGGCTGGCAGATGGCCGGCTTCGGCGGCTTCATCGAGCTCGGCGGCAACATCATCGAAACGGTCGACGGGATCGGCTTGTTGTGGTTCACGCGCCAACCGTTCAAGAACTTCGTGCTCCGTGTCGATTGGCGAGCGTCGTCCCCCGACGATAACTCAGGCGTGTTCATCCGCTTTCCCGCGCTCGGGAACAGCAGTCCGGCGACCGATTGGCAAGTCGCGGTCAATCAGGGCTACGAGATCCAAATCGACGACACCGGCAAGAATCCCGACACGAATCCGCCCACGTTCGGCGATCCGCTGCACATCACGGGATCGGTTTACACACTCGCACCGGCGGCGGCGCTCGAAGGGAGGGCTGAACAGCGTGCCCGATGATCTTCCGGGGATCGGCGAGAAAAGGCGCAAGCTCCTCATCGAACGATTCGGCAGCGTGAGTGGCGTAAAGCAGGCTTCGGCCGCAGATCTGATCAATGTACTGGGGCGCAAAGTAGGTCAGACTCTGTACGATGAGCTGCACGCGTAATTCGCGTGCACAAACCATTACAATCAACTGCACAAAAGTGTGGGCAGGGGGCAACGGCGGTGATGAAGCTTGAAGGGGAAATCGGCGAGATCAATCTGATCGAGAGACTCGTCGAGCTGGGGCGGGAACAGTTCACGGGCGCGATCCGCTTCGAGAACGACGGAATCATCAAGATCATCTACTTCAAGAGCGGAGACATCCTCTCGGCGAGCACCAATGATCGCGCCGATTCCATCGACGAGATCCTCATGCGCGCGAACAAGGTCTCGCGCGACCATGTGAAGCAGGCCCTCGCCAAGCGGAAGGAGAGCGAGACCCTCGGTGATGCGCTCCTGGGCCTCGGGTTCATCACGAAGAAAGAGCTGAGCTGGGCGCGCCGCGTTCAAGTGATCGGTGTCATCCGCTCAATCGCCGCCTGGAGCGGCGGCTCGTACACCATCGTTGCCGACTACCTGCCGAAACGCGAAGAGGGGACGCTGTTCCCGCTCGCACAGATCATTACGGAACTGATCGTCACGGATACGGATCGCGCGAAGTTCGACGTCGCACTGGACGGTGGCAACACAACCTTCACGAAGGCGCCCGATTTCGATGAGGCGTTCCGCCGTCTGGGCCTCAATCAAGAAGCCGCAGCGATCATGAACAATGTCGACGGTACGAACAACGCGTCGGAAATCGCGATGCTGTCCGGCACCGACACATTCAATGTCTACAAACTCCTCCACGCACTGCACGTGCTCGGCCTCCTGGTCAGCACCCAAAAACCTCAAGTGCAACATGAGGATCTTCCCGCCCCCGCAACGGGAGGGATGGACTTCAACTTCAACACCGACGCGGTGAGCGACGCGGCGGACATGGGCTGGGGCGACGCTGGTACGGCCGGCACCGGACTGGACTTCGGAACGCCCGAGCCGATCGCCGGGATGCCTGACCCGGGAAGTTCGTTTGAAAGCGGATTCGATGCTGCACCGCAGCCAGCTGCGGCGGTCACCAGCGAGCCTGAATTCGCCCAGGAAGAAGATCTACCGATGGGGCTTCCGGCGTTCGACACCGAGCCAGAGCCGGAGCCAGCGGAGATTGTGGAGCCGCCCGCAACGGCAGCCGCGATGCCTTCATGGGACAAGCCTGCCGCGGCACCTCCGCCGATCACGCCCATGCAGCCATTCGTTGAGAAAGCGAAACGTTCGACGACAACGTCTCAGCCCAAGTCCGAGAAGGAAGAGCAGTGGGGCTTTGACGAAGCACAGATCGAGACCGCCAGGAAAGCGGCCGTGCCGGTCCGAGGCAAAGATGCGCCGCCGATGAAGCCGGTGGTGAAGAAGGCGTCGAAGCCGGGACGATTGATCCCGGTTCTCTTTGTGGCAGTTGGAATCGTCATCGTTGGAATCGGCGGACTGGCGGGTTGGAATTGGTGGCAGAACAAGAAGGCGGCGGAGGCTGCGCCAGTGGTGACGAAGCAGCCCGCGAAGCATCCGGTGATTCGTCCGACGCCGCCACCACCAACGGGGACGACGGCGACCACGACCGTCGCGACCGTTGTTCCAACCACGACGTTACCAGTGGCCATCACGACGACGGCTCCCGCGCCGCATCCTTCGCAGGTCACCACAACCCAGCCTCCGCAACAGGTCGCGCCTGTGACGAGCACCGTCGCACGAGTTGAGAAGACCCCAAGCGGGTCAGTCATCCCCAACACGACAACGGCGAAAGCCGCTGTGCCTCCGGCGACTGACGCTGACCGTCAGCGCTACGAGACAATGGCGAAGGAGTTTGCCGCTGACAAGAGCGGAACCTTCACCGTGCAGTTCGAGCTCGTATGTGAAGCCGCCTCGATTACGCGGGCATTGCGAGAGGGCGGATCGAACGTCTGGTTCCTGCCGATCTCGTATCACAACCGCTCGTGTTATCGAGTGTTCTGGGGCCGCTATGCGACGGAGCAGCAGGCGCAAGCCGGGGCGAATGCGATCCCACAGTCGCTGCGTGAAGCGAAGCCTGTCGTTGTACACATCCCCAGGTAAATGCCCTGGCTCATCGACGGCAGCAACGTCCTCGGGCGCGCCGGCGCGGATCTACGCGGTTACGATCCGAAGCGCGAGCTCGTGAGACTGCTGGCGTCGTTCGCGCGCGCGAAGAAGACCCGCGTCGTCTGCTTTTTCGATGGCCCGGAGCCCCCCTGGGTTTCGAAATCCGTCGGGGCTGTAAGCGTGGTTTTCACGGGCCCGGGGGAAGCGGTTGG
>CAZKID010000558.1:0-3272 GCA_964552405.1 uncultured Thermoanaerobaculia bacterium
AGGGATCGCCCTGCTTCTTGCCGCACTGGGGGACCGCAGAGGACGCGGCATTGGGGTCGGTAACTGTCAACGTGAAGGATCCGGCACGCCGCAGAGCGATGTGACGGAACGCGCTCCTAGAAAATCTTGTCGAACACGTTCGAAACTTTCGTCACGGTGTAGCCGAGGCTCTCGTAGAACTTGCGGGCCCGATCGCGGGCGACGTTGCTCCGCACCCGAACGCGGTCGAGCCCCCGCTCGGCGGCCCACGACTCCGCTGCCGCCACGAGCTGCCGGCCGAGAGACGTGCCTCGGAACTGCTCGTGTACGATCAACCCGTGAATTTCGCAGAACGGATCGTTGGCGATCAGCTCGATGATCGCCACCTCGATCCACCCGCGCACGCGCCCGTCGCGCTCGATCACGATGAGGTCGCGCTTCGGGTCGAGCCGTACGAACTCGATCCTTCCCCGCATCGTCAGCTCATCGCACGGATATCCAAGCTGACTTGCCAGTTGCGCCACGTCCAAACCATCTTCAGGATCCGCGCTCCGCAGCACATCGGTACTCATGGCTTGAACGGCTCCACGATGCGTTTCCCCGTGGCGATGTCGGTCAATGCGTAGATCAGCACGCGCACACCCTTTTGCAGATCGGCGATCTCGATCTTCTCGTCGACATCGTGTCCCGGATACGGCTTGCCGGGAAACCACATTCCGAACGCGATCGCATTCGGCACTCGCTTGGCGTACGTTCCACCGCCTGAGATCGCCGGCCTGGCCGGAGTTCCCGTGACTTGCTGATAGTCCTGCAGCAGCCGCACGATCAGTTTCGAGCGAGGATCGAATCCGAGAGTCTTGTCGCCGAACCATCCGCCGGACACGAGACTCGCACCGGTCGAGTGATCGAATTCCGCGACGTAGCCCTGCAGGACTTTCTCGAGCTCGGCGGCGGTGAGAGGCGGCGTGCTGCGGATGTTGATCGTCAGTGTGTATTTCTTCGGATCATCGGCATCGCGCTTGATCGTTGCCACGTTGACCGCGTAGCGGCCCCACAGAGGATCGCTCTTCGTAAAGCCGAGGCCCGTGCCGTAGATGTCATCGCCGGCGCGCTTCGCAAATGCGAACAGATCTTTCGCACCACCGGAGGGCAGGAGCGGCTCGATTGCATAAGCGAGCGCCATCAACGCATTGCGTCCCCCCTCGATGTTGACACCCGCGTGTGCGGAGTGGCCGTAAGCCACGACGCGCAGCGTGTCCCCCTCGGCCTTCATCACGATCCGCGTCTCTTCCGGCAACGCGACGGCTTGAATCGCCTTCATCACCGGCTCCCAATCCGCGGCTCCTTCCTTCCACCGCAGCGTCACTTCGGCATGATCGGGAACGATGCTCGCGGCGAGTCCCGCCCAGAGATCGGCCACCAGGTACGGCTTCGCGGCGCCCTCGCGCTCGGCAAGCGTCGTCGTGACGGAGAGCGCGTTCCACGCCTTCTCACCGACGACGACCGGAAACTCGGAGTCGAGAACGAGCGAGTAGTCGGGCGCGGCATGCGTTTTCAAATACTCCGGCATTTCGTCGGCATCCGATTCCTCGCGGCTGCCAACGAGCAACCGAATCGTGTGCGTACGCGCGACTCCGCTTTCCTTCAGCGACTTCATCGCGAGGAGCGCCTGCACGAGCGGACCTTTGTCATCCGCCGCACCGCGTCCGTAAACGAACGTCTCATCCGCTTTGCCGGAGAACGGAGCGAACGACCACGCATCGGCATCGACAGGCTGCACATCGCCATGCACGATGAGGCCGAGCACCGGTGCGTTCTCGATCGGCGCAGGCAGTTCGATCTCGGTGATCTTGCCGGCGTCGCGCACGACGAAACCGAGGGCCGCGCCGCTCTTCAGCAGCCACTGCTTCTGCTGCGCGATCGCTTCATCGTTGTGTTCGTACGTGGGAAAGCGGAGCACTTCCGTGAGCATGGGGACGAGCTGCCTCGATTCGACGCGGTCGTAGTGTTGCTGCACCCGGACATTCATCGCCGCGGCAAACAAGAGGCTTGCGAACATGCAGCGTAAGGTACCATTCTCGGAAACCAAACTTCACTGCTGAGGACATCCATGAAGACGTTCGGAAAGATCGTTGGCGTCATTGCGCTCTTGCTCATAGCAGTCGCAGCGTTTCTATCTGTGAAGAAGCCAGCATCGCGTCCCCCATCAACGGAAAAGGTTGACGCAACTCCGGAGCGCATCGCCCGAGGCAGGTACGTCACCGAGCACATCTCCGACTGCCTCGGCTGTCATTCCGATCATCTGGTGAAATTCTCGACGCCGATCAAGCCCGGCACCGAAGGCGAAGGGGGGTACATCTTCGATGAGAAGCTCGGCTTCCCCGGCGTCGTCGCTGCGCAGAACATCACGCCCGACGAACAGTTCGGACTCGGCAAATGGACCGACGGCGAGATTCTTCGCGCGATTCGTGAAGGAGTCGATCGCGCCGGCGATCCGCTCTTCCCGATGATGCCGTACGAACATCTGCGCACCATGAGCGACGAGGACGCCAAATCGGTTGTCGCCTATCTGCGGACGCTCAAGCCGATTCACAAAGGCGTCCCGCCCAAGAAGCTCAACTTCCCGGTGAACTACATCGTGAAGTTCATTCCGAAACCGCTCGATGGTCCGGTGAGTGCTCCCGATCGCAAGGATACGGTGGCGTACGGGAAATACCTGACGACGATCGGTGGCTGCCACGAATGCCACACGCCGCACGATGACCACAACAACCTGATCGAGGGACAGGACTTCGCAGGCGGATGGGAAATGAACGGTCCCTGGGGCCGCGTCGTCACGGCGAATCTCACGCCGATGCCCTACAACTACATGGGCCACGCAACGAAGGAAGAGTTCATCGGCCGCTTCAAAGCGTTCGCGGGCATGACACCGGAGACTGCACCTGAAGCGCCGAAAGGACGCAACACGGTCATGCCGTGGATCGCCTTCGGCGGCATGACCGAAGAAGACCTCGGCGCGCTCTATGACTATCTCAAGACGGTGAAGCCGATCGATCACAAGGTGGTGTCGTTCCCGGATGCGAAGTGAGTTTGTGGGTGGGGCGCTGGGGTACGCGGGCTCGGGGTGGGCACATCGCGAGGCCCGGCTGTGAGTCACTCGGACTAGTTCTCGGTAGCCGATCCTCCGTCATCCCGAGCGGGCGACGTCGCTGCGCGACGCGACTGAGTAAGAGAAACTCGCGGTGCTCTGGCCATCAGTTCCTTCTCCCCTCCGCGAGGGGAGAAGGTGCGCG
>CAZKID010000559.1:0-3269 GCA_964552405.1 uncultured Thermoanaerobaculia bacterium
CCGCCAGATACTCGATCTCTCCACAGAAGACGGACCATCCACGCCCGTGTTTGGCGATGCGATGCACGGGCGCGCCGGTGCGGATGCGCGCGTGCAGTTTGTCGATCAAACGTCGCGCCAGCCAGCCATTCCCTTCGGGCCAGGTCAATGGACCTTTTTCCTCATGCTCGCGCGATGCAAAGTAGTGAATGCCCGCCCAAGCGGAAGTGTCCGTGGCCGGCGCGCCGTAATCGTCACGGCAGCAGTAATTGACATACCACTCGAGCCCTGGCGACATCAGCTTTTCCTGGCGCATCCACTCGGCCATGGAGAGTCGATCGAGCGGCGACGCATGCTCGCCAAGCTCCATGGGGATCGTAAACTTCTTCGAGGCGCGAAACCCGGCGATCCGGTCGTCGAATTCACGGAATTCCTGTGGTGCGATGCCTTCCTGCCAGCGTCCATGGATGAAAAGACGCTCCTGCGGCGAGTGGCAGAGGTGGCGTTCTTCCCAGCGCCCATCTTTCAACAGGCTCAACTCCTCGCACAACTCACGCACCAACGTCGCGCTGCGATTCGGTACGGGCAGGTAGTGCGCGGCCCAGGGATAGGCGCTAACTTCGTTCTCGCCCCACCGCGAGTTGCCTCCCGCGCCGGACTCAGCCTCGAGCAGTATGAAATCGTGCATGCCTTTCTTGTCGAGGCGCCAAGCGGCGGAGAGTCCCGCGATGCCTCCACCGACGATGACGATCGGCATCTTGATTCGCTGCTTTGATGGTGGAAACAAAGCGTGGTCGCGGAGGCGGTGTCCCCATTGCTGGGATTCGAAGACGAATCCGCCGATGATCGGGCGGTCGGTCTTGGGGCGAAGACCGACGTTTGCGGCGGCGCCGAGGAACTGGCGGCGGGAAAGTCTCAATGCGCGATCTCGCTCCATTCCTTGTCGTAGTACCGCACCAGCACCTGGTCGTTCAATCGATTCGGTTCCGCGGCGACCTGACGCATGTCGACCGGAAACTGGAATATCTCCGGAATCGCCGCGACGGTAAGAAATCGCAGACCGTCGGGCAGGGCCGCCGGTGGCTCATAGGGAGTGAGACTGGCGATGACGTATCCCCATTCCCCGAACGAAGGCACGTACACGTGGTATGGATATGTCTTCAGGCCGGCCTGCCGCAGCGTCTCGACGATGCACCAATAGGACTGTCGCGCGAACAGTGGCGACGTACTCTGGATGACGGCGACGCCGCGCTGGCTCAGGTGATGTGACATCAGGCGATAGAACGCCGTGGTGAAGAGCTTGCCGACGGAATAGTTCGTCGGATCGGGAAAATCGACGACGATGAAGTCGTAGGACTCGCGATGCTCTTCCAGCCACGGGAACGCATCGGCGTTGGTGACGTGAACTTTGGGATTCAGCAGCGAACGGCGGTTGAGCTGCGTGAGATAAGGATGCGTCGAGAAGAGCCGCGTCATCTCGGGATCGAGATCGACGAGAGTAATATTTTCGACGCTGGGATACTTCAGCAACTCTCGCACCGCGAGACCATCGCCGCCGCCGAGCACGAGAACGCGCCGCGCGCCGGGAATCGCGGCGAGTCCGGGGTGCACCAATGCTTCGTGATAGCGATACTCGTCGCGGGAACTGAATTGGAGGTGTCCGCTGAGGAAGAGCCGCACATCGTCCTTCCAGCGCGTCAGGACGATGCGCTGATACCGGGTGTTGCGCGAGAAGATTACCTCGTCGGCGTAGAGATTATTATCTGCGGCCGACGAGATGCTGTCCGCGACGGCCATGCCGCCGCCGAGCAGCAGCAGCACAAGCATGCAACTCGCCCGCGTCGCGGTCGCGACGCCCAACTGGTCCTTGAACAAATAGGTAGACCATAGCGCCACGCCCGCGTTCACGATGCCAAACAGGAGAGCCGCGCGCACCAGGCCCAGCTTCGGAACGAGCAGGATCGGGAAAAGCAGCGACGCGCCCAGTGCGCCGAGGTAGTCGAAGGTCAGAACGTGCGCGACGACGTCCTTGAAATCGAAGCGGTCCTTGAGAATGCGCATCAAGAGCGGAATCTCCAGGCCGACCAGAATGCCGATGAGGACCACAAGGAGATACAAGATCAAATGGAACGCCTGCGTATAGGCAAACGCCAGGAACAAGATGGACGAGGAAAATCCCCCGAGCAGTCCCACCATCAATTCAATGGAGACGAAGCGCGCGACCAAGCCGCGCCCGATGAACCGGGACATTCCGCTACCGATGCCCATGGCAAACAGATAGCTGCCAATGACCGTCGAAAACTGAAAGACACTGTCGCCGAGCAAATAGCTGGCCAGCGTCCCGGCGATCAGCTCATAGACCAAGCCGCAGGCTGCGATCAGGAAGACCGAAACGAAGAGAACGAGTGGCAATTGTGATTAGTGCACCGATGCGGCAATGATGATGCACATGCCGAGCGACATCGCGCCCACCAAAACCGCCAGGGCGACGTTCTTGTCCTCCACGATCTCTTTCCACAGATGGTAGGGCGTCATGCGGTCCACAACCACGAACGCGCAGAGAAAAATGGCGATCCCGAGAACCGAGTAGATCACGGCGTTCAAGATATAGCCGGGATGGAAATCTGTCATTTCACTTTCCTCCTGTGTAGTGCGTGTAACTCGCGAAGTGCGAACGGTACGATCCGGGATTATCGCGGATCGACTTGGGGACGTTCTTCAACTCGTTCACTTTGTTGAAACTCCATCCGCGGTACTCGGCGGTTCCCACCGTGCCGAGCATCAGGAGTCCATAGAGTAGGTACAGGGGATGTCTCATTCGTCGTCGCCTCCACTACTGCTGCTGCTCGTTGTTGCGTAATCGCTCTCCATCCAGCGCCGCCCTTCAAACGCCATGGACCGCCAGTGCACGAAGATCGGCGGCAGGATGAGCAGAAACGCCGCCAGCCAGAAATAACCGTACACCGGAACGTCGCGGCGCAGCCGTAAATGATAGGACAGCGGGAATGTCGCATCGGGCGTCTCCGGTTCCACGCGCAGATAGTAGCGTCCGGCGGGCACCGAGGGGATGATCACCGTATCGTTCTTGCTGCCCTCATTGCCATCGGAGTCGGAGAAGTAGCTCACCTCGCGGCCGAAATCGAAGGCCTGTCCGGTTTCCTCGTTGATGAGCGCGAAGTTGAAATATGCCCAATGGTTCTGCAGATCCGTCCGGATCTCCAACTCGACGTTCGAGGTATGTCCCTTCAGGTCGAACTGATCGGTGACGAACGACGCTTCGCCCCGGCTCT
>CAZKID010000560.1:0-3263 GCA_964552405.1 uncultured Thermoanaerobaculia bacterium
CAACGATCCGAAGATTCATCAGCAGGCCGGCAGCAAGAAGATCTTCTTCAAGAACTACATGGATGCGCGCGTGAACGACGTGATCCTTCCGGTCGCGAAGCGCGTGATGCGGCAGGATCAGGCGGCGATGGCGTCGGCCGAAGGAACGCTGACCGTCGTCATGATGCACGAGATCTGTCACGGCCTTGGGCCCGCGTTCGCGCGGCAGAATGGTCAACAGGTTGACATTCGCGCGGCGATCGGTCCGATCTACTCCGCGCTGGAAGAGGCGAAGGCGGACATCACCGGCATGTACGGCCTGAAGTGGCTCGTCGAGCACGATGCGCTGCCGAAAGAGAGGCTGAACGAATATTACGCGTCGTACGAGGCCGGCATCTTCCGCACGGTGCGTTTCGGCGTCGGCGAGGCGCACGGCCGCGCGGAGATGATGGAGTTCAACTTCCTGCGCGAGCGCGGTGCGATCACGCTGAATGGCGGCCGCTACGAGCTGGTGCTCGACAAGATGCCGGACGCAATCGCCGCGCTGACGAAGGAACTGCTGGAGATCGAAGCGACCGGCGATCGCGCGCGCGCGGAAGCCTGGTTCGCCAAGTACGACAAGATGCCGGCCGAGCTCAAGAGCGCGCTCGAGGCCGCGAAGGATCTGCCCGTTGACGTCGATCCGATCATTCCGTTCCCGGAGGGAGTAAGGTGATGCGGAGTCACAGGCGCCCTCGCCTGTCCACCGAGCCGGCAGGCGAGGTGCCTGTCGCTCCACCGGAATGAAGCGCGGCAAGAAAGAGCTTCGCCACCAACACGAGCGGCCGGAAGGAAGCTGGGACGAACTACTCGCATCCGATGCGAGCGCGGATGCAGCGCGCGGCGATGCGGCGATCGTGATCTACGTCGGCAGTGCGCGGTGCCGTGCTGTCTATCGCGAGCAGGAGATCGATGTCGTCGTGCCGTCGGGCATCGCGGTGAAGCAAAAGAGCCTCCTCGCGGTGGGCGATCGCATCGTCGTCGCAAACGAGTCGGGGATGTGGCGGCTGGAGTCGATCCTCCCGCGTCGCACCGCGCTTGCGCGCCCCGATCCGCTGCGGCCGCACATGCAGCGGCTCATCGCCGCGAACATCGATGTCGTGGTCCACGTCGTGTCGGTGAAAGCGCCACCGCTGCGGCCGCGGCTCATCGATCGCTACATGATCGCGATCATGCGCGGCGGTGCGAAGCCGGTGGTCTGCGTGAACAAGATCGATCTTCTCGAGGAGGAGGATCGGCGCGAGGAGCTCGCGCGGCTCGATGTGTATCGCGCGCTCGACGTGCCGGTGATCGCCTGTTCGACGCGCACCGGCGAAGGGCTCGATACGCTGCGCGCGGAGGCCGAGGGGAAGACGACGGCGCTGGTGGGGCACAGCGGGGTAGGGAAGTCGTCGATCCTCAACGCGATCGATCAGCGGCTGCAGCTGGCGACCAACACGCTGCATCGCCGCGGCACGGGACGCCACACGACGACCGCATCGACGCTGTATGACTTCGGCGGAGGGACGTACCTCATCGATACGCCGGGCATCCGCGAGTTCGGACTGTGGGATCTCGATCGGGCCTCGCTGCGCGACTACTTCCCGGAGTTCGATGAGCCGGCCGAGTACTGCCGCTTCACCGACTGTACGCACGTGCACGAGCCGGTCTGCGAAGTGAAGGAGCGGCTCGAGCGGGGAGAGGTGAATGCGGCGAGGTATGAGACCTATCTGCGTTTGTATGAGGATCTCTAGCGAGAATCATGAAAAAGCGAAATGCAGAATGCAGAATGCAGAATTCAGAATGAAAAATGCGGTATTCGCGAGTGCCATGGTCTTCATTCTGAATTCTGCATTCTGCATTCTGCATTTCGCTTTTCCATGAATAGTCCTGGCTCCAGGCGCTCGCGCGTCCCTCCCCGCGGCTAGAATCCCACCCATGAACCGTTCCCTGGCTGTCGTCCTCCTCGCCCTCGCATGCGCAACACCGAAGCCGGTGCCGGCGCCCCAACCAGCCGCTGCACCTCCGGTCTCTGCCGAGTCAATGAAGGACACGTACGGCGACTCGACCGAGACCGCGGTCACCGTGCCCGTGCAAGGCGACGAAGTCGAGTTCGAGAACAAATGGATCTACGAGCGCTTCGGCCGTTTCCGCCGCCTGAAGTTCGCCGTCGCCCATCAGAACGACCGCCACTACGACATCATCACGATCGAGCAGCCGGACCATTCGCAGCACACGGTCTACTTTGACATCACGGATCTGTGGATGAAGTGGGCCGCGGAGAAGAAGCAGTAAGTCTCGGCGGTGGAGCGGATGAGTGAGCAACCTCAGCTCTCCGTCATCCCGAGCGTAGTCGAGGGACCCGGGTGGGCGGGCGGTACGAAGATCATCTCGCGTGCCTCCCACACACACAGGTCCCTCGACTCCGCTCGGGATGACGCGGAGAACGCTGAATTCACAACCTTGCGACTATTCAGAGTTCACGGCTCCTCCGGCCCCAATTGATCGATCTCTTTCCAGATCTCGTCCAGGTCGATCGTCAATCCTTCGCAGCCGGGGACGCTCTGCATGATTCCCTGTGAGGCGTGTGCCGCCCGCGCGTAGCGTCCGTCTGTCAACTCGAAGATCTCGAGCGATTGCAACGTCGGATCGAAGAGCCAGTAGAAGCGGACGCCGAACGCTGCGTAGTCATCCATTTTTTCGATGCGATCGCGCCGCTCGTCGCGCGGTGAGGGGGAGACGACCTCCACTGCAATATCAGGCGGGATGCGAACAACTCCCCGTCGCGGAACCTTGGTGTCTTTCGAAAGGTAGACGGCAAGATCCGGCTTTCGTCCTCGGTCCCTTCGAACGGCGTACTTCGCATCGGAACCCGCTACCCACCCGCGGCCAGCCAGCCAGATTCTAAGCAGAGCTCCGAGCCAGACGACGACAACCTCGTGCACGAAGTCGGGCACCTCTTCCTCCTCGAGTTGTCCATCGACCAGTTCGCCACGCTCGTCCTCGTCCATCGCTGCCCATTGTTCGAGTGTCATGGGGCGACCGAGTGCCGGATGCGAAGGATGCTCAGAGGTGGATGACATGCATCTATCGTAATGCTTCGCCGGAACCGAGGGAAACCGCGATCGTTCGTCTCACGCCAACGGGCCTCACCGCGAACCGGCCCACCGCAACCCCTCCGCCCCGCTCCAACCCTGCGCCCCGCTTCCGCTCGGGTGATACGGGGCCTCCCGGTCCAACACCAGGCCGACAGTGCCGATTCCCGC
>CAZKID010000561.1:0-3229 GCA_964552405.1 uncultured Thermoanaerobaculia bacterium
TCGCGGAGGGGAGAAGGAACTGATGGCCCGAGCACCGCGAGTTTCTCTTACTCAGCCGCGTCGTGCAGCGACAGTGGGGGCGGGAAACGTTCGGTCCGAACCTCGCATCAAACTCATCGCACATGAAGAACACGCCGCAGCATCACCCCCTCGTCCGCATCGCTCACTGGCTGATGCTGCCGCTGCTGACCGGCCTCATCATGTCGGGCCTCTCGATCTACTGGGCGGCGCCCGTCTATCCGCCCGGGTTTTCGAGCTCGTTCTACGACCACTTCTCATTCGGCCGTCAGAATCTCGCGGGCGGCTTGCGCACGCACTGGATCTTTGCCTACCTCTTCATGTTGTGCGGCGTTCTCTACGCCGCCGGAGCGATCGCAGGCGGCGGCTGGCGCGCTCTGATGCCGCGTCGCGGCGACCTGCGCGAAACGTGGGCGATGGTTCGCTATTACACGCGCCTCAGCAGAACGCATCCCGAGATTCAAACGAAGTACAACGCGCTGCAGCGCGCCGCGTATCTCTCGATCCCGCTGTTCGGCCTGCTCGCAGTGGCCAGCGGATGGGCGATGCACAAGCCGGTGCAGCTCTGGTGGCTGGAGCGCCTCTTCGGTTCGTACGACGGCGCGCGCATCGTCCACTACTGGACGATGTGGTTCTTCGTCGCCTTCACGGTTCCGCACGTGATCCTGGTGATCGCCTCCGGCTGGCCGGTGTTTCGATCGATGGTGACGACGGATCATGCACGCCGCGATTTCGTCCTCTTCGGCCTCGGCCTCGCAGGCGCGTTTGCAGGGTTTCGCTATATCCGCCGTGGAGGATTTCGCGGCGTGCTGCGGTTCGATGACGATGTCGCGGAAGCGATGTACTCACCCACGAGAAGCGTGCGGCAGTACTCGCGCGCCGACATCACGCAGCTCCGCAACAACTACGAAGGAAAGACGCCAGGACCGGAGTACCTGACGGCCTGGACGCTCACCTTGTCGGGCCTCGCGAGCGGACAGGATGTCGTATTGCGCATCGAAGATCTCCTGCGCGAGTTCGCTCATCATGAGCAGATCACGCGGCTGGTGTGCGTCGAAGGATGGAGCGCAATCGCCTGGTGGGGCGGCCTGCGATTCGATGAGCTGCTGCGCGCCTATCCGCCCGCGCCGGGCGCGCGCTGGGCCGCGATCGAGTCGTCGGTGAATCTCGACTGGCGCGGCAATTCCGATCCGTATTACGTGTCGATCGATCTCGACACCGCGCGTCACGCACAATCGCTGCTCGCAACGCACCACAATGGAGCGCCGCTGACGGTCGCGCATGGTGCACCACTCCGTCTGGTCGTACCGATGAAGCTCGGGCTGAAGAACATCAAAGCGATCACCCGCATCGTCTACACGCAAGACGAACCGCCCGACTACTGGGGCCAGCGCGGCTACTCGGCGTATGACGGGTTGTGACCTGGCACCTCGTACAATTTCGCGCATGCGAAATGCGCCTTCCATCCTCCTCGCAGTGGTTCTTCTTGCGTTTCCGCTGATCGCGCAGGAGCACGAGCACGAGCATCACGCTGACGAACGTTTAGGCACGATCAGTTTTCCTGTGACGTGCGCTCCCGCGGCGCAGACCGCGTTCACACGAGGAGTCGCGCTGCTGCATTCGTTCTGGTACGAGGAGGCGGAGAAGACATTTCGCCGCGTTGCGGAACTCGATCCGCAGTGCGGCATGGCGTGGTGGGGCGTCGCGATGTGCAACTTCCACCAGGTCTGGCCCACGCCGTATACGCCCGCGGAATTGCAACGCGGCATCGATGCCGCCGCGAACGCGAAACGCATCGGAGCAAAGACGCCGCGGGAACAGGGCTACATCGATGCGATCGCCATTCTGTACGACGATGCGAAGAGTGTGGCGCTGCCACAACGCGCGCGCGCATACGAGGCGGCCATGCAGCGCCTCTCCGCACGATTCCCCGATGACGATGAGGCGGCGATCTTCTACGCGCTGATCCTCATCAATCACGGCATGGCGACGCCGAAGGACAAGACGTACGCCTATCAGAAGCAGGCCGCGGAGATCCTGAACGGACTCCTCCCGCGTCATGCCGATCATCCCGGCATCGCGCACTATCTGATTCACAGCTTCGACTATCCGGCACTTGCGCCGCTCGCGCTGAGCGCCGCGAATGCCTACGCGAAGATTGCGCCGTCGTCACCTCACGCGCTTCACATGCCTTCGCACATCTACGTCCGCCTCGGCATGTGGAAGGAGACGATCGACTCCAATCTCGCCTCGGCGCGAGCTGCGACCGACTATGCGAACGCGAATCACCCCGGCTCGACGGCGTTCGACGCGCTGCACGCGGATGACTACCTCACGTACGCCTGGCTGCAGCGCGGCGAAGACGACAAGGTGCATGCGCTCGTCCAGCAGTTGCAGGCCGTGAAGAAACTCGACACGGAAAACTTCGCCGGGTTCTATGCACTCGCTGCAGTGCCGGCGCGCGATGCGATCGAGCGCCGGCGGTGGTCCGATGCCATGGCGCTGCCGGTCATCGAATCGCTCCCCTGGAGCCAGTACGCGTATGCGGAATCGCTCACCCATTTCGCGCGAGCGCTCGGCGCCGCACGACTGCACGAAGTCGCGAAGGCGAAGGAGTCGCTCGCACGGCTCGCGCAATTGCGTCAGCTGCTCATCGATCAGAAGAATCCATACTGGGCCGATCAGGTGGACGTGCAGCGGCGCGAGGCGGAGGCCTGGATCGCACGTGCTGAGGATCGCAATGGCGAGGCTCTCACGCTCATGCAGGGCGCGGCCGAGCTCGAAGACTCGATGGACAAGAGTCCGGTGACACCCGGCGCAATCGTTCCCGCGCGCGAGATGCTCGGCGATCTGCTGCTCGAGTTGAACGAACCAGCAGCAGCACTGACCGCGTTCGAGACTTCGCTGAAGAATGCACCGAATCGCCTCAACGGACTCGCCGGCGCCGCGCGCGCCGCGCAGCTCGTTGGCGACATCGCAAAGGCTCGCGAGTATTACGGCAAGGTGGCGCGGCTGCTCGAATGAGACGTGAGGGCGCGGTTCGAAATCAGACGCCCGCCAGCGAGGCAGAAGCGAAAAACTAATTTCTGAATTACCGAACCCTCCGTCATCCCGAGCGAACCCCCGTCATCCCGAGCGAAGTCGAGGGACCTGTGTGTGTGGGAGGCGCGCGACATGATCTTCGTACCACCCGCCCACCCGGGTCCCTCGA
>CAZKID010000562.1:0-2637 GCA_964552405.1 uncultured Thermoanaerobaculia bacterium
AAATCATGAATCCACCGGTCGATGACACGTACACCGTCGTGACGTTCTTGCCCTCCGGCTTACTGAAAAGAAGGCCGCAGTCGTGCCAATAGCCGTCCTCGATCCATCGTGACAAACGTTCCTGGGCCCTGGCACCCCAGGGATACTTGGATATCTCCAGCGGTGCCCGGCGGTGAACGGTCATGTAGGTAAAAATGAGCAGGGCGAGCGTGATGCTCAAATATGAGGCGAAGAGAACAAGGCTGCGCGGCGAGGTCTCAGCGCTCGCACAAGACTCGGGTTCCGCGGCGCCCAGTTGAACGCCCCCTTTCGCGACCTCGTTATCCATTCAGGCTGGACGTGTTGACACGCGGCAATGTAGCGGGGCAGAAGACGCGTGTCAATCAACCCAGATAAAATCTGGCGCGCGTTCGCCAGTCATGAACAGTAGATCGAGCACGCTCACCCGCGGGTCGTAAGGAGGGTAGAGCTGCGGATACTCGGGGTACTCGTACATCATCCATTCGACCGAGACTCCGGAGGCGTTCATCATCGGCTCATCCAGGTAATCGCGTGCTGCAGGACCACTCACATAGTGGCTTGCGTTCACTTGCTGGAGGATGGACAGCAGGCGCTCGGTCTTGACTCCCGACGACTTCAGTTCCGACGAGCGCATGAACCGCGTCTTCTCGATCCCCAGAAGCCTCGCGATTTGCATCGTGAGGTCGATCGTGAACTCCGAAAGCAGGCGTGGTGGCCTCGCGTACACGCCGCGAATCCAGTCGTAATATTCGGAAAAGTGCGGCGATTTCTGATAGCTCGTCACGAGAAGGTTGAGATGCTCAGCTGCCCATGAGTCGTCAACGGTCTCAATCTGACGAATCGGGGTCGAAGCGATCTGTGCCCCCTTCGCGTGTACGGGAATTGTCAGCCATCGCGTTCCATGCCTCGTCTTGATCCGATTGCGGTTTCGCCAGCCTCGACGGTCGTATTGAACATCGTCATAGAAGATGAACAAGTCGACCTTACGGATAATGTCGAAATAGCCACGCCACGGAATATAGGACGGCTGCAGGATCGCGCAACGCACGCATTGAGGCTACCACGACGCTTTCACCCTTTACTTTGCATCAGGTATTCTGCGAGACCATGACGAGAAAAGTCGTGAGCACATCGGCCGCTGAAAGCAGCGACCCGCGGAGAATCTGATTGCTGCCGCAGCTCACAGTCGTCAGTCCCGTCTATCGCGCGGAAGGGTGCATCGAGGAGTTGCACCGCCGTCTGACTGACGTGCTCGTCGCGATGGGCATCGATTACGAGATCGTGTTCGTCGAAGACGGCAGTCCCGACCGCTCCGCCGAGGTTCTCTCACGAATTGCGAAGCGCGACCCGCGTGTGACAGCGCTACTCCTAAGCAGGAACTTCGGTCAGGCTCCCGCCATTCTTGCCGGGCTCGCAGAGTCGGCCGGCGATGCGGTCGTCGTCATGGACTGCGACCTTCAGGACCCCCCGGAAGACATTCCCCTTCTCTACGCGAAACTTCAGGAAGGGTTCGATGTCGTCATTGCGCATCGCGGAGTGCGTCAACACTCTCTCTTCAAGCGAGTGACTTCGCGCCTCTGGTTCTCTCTTTTGAACGCACTGACGGACTTTCCAGCAGATCCTCAGGCGGGGCCCTTCACGATCGTCACTCGTGACGTCGTGCGCGAATTGCTCAAAATGCCGAACAGGCAGTCGCACTACCAGTTTCTGTTGCGCTGGATCGGCTTCAGGCAGACACATGTCGACGTTCAGCATGCCCCGCGGCACGAGGGAAAGAGCTCGTACTCTCTCCCGAAACTCTTGAGACACGCGCTCACAGGGATCACGGCCCATTCGACGCGCCTCCTCCACGCCAGCATTTATGCGGGTTTTTTCTTCGTCATCGTCGCGTTGATTCAATTCCTATACGTAATCTTTCGGAAGCTCGCCCACGGAATCGGCGTCGCGGGCTGGGCGAGCGTCATGACGGCGATTTGGCTGATGGGAGGCGCGATTCTCTTCTCTCTGGGCGTCATCGGCCTCTACATCGGACGCATCGTCGAAGACGTCAAGGGTCGCCCTTCTTATGTGATCCGCGAGCGGATCGGGTCCAGACGACAATGACACGCTGGAGGAAGCTCGGACACATCTACACTCCCGCCGGCGATCAGGAGTGGTCGCGCACTCACGCCGCAAACTCAGTAGCAGTTCGACTCGACGCCCATCGATATCGAATCTTCTTCAGCACCCGAGACCGCGACAACCGCGCCAGCATCGGCTGGATCGAGGTCGATCTCCGCCGCCCTCAGGAAGTTCTCTCCATCGCACGTCAGCCGATTCTCGGACCGGGCCCCACAGGAACCTTCGACGACAGCGGCGCCTCGCTCGCCTGCATCGTTCAACACGACTCTCGATTCCTTCTCTACTACACGGGCTGGAATCTCGGCGTCACCGTCCCGTGGCGCAACAGCATCGGTCTCGCGGTCAGCGACGACGGCCTCCATTTCGAACGCGCGTCCCCCGCGCCCGTCCTCGATCGCAATCGCGTCGATCCCGATTCGCTCTCCTCGCCGTTCGTCATGCCCCCAGCGTAGCACTGGAGAATGTGGTCCGGCTAGGAACTTCGCCTGGTGCGGG
>CAZKID010000562.1:2647-3223 GCA_964552405.1 uncultured Thermoanaerobaculia bacterium
GGTGATCAGCGCGACATGGATCACGTGGTCAAGACCGCTGAAGGACCGGAACCCTAGACGTGGATTCCAACCGGCGACGTTTGCATCGGCATCGAAGACACCGGCGAGTACGCGTTCTCCAGACCATCCATCATTCACGACGGCGCGACATGGCGGATGTGGTACTCGTTTCGAGGCAACTCCTACCGAATTGGCCACGCTCAATCACTGGATGGAATGCACTGGACCCGTCGCGACAACGACGTGGGGATCGAACCTTCGCCCGACGACGGCTGGGACTCGGAGTCGATCGAATACCCGTGGGTCTTCGAACATGACGGCGAGCGTTACATGCTTTACAACGGGAACCGCTACGGGCTGACTGACAGCCGGAGCCGCGGCGACGTCAGCCGGAGCAGGAGATGCCGGGGCCGGAGAAACAGGGGCGGGCAAAGCCGCGACCGGAGCAGGCGCGGGCGGAGCCGGATCGGGCGTTGGGGTCGCGGCCGGCGTCGAGGCCGCGTCGGCCTCCGCCGGAGCGATCAATTGATGCGGAGCCTGTTCGCGCGTTGGCGCCTCGGCTGTCACGCGAACCAC
>CAZKID010000563.1:0-3196 GCA_964552405.1 uncultured Thermoanaerobaculia bacterium
TTGAATGCCGAATTAATCGCCGGGCTGCGCGAGGCGCTGGCGCATTCGGCGGCCGATGACGCCGTCCGCGTAGTGTTGATCGCCGGCGCCGGCAAGGATTTTTGCGCTGGATTGGACCTGCTGGCCCTGGACCGCGGCAACGATGCCAGCGCGCTGGAACATCTGACCACGGCGCGCGCCCTGGCGGAAGTGCTGCTGGCCATTCGCAAGCATCCGCGTCCGGTGGTGACGGCCGTGGCCGGGCGCGCGCTGGGGGGCGGCGCGGGGATCGCTCTGGCGAGCGACCTCGTGCTGGCGGCGAAAGACCTGCCGCAGAAACGCGTACTCGATGCTGGGATTCTCGAATGGATCGTCGATACGCGGCTTTCGAAACTGACGATGCCGGTGACGTTGATCTGGGGCGCGAACGACGGGCTGCTCTCGCTCGAATACGCGAAGACGCTGCAATCGCGGATGCCTAACTCTTCGTTGCACATCATCGAGAGGGCGGCGCACATCCCGCATCGGCAGGCGCCCGCCGAGTTTCTTGCGTTGCTGCGCGAGGCGCTGCAATGATCTTCGACGGCGATCTGCTGGCCGAGCGCGCGCGCGTCACGCCCGAGAAGATCGCGCTCGTGGTGACTGAGAGCGGGCAACGCCTCACGTATCGGGAGCTCGATCAGCAGATCGAGCGCGCGGCGGGGGCGCTCCTCGCGCGAGGAATCGCGGCCGGCGATCGCGTCGGGATTCCCGGTGAGAACCGGTTGGAGTTCATCGCGCTGTTTTTCGGTGCGATGAGGATTGGCGCGATTGCGGTGCCGCTGTCTACGCGTGCGACCGAGCATGAGATTCGGCAGATTTCTTTGGATTGCTCGATGAGGGAGATCATTCCTCTCGATGCTGTCAATGGACCCTTTGTCGATCGGGCGGGACGCCCGATCGATGCGGACGAGACGTCCGCTCTCCTCTACACCTCGGGGACGACGGGGAAGCCGAAGGGCGTGATGATTCCGCGGCGGCAGCTCTTCTGGAACGGCTACAACACCGTCGTCAACTGGGATCTGCGCAGCGACGACATCTCGCCGCTCCACACGCCGATCTATCACGCCGGCGGGCTCGCGGCGTTTCTCATCCCGATCTTCACGGTTGGCGGCACGATGATTCTGCATCGTGGCTTCGATGTGACCGAGGTGTGGCGGACGATCGAGCGCGAGAGGTGCACCGTTGTGTTAGGCGTGCCGACGATCTGGAAGATGCTGATGGAAGCGCCGGGCTTTGCTGCCGCGGATCTTTCGAGTGTCCGCTGGTTCATCTCCGGCGGCGCGCCGCTGCCGCAGTTCATCATCGACGCGTATCAGCAGCGCGGTGTCGCCTTCAAGCAAGGGTACGGAATGACCGAGGTCGGAGTGAACTGCTTCACGATGACGGTCGAAGACTCAATCAATAAGCCTGGCTCGATCGGCAAGCCGATGATGTTTACGGAAGCACGCCTGACGAACATGGACGGCGAGATCGGCGAGCTCGAGATCCGCGGTCCGCATGTGAGCAAGGGGTATTGGAACAACGAGGAGGCGACGCGTGCGTCTTATGGAGAGGATGGCTGGTTCAAGACGGGCGACCTTGCGCGTCGCGACGCGGAGGGCTTCTTCTTTATCGCAGGACGCAAAAAGGAGATGTTTATTAGTGGGGGCGTGAATATTTATCCCGCTGAAATCGAGGCGGAGCTCGTACAGCATCCTTCTGTAAACGATGCTGCCATTGTTGCCATTGCGGACGAAAAATGGGGTGAAATAGGCGTTGCCTTTGTCGTGGGGGATACGACTGAGGAAGAGTTGACGTCGTATTTGACGTTGCGCATCGCCAGGTACAAGGTACCGAGACGTTTTGTGTTCATGGACGCTTTGCCGCGCACCCCTTATGGGAAAGTAGTCAAAGAAACGCTGCTCGAGATGATTCGATGACCATTCAACTGTCCTCAGGCCGGGCTGTTAAGGATAAAGTTCCACCGATGTCCCAGGAGGAACGGTCGGAGCGGAGCCGCTCGCAGATTCTCGACGCGGCGCTGAAGCTCTTCTCGCATCGCGGATACGGCGCGACCAGCGTGCGCGACATCTCCGAGGCTGCGGGGGTGTCGAAGGGGAATGTGTATCACCACTTCCCCGACAAAGAGACGATCTTCCGCGCGCTGCTCGATGAGTATTTTGCGGAGACGTCGCAGCCCGACTTTCCCTTCAATCAGGCGCTGGCACACGGCACGTTTCCCGACAATCTCGAGGAGCTCGGATTCGCGGCGCGAAAGACCGTGAAGGATTATCGAGCGTACGTCGCGCTCATCTATGTCGACGTCGTCGAATTCGATGGCTCGCACATCCGCAAGTTCTACCAGCAGATGGCCAGCCGTTTCGAAGCAATCATCAAGGCGAATGGGCTCGAGGAGCCTTTGCGAGAGCGTCTGCAGGATGGGCTCTCCCCGACCTCGGCCGTCATGCTCGCCACCCGCATCTTCTACAACTACTTCTCCGTCGAGATCCTCTTCGGCGTCAAAGACCACTTCGGCAAGAGCACGAATGAGGTCGTGGCCGAGATCTCCAACACCTTGCGGCACGGGATGCTCAAAAGCGGTTCGTAAAAAACTTCTAGACGCTTTTCAACCGGAGTCCGTACCAGTAGTTGCGTTCGCGGTCCAGCGGTGGACCGCTCTCTCGAACCCCTGGTCTCCTCTCCTACAGGCCCTTCTCCTCCGCCCACCGGAGGGGAAGGGTTTTTCCTTTGCGAATGCGAAATGGAAAGCCCCCGTCATCCCGAGCGAAGTCGAGGGACCTGGGTGTGTGGGAGGCGCGCGACATGATGTTCGTACCGCCCGCCCACCCGGGTCCCTCGACTTCGCTCGGGATGACGGAGATTCTGAGCTTACCGAGGAGCGGGGAAGGTATCCCGAAGCTCACCAGCCGAGGATATAGGCGAAGACGAGCGGCGCGACGATCGACGCGTCGCTCTCGATGATGTGCTTCGGCGTGTCGATTCCGAGCTTGCCCCACGTGATCTTCTCGTTCGGCACCGCACCGGAGTACGAGCCGTACGACGTCGTCGAGTCGCTGATCTGGCAGAAGTAGCCCCACAGCGGCACGTTCGTGCGTTGCAGATCCTGGTGCAGCATCGGTACGACGCAGATCGGGAAGTCGCCCGCGATGCCGCCGCCGATCTGGAAGAAGCCGAT
>CAZKID010000564.1:0-3192 GCA_964552405.1 uncultured Thermoanaerobaculia bacterium
TAGACGTTGTTACGGCGGTTGGCGAGAAGGGGGGCGGCACGAAATCGATGGACGATTTCGCGCGCGCGTTTTTCGGACCTCCGTCGAGTGCGCCGATGGTGAAGCCCTACACCTTCGATGATGTCGTCGCGGCGCTCAATGGAGTCGTCGCCAATGATTGGGCAGCGTTCCTCCGCGATCGCGTCTATCGCGTGACCCCGCATCCTCCGCTCGGAGCGCTCGAAGCCGCGGGCTGGAAGCTCGTTTATGACGATCAGCCGAACGACTACATGAAGCCGCGCGACTACTCCTCACACCGCGTCGATGTCACGTTCTCCATCGGCATCCTCTTTCACGATGACGGAAAGATCGACGACCTGACGCCCGGCACGCCGGCCGCCGAAGCGGGCCTGATGCCGGGAATGACGGTGACGTCGATCAACGGCCGCAAGTGGTCGGCCGATGCGGTGCGGGAGGAGCTCGCCGCAAAGAAGCCCCTCGAGGTGATCGCAGGTTACGGCGAGCACGTAGGGACGTATCGCATCGACTACCGCGGCGGATTGCAGTACCCGCATCTGGAGAGAGTCGAAGGGAAGGCGGATCTGCTGAGCGAGATCATGAAGGCGAAGTGAGTGCGGCTGCAGCGCACTGTTAGGCAGCGATCCTAATCGTCGTCTTCATGCACGACACTTGACACGAGTACGAGGTGACGCCCGTTCCACTGAAAGATGTCTTCCTCGGTAGCACCATTGCCGTGGCCCCGACTCACCAGCAAACGTTGGTCTTGAATTCGCACGATGCCAATCCCGCCATTCTTTCGATCGCCGCCCGCAAATCGACCGATCAGTCGTGGGTATCCGTCTACCAGCGTGTATACGAAGCCGGTGGAATGTGAACCATTCCCGAAGTGGAAGACTGCCGCTAGTGTGATCGCGGCCTCAGGCTTCCCATCGCCGGTTAGGTCTCCGAACGCGACCTGCCCCAGGGTTACACATGTCCCGTCGTTCGGCGGCGAGCAGTAATCGCCGTTTCGAAGATGGACTGACGCAAGACCAGCGAAAGCCGGGGACGTGAAGTTGCGGAAGTCGATGTCCTTGACGGAAGCAAACGCATGGCGAGCTACCAGCACCGCGAGGATGACTCCAATCATTCTTCGTCCGTCTAGCGTCGTAACGCTGAGCGCGCCGTGCTTCTACGTGGCAGGAGCGAGACACCTGATGATACGCCGACGGTGGCAGCGAACGGCATGGCGCCGGCTGCAGCGGGGTTAGACGGCTCGTGCCGCTGCGCGCCAGACCAGGACGATTAACGCTCCGACGATGAGCCATGCGACGAATCCGGATGCCGCTGCGCAGGTCGCCGAAATGTGTGGAGACGTATGTGCGACCCGCAAGCCGAAGAGACCGCCAAACAAACCGATGATCGCGACCACGGATCCGAACTTGAAACGAGAGAGCGTTCTCGATGCGGTCCAGCTCCCAAGTCCTGCTGCAACGCCGAAGCTACAACCTAAGGGAATCATCCCTGTGCCCACCCGAAATCCGTCCGTTGCAGCAAGACTGATTGGCGCGTCGAGAACGAAAAACAGATACATGAACGCCGTGCCAATGGTTGCTGGAATTGCCCCGACTATGCCGACGAGCGCTGCAGTGATTGGATGCTTCATTGGATCTGGCCTGGCCGTCTAACGGTATTTGCACTCAGCGGAGCCGTGCCACACACACGGCAGAATACCTGACGTGAACTCAGGGACGGAAGACGGCGACGAACGGCACGGCAGGCGCTGCAGTGCCGAGTTAGGCCGCGCCGGTCGGACGCTTGAACAGCGGGTTCTCTCGAAGCTTTGATGCCTGCTCGCGTTTGATCACCCAACCCCAATTCGTCTGGGGGAACCAGCCCAACGTGTCTCTCCGGCCCGCCTCGAGGTCGATACGGAACCACATGGGAAGGTAGTACGTGAATTCCCACGGGAACTCGTCTTCGAAGAGCTTCATGCCCATATAGCCTGGTTCCCCTCCGAGCGACATCGTGACGATCGTTCGGTCGGTCGACAACTCGACTGGTCCGAACTCATATGCGGGTCGAGGGACTGAACGTTGGTCGGGAACTTTTTCCCACACCTCGATCGTCGCCTTAACCCTCGCAGCCCAGATGTGAAACCCAGCCTCGACGCAGAGGAAGGAGTCGGTATCGAATCCGTCGGCGTGGCGAAGGTAGAACCATCGGGTTGATTGCATCGTGCTTTGCGTCGGCCTGACGTTTGCCCGCCCAGCCGCGCCGTGCTTTACACGGCAGGAGCGGTACACGATGATGATACGCGGATGATGGCAGCGAACGGCACGGCGTCCGGTGCAGCGGCGAGTTAGCAGCCGGCACTCGCCGCGACGGGTCCGAAGAACTCCTTCGCGTTCACCGCCAGCTTGTCTACGCTGCCCGCTTCGACGACGATCGAGACCTTCGCTTCCCAGGAAGGAGGGAACGACCGGGAGTTTATGAGCGCGACTATTGTGATATGGCCGGTCGAGTCTGACGTGGCCTGGAGTTCGTATTCGCCGTCGAGTGCCTGCCAGCGTTTGACTCCTTGCCAGCCGCTCCATCGGTCAGCGATTTCGGCAAACAAATCAGCCGGAGAGGTACCGTACGGCGCATTGTCCACTTCGATCGTCGCGGAAAAGTTGGGAGCTTCTGCGGTGACGAAGTACGAGTTCACCCAGCCATTCATACCAACGTTGCGGGAATGAAATGTGAGCGAGACACCGCCGTCGGTTCCAAGTCTCAGATTCACGGTTTCGTGCACCTATGGCATTGGCACTCAGCGGGTGCCGTGCCTCACCAGGAAGAATAGCTGAATGCGGCGCTCGCGGTAACTCGGCAACGAACGGCACGGCATCCGCTGCAGTGCCGAGTTGGGCTGCACTTGCGCAGCTCACTCAACCAACAGATCGGCCAAGGTTGGAATCTCGTCGTCTTCCACAAGGTCAAGGCTCAGGAACGCACGGAGAACGTGGCCAAGAACTGCGCGCTGCGATGCTGAAAAGCATTCGAGTCTCCCACGCGAGGCGTTTCCGAACTCATACCGGAGAGTTGAGACGATGACTTCAGGTATGCGATCCGCGGTACGTGGGTCGGCAAATGTTGCGTGCACAAACGCTGGCAAGTAGTTCTACTTTGTCACATTCACTCGGGCGGTGAGTGAAGGTCAACAGCGACTCC
>CAZKID010000565.1:0-3161 GCA_964552405.1 uncultured Thermoanaerobaculia bacterium
GCATCGGCGGTTCCGAGTGCGGCGGCTCGCGCGCGAAGATCCGCATCCCGCTGCACGGCGCGAGCGTCGTCTCCGTCCGCTTCTTCGCACACGACAACGTCGGCGCAAAGGCCGGCGGCGAGCTGCGCGTCCGCGTCGACAGCGAGATCCTGCGCGACTACATCGACATCCCGCGCGACGGAAGAACGTTCACGATCGACGGACATCACGTGTCCGGCGACTATCTGATCATCGAGACCGCATCGGATGACGAAGTCGTCGTGAAGGACATTCGCGTCACGTATCGCGAGTGAGTCAGCGTTTGCCGCTGAGCGCGATCGCGACCGGGATCCCGATGATCGTCGGGATCCAGAACGAGATCAGCCGGTACGTCAGTACCGCGATGACCGCGACGTGCGGCTCGATGCCGAGGCCTGTGTAGACCGCGGCCATTGCGACTTCGATTACAGCGATGCCGCCCGGCAGGAAGCTCGCGCGGCCGAGGAGGATCGGGACGCCGTAGCCGGCGATGAGCGGGCCGGGTGCGATCGGATGGCGCGCGGCGATGAACGCGAAATAGAGCGTCGTCATGTCGAAGGTGAGCGTCAGCAGCGAGCGGATCGAAGCCTGATACCACCCGCCGCCTCGAATCTTCCTCCACGCTTCCTCGATCGCCTCGGCATCGACTTCTTTTCGCAGCTTGCGTGCAATGGCGAGCAGCCAGTCGCGCCGCGCCAGCAGCGTGAAAGCGCCGATGATCACGAGCGTGAGCGCAGAGACAACTGCGATGAGTGCGATCTCCGTGGTGCGCGACAGCCGGTTCGCGCGCAGCAGTTCGACCGCGCTCAGCAGCGCGACGATCACGAGTGCGCCGGTATCGAACACGCCGGGCAGCCACGCCGCGAGCGTTGCCGACTCCGGCGTCGTTCGCGCACGTGTCCACTTGTAGATCGCCGCTCCGAATCCGAGCGGGCCGCCGGCCACGAGGCAGACCGTCGCCGCGGCGACCTCGATCGCCATCGCCGTCAGGATGCGAAGCCGCCCTCCAGCCAGGCTAACCACGCATTGCAACAATGCACCATTCGACAGATAGCTGAGTGACTGCGCGATGATCGCTGCAAGAACGGCCCAGGGCGCCATCCTTGCCACCAGCGCCGCCGAGTCGCGCAGGTTCGGCAGACGTGGAAGAAGAAAATGGATGATCAGCGCGATGAAGATCACGAGTGGGATCGCGCTGCGAAGAAAGCGTTTCATCTCTAGTCCCTTCTCCCCCGCCGCGCGGGGGAGAAGGTGCCGAAGGCGGATGAGGGGGACTTGTTTCATGCACAGCGCGAACCCCTCATCCGCGCTTCGCGCACCTTCTCCCCTCGTGGAGGGGAGAAGGACCTACTGCGGCTGCGTGCTCGTTGTGTCGGTCGTTTGCGTCTGTGTCGTATCCGTTACCGGCGGCGGTGGCGGCACAGTCGTTTCTGTCGGAGGCATGGATTCCGTCGGTATCAGTCCCGTCGTATCCAGCGCGATCGGATTTCCGAACTGATCGACGGCCGGCGGCGGTGGTGCCTGCGGCGTATGCAGCGGGCATGGCAGCGTCGGCGCCGTGCCGGCCTTGAACGCATCCGTCACGATGACATTGGGCGGACACTCCGGCGTCGCGAGGCCGCCGCTCGTCTCGTCGAACGCAACCATTTCGATGCCTGCAGGCGGCGCCCAGTCGACGCTCTTCTGTCCCGCGGTCACCTGCATCATGTACCGCGTCCAGATCGGAACCGGGCCTGTACCGCCCGGGAGGCCGACCATCGAGTTGTCATCGAAGCCGATCCACGTCAGCGCAAGCGTGTTCGGGGTGAAGCCGATGAACCACGCATCGCGCTCGTCGTTCGTCGTGCCGGTCTTGCCGGCCGCGGTCAGCCGGAAGCCCATCGAGCGCGAACCGCCGGCCGTGCCTTTGATCATCACGCCCTTCATCACATTCAGCAGGACGAAGACATCGCGCGCGGGAAACACCTGCACCGGCTGAATCGAGCCGCCCGCGGAGACGACACGTCCCCGATCGTCCGTAACGAACCGAATGGTGCGTAACGGCAGACGAGAGCCTTCCCGCGCCAGCGTCGAATAGGCATCGGCCATTTCGATCGGCGTCACGCCGGCGGCACCGAGGATGATGGAAGGATTCGAGTTGTCGAGCTCGGACTCGACGCCGAGCGTGTGTGCCGTCTTGATGATCGGATCGATGCCGCACGCGAGTCCGATGCGCACCGACGCAGAGTTCATCGACTGCTCGAGCGCGCGTTGAACGGTGATCGTGCCGTGATAGGCATCCTCGTAATTCCGCGGCGACCAGTCGGGCGCGAAGCGCCGCTTGAGCACGAAACGCGAGTCGCTGACGAGCGTTGCCGGCGTCACTGCACTCGAGAGGCTCGTGAGGCTCGGCTCGAACGCGGTCAGATAAACGAACGGCTTGAAGAGCGAGCCGACCTGCCGCTTCGCATTGAGCGCACGATTGAATTGCGAGACCTCGTAGTTGCGGCCGCCGACGATCGCGCGAAGCTCTCCCGTCGGCACATCGACATGAATGAGCACGCCCTGCAGCGGCCCATTCGCGCGGCGAAGACGCCGGCTCCCTTTTTCCAAGCCCTCGATGCCCGACACGAGAGTGCGCGTTGCCGTGTCCTGCGCCACGAGGTCGATCGCGGTGTAGATCTGGAGACCGCGGCCTTTCACATCCTTGATGCCGTAGTCGCGCGCCATCTCCTGCAGCACACGGTCGACATAAAACGGAATCGACGAGAGTCCGCTGCGCTCGCGGAATGGCCGCTTCGGCAGCGGCGTCGCCATCGCCTGGTCGTACGTTGGGCGATCGATCTTCTGATTCGCAAGCATCAGTCCGAGCACCGTCGCACGGCGGCTCTGTGCACGATCGGGGTTGTTGAACGGCGAGTAATTGTTCGGGCTCCGGATGATTCCCGCGAGCAGCGCCGCCTCGGCGACGTTGATCTCCGACAGCGGTTTTCCGAAGTAGAAGTGCGACGCCTCGCCCATCCCCATGATCGAGATCGAGCGATTACGGCCGAGGTAGATGTCGTTGAGATAGGCCTCGAGGATCTCGTTCTTCGAGTACTTCGCATCGAGGTTCCCGGCCATGAAGATCCCGACGACTTTGCGCCGCAGAGTTCTTTGGCCTC
>CAZKID010000566.1:0-3161 GCA_964552405.1 uncultured Thermoanaerobaculia bacterium
TACGACATGGGCGTCTTTGGTGCGGTCGAGTTTGGTTTCAGTTCGGGAGCCCCGCCGGTCGAACTGCTGGAGCGAAGCGAAACGCACTCGGATTTGAACCAGAATCTGGCCGCGTTGGGCATCTTCCCGCGCATCTCCCTGCGGGCCGGCGCCGCGCGCATTGAGCGGACGGAAAACCTGGAGCTTGGGTATTCCAAGACTCTCGGTGACACGACTGTGAGCGTTGCGGCTTATCGCGAGACGATCCTCGTGGAAAAGACGGCGGCAAACCCGCCGATGGTCCTCGTCGATGAGGCGCCGGAAGAGTTGATCGCAGGGATTCTCGAGTGCATCCGGAGTGATTAGCAGGCCGGCTCAGCCTGATCAGCTTCCGGCAGGCTTCTCCAGCGAGACGATTGCCACGTCATCGGTCTCGTTACCGCGCGCGCAGACGAACCCTCCATCCGGCACCGGATCGAATTGATAGATCAAATCGCTGCTGAAACGCGTCAACTGATGAGGACCAGCGCCGTTCAGCGGATACAACCAGAGATTTTCCGCGGCATCCCGCAACTCGGGAAAGATCACAGCACTGCCATCCGGCACGACGGAGAAATTCCGATAGAAATCTCCCGGATAGCCGCCCGTTTTCAGCGTGATGGTTCGCAACGCGCTTCCATCGGAACGAAACGCCAGAAGCCGGACCTCCTGGTTGCCCGCATTCACGCGCGCGAAGATCTCACCGCTGCTGCTCTGCGCAACGCAGCCGAATTCACCCTTCTGCAGCAGGACCGATGCACCACCGTCAATCGGCATTCTGCGGATTCCATCCTCAGCCACGTAGACGACCGAGCGCTCATCCGGACTGATCGTCGCGAATCCATCGTTCGGGCCGGACGTCAATTGCTTCTGGTGCGAGCCGTCCGCATCGCAGCGCCAGAGCGAAAGCGTCACGTTTCTTCCGGCCCGCGTCGTCCGCTTCACATAGATGATGACGCTGCCGTCTCGCGTCGACGTCGGATAGAACTCGCCATCCTCGTCGTCGTCGGTGATCCGCCGGGGTGAGGTGCCGTCGAGGTCCGTCACCCACACATCGCTCGACCCGGCCGACTTCGACGAAAAATAGATCTTGTGATCGGCGCCCGCATGGAGTCCCGCGCTGCCGTCCTTCGAATCGGATCCCATCGGCAGGCGAGCGGACATCCCATCCGCGGAAACACGCCACAAGCTCACCGACGTCGCCGCGCGCAGAACAGCGATGACGGAGCCGTCCCTGGTGACTGTCGGGCCAACGTACGATGCATTGTCTGCAGTCAATCGCGTCTTCTCGCCGGAGAGCGCCACGTGGGAGAGCCAAAAACTCGGCGTGGCCGGCGTGGAGGTCTCCACGATGAATCCGTTCGTCTCCGGCAGAACGGCGCCGGTCATCATGTATGGATCGCGAATGAGCGGAATCGCCCGCGGCGCTTCGAGCGGAACGGAGATGTAGCGTTGCTCGCTGTCGGGCCCCGGGACTTCGAGGCAGCGGATCGACTTTCCGTCCGATGACCACGAGGGATTCCAGATGCTGCTCTTCGTGAGCAGAACGACCGCTGGATGATCGCCATCGAGTCGTGCGCGAACGAGCGCCAACGCATCGCCGCGCTGCTGCACGACGACGAGCTCCCGGCCATCGGGCGAGAACGAAGGTTCGGTGAATGCAGCATCGAGCACCTTCTCCGGTTTTCCGCCGAGGAGCGGGAGGCGGTAGAGTGCGCCGTCGACGAAGTAGATGAAGTTTCCCTGTTGCGAGAAGCGAGGGCCGATGACGCCTGGCTTCAAGTCGCCGCGGCGGTAAGGTGCCGTGCCGAGCGTGGCCGACGAATAGAGCTCGATCTCACTGTCCGACGCGAGATGCTTCAACATGAGAAAGCACTTCTCGGCGCGATGTTCGACATAGGCGATGTAGTTTCCATCACCGGAGATTCCGACACTCCGCGCGCGGCCTGTGTTCGTCACGCGCATGACGCGGACATCCGCCATGTTTGGTTTCCACGTGCGGTCGCGATACGCACGGACGGTGAGGCCGGCAAGCGCCGCAACGGCAATGGCGAAGACGCCTGTCGTCACGATTACGTTCGGCCGCCGTGTGCGGCGCATGGCGGGCGCCATCACCTCGCCTGACGATCCCAGCATTCGCTCGAGCTGTCGGAGCTCGATCGCCACTTCTTTCATCGACTGGTAGCGTTCGTCCGGATCTTTCTCGAGACAGCGCCGGATGATGCGGCGCAATTCCGACGGTGTGCCGGGGGCGAGCGATTCGATCGGACGAGGTTCCTCATGGAGGATCTTGTGCAACGTGTCGACGAATGAATTTCCTTCGAACGCGCGGCGGCTCGTCGCGGTCTCGTAGGCGATGCAACCGAAGGAGAAGATGTCGGAGCGCTGATCGGCCGCCCGTCCCTGAGCCTGCTCGGGCGACATGTAGCCCGCGGTCCCGAGGAGTACGCCGCTGACTGATTGAGGCTGAACGCGCTGCGTGGTGTCGTCCGACTCGGCGAGCGACGGCTCGACGAGCTTCGCGAGTCCGAAATCGAGAACCTTCGCATACCCATCCGCCGTAATCATGATGTTGTCGGGCTTGAGGTCGCGGTGAATGATGCCGGCCGCGTGCGCCTTGGTCAGGGCATCCGCGATCTGCGCGAGCCACGTCACGGTCCGCCGGTCGGAGCGCGGCACGGTGATCCGCGATCGCAGCGTGCTCCCGTCGAGCAATTCCATCGCGATGTAATGGACGAGTTTTCCGTTCGGATCAACGCCCTGACCTACGTCATACACATGGAGGATGTGCGGATGATTGAGCGCGGATGCGGCCTGCGCCTCGCGCTCGAATCGCGCGACGGCTTCCGCCTTTACGGCAAGCTCGGGAGGAAGAATCTTGATCGCGACGTCGCGATTGAGCCGCGTGTCCCGGGCGCGATAGACCTCGCCCATGCCGCCGGCGCCGATCTGCGCGCCGACCGAATACACGCCGAGGGGGAACGTGCTTCCTGACATTGGGCTTGTTCAAGGTGTGGGCAGCCGGGACGGGACCGGGTGTCACGCCCTCGCCGTTCATGTGGATCTGGATCCGCGAATCGTAGGTGATCACCGGCACCGCCATCGGCGGCGCGGGCACGCCCGGCTGCCCATTCGCCTGCGGC
>CAZKID010000567.1:0-3142 GCA_964552405.1 uncultured Thermoanaerobaculia bacterium
GCCGGAGCCGTCGACCAGAATCGGGAACGTATCCGGGGCGTCCATCGACTTCTCGAACAGTTCGCTCTGCACGGGAACGCCATCGACGAGCAGCGAGACTTCGCCGGAATTGAGTTCGGTGATCGGTGCGCCATGCCCGCTGAGCACGGTGAACGGCACCATGACATAGCCGACCGAGACGTTCTCTTCGACATGCTGCGGTGGCTCCTGCGCGAGGAGCAACGGTGCGGCGAGCAGCAGGAGCAGGACTGCGAGACGGCGGAACGGCATGCTGCAAAGAACAATCACCTCCGAAGAGGTGATTTCAGCAGGGTCAGCTGTGCGACATCGGAACGAACTCATCATCACCTTGCTGTTTGCGCTCCCACTTGAGGAAGTCGTAGTAGCCGCAGCGCGACCACTCCGGGTAGGCGCGGCAGACTCCGGGGCGTGCCTCATAGATCGTGCAGCGACGCTTCTCCGTATCGAAGAAGGTACAGACGCTGCCGTAGATCTTGTCTTTCTGATGACGAAGGACCTGCTCCTTGTCGACGACCTTCGTGAAGCGCTTCTTCGCCGTCTCCTCGTCGAGCTCGAAGTGCTTCGCGAGGCGCGCGATGTCGCGTTTGGTGACGACGATCGCGTCATAGCTGCAGCAATAGCCGGGGCATTTCGAGCAGTCGTAGAGCGGGCGGGGCGTTGGTTTCGTATCGGCCATCGGAGTTCCTTGCAGTGTAGTCGATTTTCTCAGGCCCTCTGTTATCGTTGCGACCCATGGACCACGCCGTCGCTCTCGTGCAGGCGTACCTTCAACTCAACGGATACTTCACGTCGGCCGAGTATCCGATCATCGCGGGCGCGGGACGTAAGACGCGTTCGATCACCGACATCGACATCCTTGCGTTTCGTTTTCCGTCGGGTGCGCGCCCTGCGCAGCGGCGGCGCGCGAAGAGTCTCGACATCACGGAAATCGATCCTGGTCTCGGCATTCATCCGAGCTCGATCGACGTGATCATCGGCGAAGTGAAGGAAGGCCGCGTCGGCATCAACAGCGCGATTCGCGACGCTGAAGTGCTGGAGACGGTGATCAGCCGCTTCGCGCACGGTGATGACGATGCGCGGATCGCTGCCGAGTTGCTGGAGAACGGCGAGGTGATGCTGCGCAGCAACTACAGCATCCGCCTCGTCGTCTTCGCCTCGTTTCCGCCGGGCGAGGAAGTGCCTCCCTGCCGCATCATTTCGTTAGGTCACGTCGTCGAGTATCTGCAGGGATATGTGCGGAAGCATTGGAATCTTCTGCGGCACTTGAATCTCAAAGATCCGGCCTTCGGATTTCTTCTGCTGCTCGAGAAGGCGCGTCGCGGCGCCGCGGGGCGGAGAGGAACGGCGGGTGTCGAGGTTGTGCGCCGGGGCGCGCGCAGGAGGTAATCGATGTCGAAGTTTTCGCGTCGCGATTTCGTAGTGACCACGGCGATGGGATCGATTGCAGCGACCGCGCTCGGCGATGTTCCCGCGCAGATCGCATCGGAAGCCTCGGCGCGCTCCGACTGGATCATCGGCAAGTGGGGCGCGCATTTCACCGACGAACAGAAGGCGGACATCCGGCGTCTCGTCATCGACAACGAGAAGGGTCTCGCGCCGATGAGAGCGTACGACCTCGCCAATGACTCGGCGCCAGGTCTGATGTGGGGGGACAGGCGCCCTCGCCTATCCAACGAGCCGGCAGGCGAGGCGCCTGTCGCCCCTTCGGGATCGACCAACGTCGTCGGCATGTCCGTCCGCGAGCTCGCGCACAATATCCGCACGAAGAAGCTCTCGCCGGTGGAAGTCACGCGCACATTTCTCGAGCGCAGCGACAAGATCGGCTCGAAGCTCAATGCGTACGCGACGCTGACCCCGGAGCGCGCGATGGACGAAGCGCGCGCGGCAGAAAAGGAAATCACCGCAGGCAGGTATCGCGGGCTCCTGCACGGCATCCCTTACGCCGCAAAAGATCTCCTTGCCGCGAAGGGCTATCCGACAACGTGGGGCGCACGCCCTTACGCGAAGCAGAAGTTCGATTTCGATGCGGCCGTGATTCGGCGGCTCAGCGAGGCTGGTGCGATTCTCATCGGCAAGGCGGCGATGATCGAGCTCGCCGGCGGCATGGGCTATCGCTTCGGTAACGCGTCGTTGCAGGGCGGCGCGAAGAATCCCTGGAATGAGACCTGTTGGACGTGCGGCTCTTCGAGCGGATCAGGTGCGATCGTCGCTGCGATGCTCGCGCCGTTCGCGATCGGAACCGAGACGTGGGGCTCGATCGTTTGTCCATCGGCGTATTGCGGCGTGTCGGGCTTGCGGCCGGCGTACAACCGCGTGAGCCGCGAGGGCGCGATGGCGCTCTCGTACTCGATGGACAAGATCGGTCCGATGGCGCGCAGCGCCGATGATTGCGGCATCGTGCTCGCTGCTCTTTCGGATTTCGCGTACCGGAGGCCTGCGCGCAAGCTCCGCATCGGCTGGCTGACGAACGCGTGGAAGGACATGCAGCCGGAGATCCAGAGGATCACCGACGACGCGCGCAACGTGCTGGCACCGCACACCGCGATCGTCGAGCTCGCGTTGCCGGAAGGCCCGTGGGAAGTCGCGGCGGGAACGACGATCTCCGTCGAAGGAGCGTCTGCGTTCGACGCGCTGATCGATCGCGGCGGCGTGCTCGAACTGACGGATCCGCTGGCGAAGATCGGTGGTTTTGTCAACGCCACGATCTCCGGAGCGGACTACGTGCGCGCACAACGCATTCGAGGCGTGCTGCAGCAAAAGGTTAGAGAGCTCTTCGAGCACGTCGACGTCGTGGCCGCAGCCTCTCTGCCAATCGCCGCGACTTCAATGGAGACGAATCTCGAGACCGATCTGGCGTTCTCCGACCCGCTCGGCGGCATCGGCAACTTCTGCGGACTGCCGGCCATCAGCGTCCCTTCAGGATTCACGTCGAAGACATTGCCGGTTGGGATTCAGTTCGTCGCCGCGCCGATGAACGAAGACGCGGTGCTCACGGCCGCGAACATCTTCCAATCGCACACGAAGTGGCACCTGCGGACACCGGCGTGATCAGGCATGCGGAGGCAACCCCGTCATCCCGAGCGGGTGAACGGCGCTAACGCGCCGGTGAAGATCAAATGAA
>CAZKID010000568.1:0-3131 GCA_964552405.1 uncultured Thermoanaerobaculia bacterium
CATCCGCGCTCCGCGCACCTTCTCCCCTCGCGGAGGGGAGAAGGAACTAGGCATCAACAGATTCGCTGTCATGTTCGTAAAACGGGCGCGCAGCGACGATTCGCCGCTCGGGATGACGAAGCTACCGCAGGCAGATCGTTTTCATTTCTCAATTCTCCGTTCTACATTTCGCTTTTCGTCCCTCGCGCGCGCCATAATCTTCCCAATCCAGGAGGATCGTTGGTCGCAACCGGCACTCGCCTCGGGCCGTACGAGGTCATCTCGCAACTCGGTGCGGGAGGCATGGGCGAGGTGTGGCGCGCGCGTGACGTTCGTCTCGACCGCTTCGTCGCCATCAAGATCCTGCCCGGCGATTTCGCGCGCAGCGCGGAGCGCAAGGCGCGCTTCGAGCGCGAGGCGAAGACGATCTCGCAACTCAACCATCCGCACATTTGCACGTTGTACGACGTCGGCGAGGACTATCTCGTCATGGAACTGCTCGAGGGGGAGTCGCTCGAGAAACGCCTCGAACGCGGGCCGCTGACGCTCCCTGAGGTCTTGCGGTATGGCTCGGAGATTGCGGATGCGTTGGATCGCGCGCACCGCGCGGGCGTCGTGCATCGCGATCTGAAGCCGGCGAACATCATGATCACGAGGAGCGGCGCGAAACTGCTCGACTTCGGCCTTGCCAAAGCATCGCCGCCGAGTGTCGTCGTCGCCGAGATGAACGCGGCATCGAACGTCGTCACGCAGCAACTCGGGCTGACGTCGCAAGGGTTGATCGTCGGAACGTTCCAATACATGGCGCCCGAGCAACTCGAAGGTCAGGACGCCGACGCGCGCACCGACATCTTCGCCCTCGGCTCGATTCTGTACGAGATGGCAACGGGGACGACCGCGTTCGCCGGCAAGACGAAAGCGAGTCTCATTGCCGCGATCATCAACGGGAGCCCGAAGCCGATCACCGAGCTGCGGCCGCTGACGCCGCCGGCGCTGGAGCACGTCGTCGCGAAGTGCTTGAACAAAGATCCCGACGATCGCTGGCAAAGCGCGCACGATGTGGCGGATCAACTGCGCTGGATCGGAACGTCACCGTCCATGCCGGCGATCGCGCCACGAGCGCGCTCTCTCGGACGCTCAGGAATGCTCTGGCTGCTCGCCGCAATCGTACTCACGTCGGGCATGCTCGTCGCGTGGCGCATGATCGACATCTCCCGCGTCGAGCCGGCGGTGCAGCGACTCGACATCGCACTTCCGCCGCAGACGCTGCTCGAGCGCGCGGGACGGGCGATGCTCGCGATCTCGCCCGATGGCACGAGAGTCGTCTACGGCGCGCCGTTCCAGGGTGAGCGCCGGCTGTTTCTCCGCGCGCTCGATCGCTTCGCCGCTTCGCCGATTCCGGGAAGCGAGCGTCCGCAGTGTCCCTTCTTCTCGCCCGATGGAGCATGGATCGCATTCTTCTCCGATGGGTTTCTGAAGAAGGCGCCCATGAGCGGCGGCGCGCCGATCACGATCTGCAGCGCGCCCAATGCGCGCGGCGGGACGTGGTCCGAGGATCAGACGATCTACTTCACGCCGTATCCGTCGGGCGGTGTGTTTCGCGTCTCCGCGAGTGGCGGAACGCCCGTGCAGCTCTCGCGTCCCGACAAATCGCGCAATGAGCTGAGTCATCGCTGGCCGCACGTCCTTCCGGATGGGAAGCATCTCCTCGTGACGGTGAAGAGCGGCGACATCGCATCATTCGATGAGGCGAGTATCGTCGCGCTCTCCGTGCGCGATGGATCGATGACCACGATTCTCGAGGGAGGAACCGACGCGGCGTATCTGCCATCGGGACACCTCGTGTTTGCGCGCGGCGATGCGCTTTACGCCGTCCCCTTCGATGCAAGCTCGCTGCGCGTCACCGGCGCGCCGGTGCGCGTCCTCGACGGAGTGCTTACGTGGGCCGACACCGGCTGGTCCGCGTATGCGTTCTCCAACAACGGCTCGCTCGTCTACGTGCCGGCGGTCGGAACGATTCGCTGGCGCCTGATGGCGATCGACCGAACGGGACACAGCACCGACATCGCGACCGGACTGCCCAATGTCGTGACGCCGCGGCTTTCGCCCGATCAGCGAACCGTGGCGATCGATGTCGGCGCGGCGAACGACGACATCGCGCTCGTCGACGTCGCGCGCGGCACGACGACGCGCCTCAGCTTCGAACCGGGCAACGAGGCGAGTCCCGTCTGGACGCCGGACGGAACGCACGTGCTCTATGCATCCGAACTGCCGGTCGAAGGAATGCATCGCATCGTCATGCGTGCCGCGGATGGCGGCGGACAACTCGAAGAGCTCGCGCGCTCAGCAGATGCGATTCTTCCCTGGTCGATCTCTTCCGATGGGAAGACGCTCGCTTACGTCGATGCAACGCCGTCGAATCGCCGCGATATCTGGCTCCTCTCGCTCGCGGATCACACGAAGAGAGCGATGCTCGAGACCCCGTTCGACGAGGCCGCGCCCGCGTTTTCTCCTGATGCCCGCTGGCTCGCGTACGAGTCGAACGAGTCGGGACGCTACGAGGTGTACGTGCGATCCGTTGCGACGGGCGGAGGCCGCGTGCAGATCTCCGTCGACGGCGGCTCGTCTGCGCATTGGTCGAAAGACGGCCGCGAGCTGTTCTACTGGAATCAGAACGCGATGTACGGAGTGACGATCGAGAGCGGCCCGCCTCTTCGCGCAGCAAGACCCGTGCGCCTGTTCCCACAGCGCAAGGATGTCGATCAGGACTATGACGTGATGGCCGATGGCCGCTTCCTCTTCCCCGCCGACGGCGGCGACATCGAACTGCGCGAGATTCATCACGTCGCGAATTGGTTCGATGATGTGCGGAAGAGGATGAAGTGACTGAGTCGCGAAGACGACGAAGAACCTCCCGCCGAAACAGGGGTCCTTCGCTTCGCTTCCAAGAAACTCCCAGTGTTCATGCGGGCTTGAGCCGACCCAGTCCCTTCTCCCCCGCACGGGGGAGAAGGTGCCGAAGGCGGATGAGGGGGCTCCTGTTCGCGTGTTGCACGAACCCCTCATCCGCGCTTCGCGCACCTTCTCCCCTCGCGGAGGGGAGAAGGAAACTGACGGCCAGAGCACCGCGAGTTTCTCTTACTCAGTCGCGG
>CAZKID010000569.1:0-3095 GCA_964552405.1 uncultured Thermoanaerobaculia bacterium
GGATGACGAGAGATCGGTCGCTGCAGAATCTACCCACTGAAATCAGCGATGCCCCTAAATTCTGAATTCTGAATTCTGAATTCTGCATTTCGCTTTTGACTTTCACCGTCGCGTCTCGGCGCTCACAAGTAGTATTCAAAGTCCCTCTCACTCCTGACCTTCCTTCGGATCCGAAAGATGTGCGCCGGCACCACGTGCGGATTCAGCTGCACAAAATTACGAGGTCCATGCCAGTTGTAGCGCGCGCCGCTCATCAACTCGTGCACTTGAAACGGGCGGCCTGTGTCGAGCTGCAATGACGGCAGGTCGAGCGTGACCCAGCCCGCCTGCGTGTTGTGCGCGTCGGTGTTGACGACGCTCAATACGACGTTGTCGCCGCTTGCCTTGCTGTAGCAGAGGAGTTGCTCATTGTCGGTTTCATGAAAGCGCAGGGTCGCGTTCTGATGCAGCGCGGGATTCTCGCGGCGAATGCGATTGACGAGGACGATCAGGTCGGTGAGATCCTCGTCCGACTCGCCCCACAGCTTCGCCTCGTATTTTTCGGAATCGAGGTATTCCTCGCCGCCAGGTTCGCGCGGCTCGCGCACCATCCGCTCGTATGCCGGACCATAGATCCCGTAATTCGAAGAGAGCGTCGCCGCGAGAATCAGGCGATTCACGAAGGCGCCACGCCCTCCGAACTGCAGATACTCCGGGAGGATGTCCGGAGTATTCGGCCAGGCGTTCGGACGAAAGAAGTCGCTGACCGGCGGCTTCGTGAGCTCTTCGAAATACTCGCGCAGTTCGTACGCCGTATTGCGCCAGGCGAAGTAGGTATACGACTGCGTGAACCCCGCCTTCGCCAGCCAGTACATGATCTTCGGCCGCGTAAACGCCTCGGCCAGAAAGATCAGCTCAGGATGTTTCCGCTTCAACTCGGCGATGCACCATTGCCAGAACGGCAACGGCTTCGTGTGCGGATTGTCGACGCGGAACACGCGCACGCCGCGCGCGATCCAGAACTCGAAAACGCTGCGCAGCTCCTCCCACAGCGGACGCCATTCAGAGGACTCGAAAAAAAACGGATAGATGTCCTGGTACTTCTTCGGCGGATTCTCCGCGTATTGAATCGTGCCGTCGGGCCGCTGCAGAAACCAATCGGGATGCTCGGTCACATACGGATGATCGGGCGACGCCTGGAACGCGATGTCGAGCGCGAGGTCGATTCCATGCTTCTGCGCCGTCCGTAGGAGTGCCGCGAAGTCATCGACGGTGCCGAGGTCAGGATGAATGCTCTTATGACCACCTTCCGTTCCGCCGATGGCCCACGGACTCCCGACGTCCCCGGCCTGCGCACTCACCGCATTGTTGCGGCCCTTGCGAAAGGTCGTTCCGATCGGATGAATCGGCGGGAGATAGAGAACGTCGAAGCCCATCTTCGCGATGCGGGGCAACTGCCGCTCGACATCGCGCAGCGTGCCGAAGGAGCGCGGGAAGAGCTCGTACCAGGTGCTGTATGCCGCTTTGCGCCGATCGACTTCGATCGCATGCTCGCACGCGTAGCGCGTCGCCAGAGTGCGATCCGCATTGCGCCACATGAGCGCGAGCAGATCCTCGCTCCAGACCTCCTCGATTTTTTCGTCGAGCGTTGCATCGCTCTCGAGGAGCTGAACGAAGGTCGCGAGTCTCCGGCGATCGCGCGCATTCGCGCGCGCGGCCGCATCGCGAATCATCTGCAGCCCGATGGTGAGCTGCACATCGAGATCGCTCTGCTTCGCCTCGACGCGCTTTCGGAGATCGCGATGCCAGGTCAGGAAGTGATCGATCCACGCTTCGAACGTAAAGAGATGAAAGCCGAGGCGCTCCACGAGGAGCTCGGCGCGCCAGCGATCGTTGAAGAGCGGGCGCAGACGGACTTCGCGCCACTTCTTCTCCGATTGATGGCGGTGCAGAGCGACGGCGCTGATGACATCGTGCCCATCGGCGAAGATGTCGGCCTCGAGCAGGACTGTATCGCCTTCGATCCGCTTCGCAGCGAAGCGCCCGTCGTCCACGCGGGGAGAAACACCTTCGATGAGGACGCGGCGGCGACCGTCAAACGACTCCATGACCCCGACGTAACGGTGCGAGTAGCGTGCCGCTTAGACGAGCAGCTTGCGGGTCAGTGGCCGCGCGAGCACACCCAGCACGCTCCCCGCCGGACCTCGCTTGAACGCGATGAGCCTCAGCAATTGCTCGATCGACATGCCGCCGGCACAGATCAGCGAGAGGAAGGCGCCGAAGCTCGACTGCATCGTCATCGTGCGAATCGAGGTGAACACGCCGGCGAGCGAAAAGACGAGCACGATCAACGCGATCGGCGTCGACTGCTTTCGATAGTCGTAGTCGTATCGCTCGGCGAAGCGCGCCTGCTCGTCCGGCGGGAGCAGCGTCACCAGCGGCTCGCGCAAATGAAACGCGTCGCGGAGCTTCGTGTCCTCGTGTTCCTTGCGAACGTAGATCGCGTTGCCCTTCGCCTCCTGAAGCGGCGAGGTCATGCCGCGCTTCCACCCTGCCGCGTAGGCGATGCTGTAGAAGAGGATGCCGATGAGCGATCCCATCGGACGGTGGTGCATCCACACTCTGACCAGACGAAGGAAGCTCTCCTGAAGAAGATAGAACGCCAGGACCACGTGCCACAGAATCGTGTCTCCGTTCATGTAGCGATGAACGATCGACAGAATGAGCGCCGCGACGATCACCAACATCATCAGCGCCGACATCACCGTCATCCGCGGAGCGAAGAGTCCGAGCTCACTCGCCAGCTCTTCCTGCACGAGGGCAGGCAGATGCCCCGCAAGAAATCCGATGAGCTTCACGCCGATGCGCTGCTTCTCGCGGCGAAGTGCAGCCTCGTGTTGGGCAACGCGATGCGCTTCACTCTCCTCGTCGTAACGATCGGTGACGCGCATCGCATGTTCTTCGCGCCACGGCTCCAGCACGTACCGCACTCCCGCCCCCTGCGCCTCGGCTGAAACGACTTCGAAGATCGACTCTTCCCAAAAGATCGCCGTCCCCGGATTCCCGGGAGTGGTTCGCGTTTTTTCCGTGCGTGTCGTCCCGTTCCTGTGGTTGGC
>CAZKID010000570.1:0-3089 GCA_964552405.1 uncultured Thermoanaerobaculia bacterium
AAATGAACAAGCGGCTCGCGACGGCGTACTCGACGGTCACGACGCAACATTTCCAACTGCGCGTGCCGGAAGAGATCAACGGCCCGATGGCGGAAAGCCTCGGAAAGATTCTGGAGAACGAGCTGGCGCGGCTGCAATCGTGGATTGCGGTGCCGGAATTCAAGCAGACCGTGGTGAACATCGTCTGGTGGCAGGATTTCCGCGATATCTACACAGGCAGCGACTTCATCGTCGGTTTCTACAACGGAAAAATCACGCTGCCGTTCGCCGGCGTCGAGTCGTTCGAGCCCGAAGTCGTCGCGATTCTCAGTCATGAGCTGAGCCACGCGATGATCGCGCAGAAGACGAAGGATCAGGCGCCGCACTGGTTCCAGGAAGGGCTCGCACAACGGATCGAGATGAAAGACCACTCGCCGAATGCGTTCAACATGTATACGGACGACCGGCTGCTCGCGGTCACTCTCCTCGATCCCGTGCTGCGCGGCGCTCCCGATCCGGGGATGATCAGCGAAGCCTATGTCGAGGCGCAAACGATCATCCGTTACATCGAAGCGAAGTATGGCAAGGCGGGCGTCGCCAGGATGATGGAGTCATTCCGGAACGGCGCGACGACAGAAGAGGCGATCCAGCAGTTGACTGGCGGAAGCGTCGCGCAGTTCGACACCGACTTTCGCGCGTGGGGACGGACGAGCGGCAAGGTGTTCGAGGACAGCATTCCTGTCCGATACGACCACGATGCCGACATCAATCTGCAGTGGACGAGAGGAAGACACTGATGCTGATGCCGATGCAGATTCTGGCGATGGTAATCATTGCGCAGTGGCTTCTCTTTTCGCTGATGAGCGCTGGGTCGCGCAGCCCGATTCCGAAGGGCGCGACGATCAGGCCGGCGGAGAAGCGGCTGCTCATCAGCAGCGCGGTGCTCGCACTCGGATGGCTGATCGTGTTTGGCTCGCCGATGATGGCGCACACGAGCGCAACGCAAGCCGCGGCAATCGCAACGTCATCCGTGACGCATGGATCGTGCTCGACGATCGAGCCCGGAATGACGGCAGATGCAGTCGCGACGAAAATCGGCCAGCCGGATGAGAAGAAGCCCGACGAAGAGATCCGTGGAACAGGCGCAGTGACCTGGGTGTATCGCGACTCGCGATGCGCAGTGCACATCTTCGAGGGCAAGGTGGAAGCCATCGATTAGAGCAGCTCACTTCACTGCGTTGCGCAACTCCGTGATGTGCGACGCCTTGATCTTCGTCGACTGCGCGGTGATCGTTTCCGCAAACGACGGCGTGCCCAAGCCGAGCGCCGTCCACAACGTACCTGGCAGCGCGGTGCGCAAGTCGAGCAGGTGCTGAGCACGCACGGTGACATTCGTCGCTGGCGTCGGTGCCGTAAACCCGATCACCGGGAATGATGCTCCTCCCAACGTGCGCACCGCGTTCACAGCGGTGAGCAACTGCGTGAAGTGCGCGAGCTTGACCTTCGTTAACTGGGCAGTAAGCGTCGGGTCCGTGTACACGACCGTCGTCGCCAGATCGACGTTGCTGTCAGCGCTTTCACTGCCGTTGAACGATCGCACCTTGTACAGATATGCCGTGTTCGCGCTCGCGCCTGAGTCGGTGAATGGCTGCGGATCGCTACTCAGTGGCGACCCGACGAGCGTGTAGCTCACGTGATTTGCGCTGCGATAGACGTGGTACGCCGTCGCACCGGCGGCCGCTGTCCATGTGACATCGACCGACGTCGCCCCAGATCCAGTCGCCACGACGTTCGTTGGCGCCGCCAGTCCATCATCATCCGTGATCGTTCCCTGTCCCTGCGAGTCGCTGATCGTCGCATTGCTTGCGTTAGCGAGATTCACGAAGAACGTCTCGTTCGATTCGACAGACGTATCACCATTCACCAGCACCGTGATGGTCCCGGTCGTATTGCCGGGAGTGAACGTCACGGTGCCTGAGGTGCCCTGATAGTCCCCGCCTGTCGTCGTGATCGTGATGCTCCAGCCGCCAGCGATCGTTCCCGAGTCGGGAGCGAAATCATCGACGACATACAGCGACCATGTGCCGTTGGGTGCGGTGCCGTTGAACACCGACATCGTCGATCCGTAGCCGCTTGGTGGTGCGGGCGAACTCCAGGTGTCGGTGCCGAACGTGTCGGTCAGATTCGTCGGCTTATAGGTTCCTGAAACCGGCGCGGATGTGCTGAGCGAGGACGCGGCGTTATCACTGAAGGTGAAATTGAGCGCGCTCGCACCGAAGGTGTCGGCAATGTCGGACATCAGAATCACACTCTGCCCGCCCGGGCCTACCAGCAGCACATCAACATCGCCGATATACGTATGCGTGACTCCAGTCAACGTTGCCGTGACACTCGTAATCGTCCCGGTCAATCCCGACGCCGTGATGTTCGACGGATAGGGTGTCGCGTTGCCCACAGACGGAATACTGATCGAGCCGGTGTTCGAGAACGTGCCCGAGCCCTGCGTCGCCGTCCCATCGGCCGTCGAGTAATCGACAGTGACCGTGGCGCCACTGGAAGCGGACAGTGTCACGGGGAAGTTCGCGTTCACCGTTCCGGCATTCCCCTCGGTCACCGTTACATCGCCAATCGAGATCGACGGCGGCGCCGTCAACGTCGACACTCCGGTCAGTTTCCACGCCCCGCGTCCCATCGTGCCCGCGATCAGCGCATCATCTGCTGAGTCGTAATCGAGATCGAAGACAGGCGCATTGCTCAACCCGGATCCAAGCTGCTGCCAAACGCCTGACGCAGTCGTCGCCATTCGAAACACGCCGTTGACGCCGCCGGCGACAACCGCACTGGGGCTGCCCGGCACAAACGCGATGCTTCGCAAATCCGTCGTTCCGCTCGCGAGATTGCCGGTGATGTCGGTCCACGTTCCGCCATTGTTCGACGTCGCGAACACCTGCCCGCCGCTGTTGATGACGTACGCCTTCTGCCAATCAGAAGGATCGACGGTGATGTCCCGCAGAGTGCTGGCTCCAGGTGCGGTCGTGGTCAGGACCGGCGCACCACTTCCACTCGTTCGCACGTAGACGTTCGTTCCACTGATGGCGTAGATCAGCGGG
>CAZKID010000571.1:0-897 GCA_964552405.1 uncultured Thermoanaerobaculia bacterium
CTTCAACTGAGATACGTCCACCACCAGCGCCGCGCTGCGTACCGGCCGCACCTTCGTCGTCACCACCGTTCGCGGAAAGGCTCGCGGCAGACCCGAGGACGACGGTCTTGCCTGAGAGGTGAATGGAGCCGCCGGAACCAGCGCCGCCGAAGCCGTAGCCGGCTTCGCCGTCCGCGTTGATTGAGCCTGCCACGACGATCTTGTCCGTCGTCGTGACGACCATCGCGCCGCCACCCTCACCACCGCGCTGTCCCGAGAGTGTGGCACTGCCGCCGCTGCCGAGATCCGAAGGCGCGGTGATCGAACCGTACGTCGGGTTCGTCACGTAACCCGGCTCTTCTCCTCCAAGGCCCGCATGCGATGCGTTGGCGTTCGATGCGCCATTGGCCGTGCTGCGTCCGAGCGTCATTCCGCGCGGATCGCCGTTGGAGCCGGTATTGTCGAAGTTGTCCTGCAGGACGCCGAGATAGCCGCGGCTCGAAACATCGACGTGCGAGCGGCCGTCGACGAAGAAGTGATCGCTGACGGCCAGCGTCACGCTCTCGTCCTTGTTCGTCGTGCTGTTGACGGTATCGACGAGTCCGCCGTTGAGGACGATGAGGTTCTTCAGCGTGAGCGGAATGTGCGGGACGAGTCGCGCACCGTCGACGACGATGCTGTCGCCGGTTAGAGAATGCGTCGCGTCGACCGCTACGGTTCCGGTGTTCAGGATCTGCGTATAGGCAACGAGGTCGATCGCGATCGGCAAATCGATCTTGTGGCCTCCGTCACCGTCGTCCACATTCGCCGTGATCGTCATGGTTCCGGGCCCCGCCGTATCGACCGGTATGTCTGCACGCAAATGGCTGCCGCCACGAACCCCTGACACTTGCCAACAAAAACGGGGGCGGCGGGGTG
>CAZKID010000571.1:907-3071 GCA_964552405.1 uncultured Thermoanaerobaculia bacterium
GCTTGTTTGACGAACTGCCCTGCATTTTCCACGCGGTAGAGGTCAATCTGGCTGATTGGCATGAAGCCGCGAATGCCGTGGACATCGACGGTGAGCCCGCCCTTGTTGGTCTCGGTGACGCGCGCTTCGACGGTCATCCCCTCGGCGATGGTGGACCAGTCGGCGACAATTGCCGCGCCCAGGCGCGTGAGAATGAGCAGGCCGTTTGCCCGGTCATAACCCTCAATGCTGACGTCGACCGGCGTGTTGAAGCCGGTGGGCGATGGGGGCCAGGCCGAATGATGGAGCGGCGTGATCCAGGCGACGGTCGGTGCGTTGGGATCGTGGATCCCGAGATACGTCACCGTCGTCCCGGCCGGCGTCTTATTCAACCCATAGTCCGCCGCCTCAGCCGTAACCGACACCGTGAAATCCTCATTGTGCGATTGCACGGTGATGACCGGCGAGACGAAGTCGAAGAATTGCGTCGTTGCGTTGTAAGTGCCCGAGCTGACGACATACGACTGGCCGTCGACGGCGAATGTCACCGACTGGACGCCGGTCTCGGCATCTCGTGCATACGCATGCACTCGGTATTGATCGCCGTTCTTGAAAGAACCAGCGACATTGCTGGACGCATGAACGACTTCGATGGAGAGTGGGTTGAGAACCGGCGCGCTCGCGTCCTTTGTGAGCGTCAGCGCGTCATTCTTCGGCGCCGCCGAACCGCGGGCATCGCTTGCCGTCGTCGTCACGACGATCTGCGCATTCGATGGCGTCGCGGCCGGGAGCTGCAGTGTGAACGTGGTCGCGGGCCACGGTGCGCTGAACGAGGCGCGCGTAATCGTGCCCGACTGTTTCGATGCGGGCACCGGGTCGCCGTTGATGTAAGCGCTTACGGTGACATTTGCTGTGACGGAGCCCCCACCGAGTGTCACCGTATTTCTGAATGGCTGTCCTGCGTAGACCACGGAAGGAGCAATCGCCGTGGATGCAATCACGAGCTGGGGGACTGCCTGAACGCTCCAGCTCTTCGTCACCGGATCGCTGATGTTCTTGCTCAGATCGTGCGCAACGACCTTGAGTGTGAACGAGCTCACGCCCTGCTGTGGAACGACGTCGACACTCGTGAATCCGGTGTGATTGAGCGGCGACGCTGCCCCCGTCGAATCGACACTATAGAAATCGACGCTCTCGACATCCGAGGCTTGTGTACCGTCAGGGTTCGTAAGAGAGAGCGGAATCGTATAGAGGACACCGCTATAGAGCGGATCGTTGGCGCCGATCGCAGAGGACATGAGGACGGGAGTACCGATCGTCACAATTGGGGCGACTTCGTCGTAGCTGCTGAAGTCCTGTGTCCAGGTGGGCAGCGGATTCCCTGCCGCATCGATCAAACCTCGCCCCTCCATATCCGCGACGCCTGAAATCGAGAGGCGGTAGGACGAGAGAGGTGCCAGGGTGACGGCCGGCGCAAAGAACAACGTGTTCGTCGCCGAGTCGAGTTGCACGGTGCCCGCGACCGGTGAACCGGTGGGATTCCCCGAGCGATCGAGCTGCAGGAGCTGCATCACACCGTTGCCGCTGGGCGCCCAGGGCGTCGGAGTAATCGTCTTACTGAACGTGACTGCGAAGCGAAGACTGTTCTTGGGGAGTGGAACCTTCGGCGATGGAAGAACCTTCGTCACCTGCGGTGCACTGTAATTGGAGGTGGTGAAGCTGGTGCCGACCATGACGCCGAGCTGGTGCCCCGCGAGATCGCGGACGTCGTCTGAAATCTGGAGGCGATAGAGCGTGTCACTCTTGAGGCCGAATTTCTGTCCTTGCGGGACCGGAATCGTGAAGGTCTCATCGAACGACTTGTCGGGGTTCAAGAGCGCGTTGGTACGGCTAATCGTTACCACTGCGTTCGCAGCGACGTCATACAGGGTGATGGAGCCGCTCGCGAGATTCATCGCTCGGCTGAATCTCACGGTGATCGTCGAGTCCGGCGCGACTTTCGTCGCGCCATCACCAGGCGAGATCGAAACAACGTGAGGAGGTGTCGAGTCCAGCTTGACGTTGGGAGCGGTGACCGTACCCGAGCCGCTGGCGACCAGCACGGTCTGCACGAAACCGACGGTGGTGTCGGCCGGCCCGACGTAAATCAGGACGCCATTGACATCGGGTCCCGCAATGGTTCCCC